>DASQWC010000056.1:0-9826 GCA_035640475.1 Actinomycetota bacterium | reverse complement strand
CAGCGTGCGGTCGGGGGCCCGGAACGTCAGCGAGAACGCAACGCTCCGCCGTCCATCGGTTCGATATTCGTCGAGCATATCGGCCCGCTCGAGCAGCTCCCCTCCGGCCTCGCCGATCGTGTGCAGGACGTCCGCGACCGACGCGTCTTCGGGAAGCCACATCGAGATGTCGCGTAACACGGGCGGCTGGTTCGGGAGTTGCGCAACGGTGAGCTCCTCGGGGGCAAGCTCGTACAGCGGCTCCAGCGACAGCCCGCCGGCGACGGCCGACTCGAGATCGAACGCGCGGGCAACGGACGGCCGGAGCTCGCCGAACCTACCGACGGCCCGACCGTCGACGGTGATGTTGGCGCTCCGTCCGGGGTGGAACGGCATGCCGACCCCGGAGTCGATGCTCCAATCCGGGATGCCGAGCGCTTCGAGAACGAGCTCCAGCACACCCTTTACATCGAACGCGTCGGCCGGACGGCCCTCGAGCGACCAGTGCCGGTCGAGCGTCCCCGCGAGGACGACGCTCACGTGCTCGGTTTCATCGGGCAGCTCGCCATTCTTCGCCCATCCACGGAAGAGCTTGCCGATCTCGAACAGGCGAATGGTTCCCACGCCGCGCGCGACGTTGCGCTGCGCGGCGCGCAGCAGCCCGGGAAAGAGCGAGGGCCGAAGTTGGCGCTGCTCGATGGTCATCGGGTTCTGCACACGAACGAGCTCGCCGTCGTAACCGATGCCTTCCACGTCCTGGATGGGAACGAACGTCGAGAGCATCGCCTCGCTCAGCCCGGCCCCCAACAGCGTGTCGCGCACCCGGTTGCGCAGGATCTGTTGCGACGATCGTCCGCCGCGGTACCCCGGCCGCCGCTCGATCGGGATGTTCTCGTAGCCGTACAGACGCGCAATCTCCTCGATGAGGTCGATCTCGCGTTCGAGATCCGGTCGCCACGCCGGGATGATGACGGCTACATCGCCGTCCGACGTACCGATCTCGCAGCCGATACCGCTGAGGAAGCGATCCCGATCCTGGGCGGGCACACTCGTCCCGAGAGTCCGCTCGACGCGCTCGGGCCGAAGGACGACAACACGCCGCTCCGGCTCGGAGCCGGCGTCGATCACACCGTTGGCGACTACGCCACCGGCCGTCGTCCGGATCTGCTCCGCTGCGATGGCCGCCGCCCACGGGGCAGCGTGTGGGTTCGCCCCCCGTTCAAAACGCGCCGAGGCCTCGGTGCGCATGCCGTGGCGTCTCGCCGTTCTCGCGATCGTGATCGCATCGAAGTACGCAGACTCGAGCAGGACGCGCTTCGTCGACGGGCCGACCTCGCTCGCTCCGCCGCCCATGATTCCAGCGAGCGCCTGTGCGTCCTTCGCGTCCGCGATGACCAGCTCGTCCGCCCGCAGCTCGCGCTCCTCACCGTCGAGCGTGACGAGGTGCTCGCCGTCGTGTGCGCGGCGGACGACGATCCGCTCCTCGGCGAGCTTGTCGAGATCGAACGCATGCAGCGGCTGTCCGGTCAGCAGGAGCACATAGTTCGTCGCGTCGACCAAATTGCCGAGCGGACGGAATCCGCACGCAGTGAGCCGCGCCATGATCAGCGCGGGAGACGGCCCGAAGGTGACGTTGGAGATCACTCGCGCGTCGTATCGGGGACAGCCTTCGAGGTCCTCTATCGTCACGGACGTGAGTCCCGTGACGTCCGGCCCTTCCTCGACGACGTCTCCGGCCGGACGCCGGAGCTCTGATCCAAGCAGCTGCGCCACCTCGCGCGCTACGCCGACAATCGACATCAAGTCGGGCCGATTGGGATAGATCTCCAGCTCGAGCACGTCGTCGTCGAGCCCGAGCAGATGCGCAACGTCGGCGCCGACCTGCACCGACGCGCCGAGCACGAGAATCCCTTCGTGTTCGTCCGCGACGCCGAGCTCCCGGGCCGAGCAGAGCATGCCCTGCGACTCGTAACGCCCGCCGACCATCCTTCGAGTACCGACCGGCTCGTCGAGCGTCGTGACCTGGGCGCCCGGAAGTGCGACGGGCACGAGATCGTCCTTGCGGAAGTTCTTTGCGCCGGCGACGACCTGGACGCTCTTGCGGCCGACATCGACCTGTGCGACGCACAGCTTGTCCGACTCCGGCACATCGGCGACGTCGAGCACGCGCCCGACGACGACTCCGGAAATCCCTGCAGCGAAGCGATCGATCTTGTCGACGGCCGTCCCCGTCATCGAGAGGCGGCTTGCGAGCTCCTGCGTCGGTACGTCGAAGTCGACGATCTCACGCAGCCACGCCAACGGAACACGCATCAGCGCACCGGGAGCCCGCGGAACTGTTCGAGAAAGCGAAGGTCGCCTTCGAGGAAGATGCGAATGTCCTCGATGCCGTGGCGGCTCATCGGAATCTTCTCGACTCCCATTCCGAACGCAAACCCGGTGTAGCGCTCGGGGTCGATGCCGACGAATTCGAAGACGTTTGGGTCGACCATGCCGCAGCCGCCCACGCCGTGCCACCCGAGCGAGCACTGATTGCATCCCGAACCCTTGCAGACGGGACACGTCACCTCGAGCTCCGCCGAAGGCTCCGTGAACGGATAGAAGGACGGCACGAGGCGCACCTTCGTCTCGGGACCGTAAGCGGCCTGCGCGAACACCTCGAGCGTCGCGCGCAAATGCGCGAATGTAAGACCTTCGTCCACGGCCAAGCCTTCGACCTGATGGAACACCGGTGAGTGCGTCGGGTCGGCCTCGTCCCGCCGGAATGCGCGGCCCGGACAGATGATGTAGATCGGCGGCGCCTGTGACTGCATGACGCGCACTTGCACAGGTGAGGTATGTGTCCGCAATAGCGCCGTCTCTCCGCCCCGCGGGCTCTCCAGGTAAAACGTGTCCATGAGGGACCGTGCGGGGTGATCGACCGGGATATTGAGGGCCTGGAAGTTGTTCCAGTCGGTATCCGCCTCCGGTCCTTCGGCGATCGTGTAGCCGATCCCGATGAAGGCGTCCTCGATCCGCTTGATGACCTCGGTCAGCGGATTCGGCGCTCCACGCGCGGGAGCACGGCCAGGCATCGTGACGTCGACACGATCGGTGCGAAGGAGCTCGTCCTCCGCGGCTCGCTCGAGCGCAGCACGGCGCTGCTCGACGAGCGAGGTCAGCTCCTCGCGAAGCTTGTTGCCGGCCGGTCCGATGATGCGCTTCTGCTTCTCGGAGAGGTTGCGAACGTTGCGGAGAATCTCAGTGAGGCGCGAGCGTCGTCCGAGGAAGCGGACGTCGGCATCCTGAAGCTCGTCGGGCGACGCAGCCGCGTCGACCGCCGCGCGCGCTTCGTCGCCGAGTCGCTCGAGCTCGCGCTCGAGATCGCTCACGGCAGCTCCACGGCCGGAACCTCGAACCAGAACGTCGAACCGGAGCCGTCGCCCGAGCTGACACCGATCCGGCCGCCGTGCGCCTCGATCAGTCCCTTGCAGATGTAGAGTCCGAGGCCCGTACCCGACGGTGCGCCGGGAACGTCGTGTCGCGAGAACTTCTCGAAGAGCACAGCTTGCCGAGCCGTGGGGATCCCGGGCCCCTCATCGGCGACGGCGACCTTTCCCCACTCTCCTTGCATGCTGCAGGTCACCGTCACCGTTCCTTCGTCCGTGTACTTCAGCGCGTTCTCGATGAAGTTCGTGACGACCTGACGAAGCTTGTCCGGATCGCCCTGAACGCCGACCGGGTCTCCCGGAACCAGCCGGACAACATGCCGTGCACTGCGTTCCGCCAAATCGTCCACCGTCTCGCCGGCCAGCTCGCGAAGGTCTACCGGCCGCCGGTGGAGCGTCAGCCTACCGGCTTCGAGCCGAGAGACGTCCAGAAGCTCGGTGAGCAACCGCGTCACCCGGTCGGCGTCGGCGTTGATCGCCAGCAGCATCTCTCGCTTCGTGTCATCGGATAGACGGTCCCATCTGTCGATGAGCGTCTTCGTGAAGCCTTTGATCGTCGTCAGCGGCGAGCGGATCTCATGGGAAACAGTCGCGATGAGCTCGACGGTCTTGGCTTCCCGCTCGTCTTGTGCGGGGGACCCCCCCGCACTCCCGGGCGCGGAGGCCCCGGCGGTCACTCGCCTGTCGACTGGAGCTCCGCCTGCGCGACCTCGACCAGCTTGCCGAACGCCGCCGGGTCGCGGACGGCGATATCCGCGAGGACCTTCCTGTCGACTTGGACGTCCGCGGCCTTGAGGCCGGAGATGAACTTGTTGTACGACATGCCGTGGCTGCGCGCGGCAGCATTGATGCGCGTGATCCACAAGCGTCGGAAGTCACGCTTGCGATTCCGGCGATCCCGGTACGAGTACGCGAGCGAGTGTGCGACTTGTTCCTTGGCCGCCTTGAACCGCTTCCCGCGCGCTGCCGAATAGCCCTTGGCGCGTCCGAGAACGGCCCGGACCTTTTGACGGTGGCGTGCTCCAGATCGTGCGCGAGTCATGGTGCCTTCATCGTCCCCTTACTTGCCCAGCAGCCGGCCGACCCGGTCGTGATCCGAATCCGCGACGACCTTGTTCCCCTTCAGCCGAATCTGGCGCGACTTCGTCTTCGACTTGAACAAGTGCGAGCCCCACGCCTTCCGGTGTACGAACTTCCCGCTCCCCGTTCGCCGGAACCGCTTCGCGGCAGCTCGATTCGTCTTCATCTTGGGCATCGTCAACCAGCCTTCTTCTTTGCCGGCGCGAACATGATCGTCATGTTTCGCCCGTCGAGCTTCGATGCAACCTCCACGGTGCCGATTCCGTCCAGGTCGGTCGAGAGTCTCTCGAGCAACCGCTGGCCGAGCTCGGTGTGGTGCATCTCACGTCCTCTGAACATCACCGTCACCTTCACGCGGTGTCCGTCCTCGAGAAACTCGACGACCCGACTCTTCTTCGTCTCGTAGTCGTGAATCCCGATCTTCGGCCGAAACCGCATCTCTTTGACCGTTTGATGGCCCTGCTTCTTGCGCGCTTCTTTCGCTCGTATGGACTCCTGGTACTTGAACTTCCCGTAGTCCATGATCTTGCAGACCGGTGGGTCCGCCAGAGGCGCAACCTCCACGAGGTCGAGCCCGTCCCCCTGCGCCTGCTGCAACGCTTGCTCCCGGGTCACGATCCCGACTTGGGAACCGTCCGCACCGATCAGCCGGACCTTCGGGGCGCGGATGCGGTCGTTGATCCGATTCTCAGGCGCCGCTGGGGCTCGTCGAGCCTGCGCTATGCGACATCCCTCCTTACAGGGGCCGCCCGACGGCGGATCCCGACGTCTCCTTCACACGAAGCAACGAACAGCACGTGAAGAGGATCCGCACGACGCAGAGATTCAGCGTCTCCACAACCCTTACGCGTCCTCAAAGACGCCCGGGGTGAGGGGCTGCGGGCCCCTTCTTCACAAGCACGGCCAAGTTTACCCGCCCCGGGACTCTGGAGTGTCGAGGGGACTCGGACCGGCCGTCTACACAATGCCGATCAACCGACAACGCGGACGTTCGCCGCTTGTTTTCCCTTCGGTCCCTCGGTGATGTCGAACTCGACCTTCTGACCCTCATTGAGAGTCTTGTAGCCGTCGGCCTGAATCGCCGAGAAATGCACGAACACGTCCTCCGAGTCGGGCTGTGCGATGAAGCCGTAGCCCTTCTCGTTGGAGAACCACTTCACGACACCTTCCGCCACTGCTTTCCTCCTTCTCGCCGGCCCTCAATCGGGCCGGCACAACCATTCATAGGGGCCGCCTTACGGCGGATCCCGAGCAACCGCGCCAACGGTAGCAGAGGGGAACGTGGACCGCCATCGTCGAGGGCGAAGGAGATTACGGAACGATCTTCGAGAGCGGCAGCTCGATGATGTCCGTGGCCCCACGCGCCTTCAGCTGGGGAATGAGCGTGTTGATCTCCGTCTTCGACACGACGGTCTCAACCGCGTATGCATCGCCGCCGGCGAGTTCGGCCACCGTCGGTGCGCGCATCGACGGAATGATCTCGAGCACGCCGTCCAGGTCGTCTCGCGACACGTTGAGCTTCACCAGGACCCGGCCCCGCGCGCGCACGGCGCCGTCGAGCAACAAGTGGATCTCCGCGATCGCCTTGCTCGCCTGCTCGTCCTCCATCGTCTTCTTGTTGGCGACGAGGACCGTCCACGACTCCATCAGGACGTCCACGATCCGCAAACCGTTGCGACGCAACGTCCCACCCGTCTCCACATTGTGGATCGTCGCGTCGACGATGCCGGCGGCCACCTTGGCCTCGTTCGACCCAAACGAGCGCATCACCTTTGCGTTGACGCCGAGCTTGTCGAAGTACTTGCGCGCGAGGTTCTCGTACTCCGTCGACACGCTGATCTCGGGGGGAAGCTGGTCCGCTCGCTCGACAGCCGAGTCGATCGACATGGCGAGCACGATCCGGGCCGGCCGAGGAGTCGCCTTCGCGTACGGCAGCTGCGCGATCTCGACGACATCCGCTTCGGTCTCCGCGACGAAGTCCTGACCGGTGATGCCGATGTCGAAGTGTCCGGCCTCTACGTAACGCGGGATCTCCTGAGGTCGAATGACTGCGACCGACCCGATGCGCGGGTCGTCGATCGAGCCCTGGTAGTCGCGGTCGGATGCGCGGACCACGCCGAGATCGGCGGCCTCGAACAGCGCGAACGTCGAGTCCTCGAGCGATCCCTTGGGGAGAACGAGCCGCAGCATCTAGCCGGCCGTCCCTTTCGAGATTCGTTCGAGCACGCTCGCCGTCTCGATCGCCGACACGGCTGCGTTCCACCCGGCGTTGCCCATCTTCCCGCCGGCCCGGTCGAAGGCCTGCTCGAGGCTCTCCGTCGCCAGCACGCCGAAGATGACCGGAACCCCCGTCTCGACCGATGCCTGCCCGAGTCCGCGCGAGGCCTCGTTGGCGACCAGGTCGAAGTGAACCGTCTCACCGCGAATGACACAGCCGAGCGCGATGACCGCATCGAAGCGCCCGGTGAGCGCGAGCGACTTGCACGCGACCGGAAGCTCGCGGGATCCGGGCACCTCGGCCCACTGCACGTCCTCAGAGCGAACGCCGTGCCGAGCCAGCGCGTCGCGACATCCTTCGGCCAGCCGGTCCGTGACGATCTCGTTGAAGCGAGCGACCACGACCGCGATCCGCAGGCCGCTGCCGTCGAAGGAGCCCTTCATCCGTTGGCCCATCAGGTCCCCTCCGGCTCGGAGCCGCTCGGCAGGTCGAGCCGGTGGCCGAGCTTGTCGCGCTTCGTACGCAGATACTCGATGTTCTCCTCGGTCGGCATCGTTTGGAGCGGCACCCACTCGACGATCCTGAGCCCGTAGCCCTCGATGCCCGCGACTTTCTTCGGGTTGTTGCTGAGAAAGCGGATCGTCGAGATGCCCAAGTCGACGAGGATCTGCGCGCCCGTTCCGTAATCACGGAGGTCCGCGGCGAAGCCGAGTGCCTCGTTGGCCTCGACCGTGTCCAGGCCGTTCTCCTGGAGCTCGTAGGCCTTGAGCTTGTGCGTTAGTCCGATGCCGCGGCCCTCGTGGCCGCGGATGTACACAACGACGCCTTCACCGACCTCGCCGATCTTCTGTAACGCCATCCGGAGCTGCGATCCGCAGTCGCACCGCAACGATCCGAAGATGTCGCCGGTGAAGCACTCCGAGTGAACGCGAACGAGCACGTTCGTCTTGGCCGCCGGCTCGCCGAGCACGAAAGCCACGTGCGAGCGGCCGTCCATCAGCGATTCGTACTCGATCGCGCGGAAGGTCCCGTACGGTGTCGGGATCATCGCTTCGGCCGTGCGGCGGACGAGCTTTTCGGCGCGTCGGCGGTGTTCGATGATCTGCGCGATCGACACGATCGCGAGTCCGTGATCTTCGGCGAAGGACTCGAGGTGCTTCAGGCGCGCCGTCGAGCCGTCCTCATTGAGGACCTCGCAGATGACCCCGGCCGGCGGGAGTCCCGCCATCCGCGAAAGATCCACCGCAGCCTCCGTATGTCCGGCTCGGCGCAGCACTCCACCTTCCTTCGCGCGGAGCGGAAAGACGTGGCCCGGCCGAATGAAGTCCGACGGCCGCGCCATCGGATCGAGGACCTTCTGGATCGTCACCGAGCGTTCGTGGGCCGAGATCCCCGTCGTAACGGTGCGGTGGTCGATCGAAACCGTGAACGCGGTCTCGTGGGACGACGTGTTCTGCGCGACCATCGGCTCGAGGTGCAGCTCGTCGAGGCGCTTCCCCTCAACGGGCATGCACACGAGTCCTCGGCCGTGGCGGATCATGAAGTTGATCGCCTCGGGATTGACGCGTGCGGCGGCCATCGTAAGGTCGCCCTCGTTTTCGCGATCCTCGTCGTCGACGACGATCAGCACCTCTCCGCGCCTGATGCGAGCGATTGCGTCGTCGACGGTCGTAAAGGGCATGTCTCCTCCCGGGCTTCTAGGATGCCTCACCGCGGCCATGGAGCCGCTCCGCGTACTTCGCCAGCACATCAACTTCGATATTCACGTTACGTCCCGTTTCAACGTCGCCGAACGTCGTTGCGGCAAGCGTGTGTGGGACGAGCGCGACCTCGAACCCGTCGTCACTCACGTTCGTCGCCGTCAGGCTGACACCGTCGACGGTGACACTCCCCTTCTCGACGATGTAACGGCCGAGCGCAATCGGAACGGTGAGCGTGATGCGCCGACCCTCACCTTCGAGTACGACGCCGGTCACCGCTCCGACACCGTCGACGTGTCCCTGCACGATGTGGCCGCCGAGCTCGTCGCCGGCGCGCAACGGGCGTTCGAGGTTGACGCGGTCGCCCGGCGCCTTCGATCCGAGCGTCGAGCGCGCGAGCGATTCGGCCGAGACGTCAAAGCGCGCGACGTCACCGTCGAGCTCGGTCACCGTCAGGCACACGCCGTCGACGGCCACCGAGGCGCCGATCGCGCAATCTGCCAAGTCGCGCGACTCGATCCAGATTCGCCGGTCGTCGGCACCCGGCTCGACCTTCACAACTTCACCAACGGCGGCGATGATTCCGGTGAACACCTATCCGTCCTCCGGTTTGGCATCGATACGGATGTCGTCACCGACGCGACGAACATTTTCGATGCGCAGCTGCCACGCATCGGTCAGCGTCTTCACACCGTCGTTCAGCACGCCCGGCGCGTCGCCCCCGATCAGCTTGGGAGCGAGGTAGAGCACGAATCGGTCGACGAGCTCGTGGGAGACGAGGGACGATGCGATCGTCGGTCCTCCTTCGACGAGGATGTGGCACAGACCGAGGCGACCGAGCTCGTTGAAGGCGGCGCGAACGTCGACACCGCTCTCACCGGCGCTCACGCGTACGACTTCGGCCCCCGCGCCGCTCCACGCGGCGACGAACGACTCGTCGATCTCCTCGGAGGTGATGACCAGCGTCGGAGCGTCGGCGTTGAAGACCTGGGCGCCCGGCGGCGTCCGGCCGCTGCCGTCGACCACAACGCGCAGTGGCTGTGTCCCTCCCGGGCCACCGGTGCGGAATGTCAGCAACGGGTCGTCGCGGACGACGGTCATCGAACCGACGAGGACGGCGTCCACCCGCCGCCGCAGGTCGTGAACCTCGGCACGTGCTTGCTCACCCGTGATCCAGCGCGAGGTCCCGTCTCGAGCGGCGATCTTCCCGTCGAGCGTGGCTGCCATCTTGACCGTCACGAACGGCATGCCGGTGCGAATCCACTTCTCGAATCCTTCGATGATCGGGCGCGCCTGCGATCGTCCGGGACCGGTTGAGGTCTGGATGCCCGCCGCGCGGAGCCGCTTCAAGCCGCGACCGTTGACGTTCGGGTTTGGGTCCTTCATTGCAGCGACGACGCGTGCAACACCGGCGTCGATCA
>DASQWC010000055.1:0-16472 GCA_035640475.1 Actinomycetota bacterium | reverse complement strand
CGGCTCGAGCACCGGCTCGAGCACCTCCTGGACGGCCTGCAGCCGCTCGGACTGTGCACGGTCTTTGAGCAGGGACGACCGGCCGGGCTCGGCGACGACGTCGCGGATCATTCGCACCTCCGTCTGCGCGAGCCGGCGCAGCGAGTCGCCGTATACGCGCGCGACTTCGAGCAGCAGCTTCATCGGAAGCCCGCCGTCGACGAGCGACTTCATCATCTCGAAGAACTTCAGATCGCTCCGCGGGATGCTGCCCGTGAGGCCGATGGCTCTCAGCAGTGCCTCGATGTCCTCGAGCGGCACGCCCAGCTCCTCGGCGATCTGTTCGGGCACGACGAATGCGTCGGCGTCGCCCCAGAGCAGGTCCGAGTAGATGACGCTGGTCGATCCGTCGCGAATTGCCTTTTCGATCTCGTCCATCGATCGTCCGAGGCTCTCGTAGTGCATCAAGATGCGCAGGCGCAGGACGTCCCAGTCGTCCATCTCGCCGTCGCGATCGGGATCGATCAAGCCGCGCGAGCGGTACTCGTCGATCCGGTCCTCACCGATCTCGGCGAACTGCGCGAGCTGCGCGGACGTGAGGGGGCGGCGCATACCCCGATGGTATGTCGCTACCTTCGCAGGGGCTTGACCGTGTACCGAACCGTGATCGTCCCGGTCGTGCCCCAGCCCGGTGCGCCGCGATCCACACACGTCTGGAAGCTCGAAGGACCGTAGAGCAGCAGACCGCTGGACGGGCCGTGGACGAAGATGGTCATGGTCGCCGCGCTCTGCGGAACGCGGCGCGTCAGCGAATCGCAGAAGCTGCCGTGCACCCCGGCGGTCCCGCTGCCGCTTTGAAATTCGTATGTGCCGGCTACGGGCAGACCCGAGTCGTCTTCGATCTTGACGGTAAAGCTGAGATCTCGAGCCCGAAGGCGGAAACACGCCCCGCCGTGGTTTGAAGGCACGGGCGACATGGGGGGAGGTGCAATCCCCGCAAACAGCCAGCAGTCGGGCGCTCCTTCGCCAAGGAAATACTGTTGGCTCTCGACCCGTTCGTCGGCTCGGGCGGGGCGGGTTGTGAGTGCGCTACTCACGCACACAAGAACGGAAAGCACACCAATCCAACGCCCCGCCCGCACAAGAACATCATGACACCGTGCGCTAGACTGACGCCGCCTCAGCCGACCGACCAGCGGGGTTACCACGAAGTGAACGTCTTGTTCGTGTGCACCGGGAACGTTTGCCGGAGTCCCATGGCCGAGGGTTTCCTGCGCAAGGAGGCCGCCGACCGAGGCATGAACATCGACGTTCGGTCGACCGGCACCCACGCGTGGACGGGCCGGGCCGCCACCATCGACGGACGCAAGGTGATGGCGGAGATGGGCGTTCCGATCGACGACCATCGCACGCTCGAGCTCGACCGCGACCTGGTCGAGTGGGCCGACCTCGTCATCGGGTTGTCCCGTGAGCACGTTCGCGAGACCGTCCGAGCCTTTCCCGAGGCTCTGACCAGGACGTTTACCCTGAAGGGCTTCGTCGAGTTGCTTCCCAGCCTCCCGGCCTTCCAGGACACTGAGTCGTGGCTGACGGAAGCATCCCGGTTGCGGGACACGGGGGACGCAGCGGCCGATCAGGACGTTGACGACCCGATCGGCGAGCGCGAAGCCGCCTACCGTCGTGTCGCATCGGAGATTCGCGACCTGGTGGAGCGGCTCGCGCAGGGGTTCGAGGGCAAGAAAGTGCGAATGCAGGCCTGAACGGCCTGGGGGCGCGACATGAGACGGCGAGCGTTTGCGGCACTGCTGATCGCAGTTGCCGCCGTTGTCGGAACACCGGCCGGGGCGCAATCGCCCACTCCGTCGTCGCGACCTGATGGAGGTCCGGGTATCACGGCCGGGTCGGCAATCCTCGTCACGCTCAATAACGGCGAAGGACGCGTGCTCTTTGGGCGCCGCGTACACGACATGCGCGCACCTGCAAGCCTCACCAAAGTCGTCACGGCGCTCGTCGCGCGCGATATCTACAAGCTGGACGACGTGGTCGTCGCGTCGCCGCTCGTCCTTCAATCTCACGGCAGCGATCTGAATCTCGAGCCCGGCATGAAGATCACCGTTCGCAACCTGCTCTATGCACTGCTGCTCAAGTCGGCCAACGACGCAGGCATGGCGCTCGCGGCGAACGATCCGTTCGGCTTCGATCACTTCGTTCGCCTTATGAACCAGAAAGCGCGCTCGCTCGGCGCACGCGACACGCACTTCAACAATCCGCACGGGCTGGACATGATCGGTCACGTCTCCTCGGCGTGGGACATGGCGCTGTTCACGCGCGAGCTGCTCTCCGATCCGGTGCTCGCCGACATCGTGAAGACGAAGACGCACCGCATGCCCTGGAAGGACGGCCGCCAGCGCATCTTCGACAACCACAACAAGCTCGTTCTCGAGCGCTCCGACATCGTCGGCGTGAAGACCGGCTTCACCGCCAATGCCGGACACTGCCTCATCGCAGCCGTGCGGACCGCCGACGGAATTGCGTTCAGCGTCGTCATGGGCTCTCAGGACCACTACCGAGACTCGACGGCGTTGCTCGACTACGCGAAGACGATCGAGCTCCGCGTCGGCTCTGGGGGCGGCGGCGTCGACATCGGTCGGTCGCTCTCGGCTCCCCCCGCCCAGCTCAGCGAGACACAGACGGCCGCCTCCGCGATCCCGGGTCTGGATCCGGGCGACGACGCCCGGTGGCTCGTCGTCATGGTCGTGCTCGCGCTGCTCACGCTCGCCACAATCGGCTCCCGCCGGCGCTCGCACCCGTTGAGGGACGCTGCGGACGTGCTGGCGTGGGTCGAGCCGTTCGTCCCACCGGATAAGCCGTAGGGCGCGATGCGCCGCATGCTGTGGCTTCTTCCCGTCGTTGCCGTGCTCGGCTTCGGGGGGTTCGCGCTCTTCACGTCCCGCCCCGAGGCCGTGCTTCGCGGACCGGCGCCCGAGTTCAACCTCCCGAATCTCGCTGATTCCGACGCGCGCATCGCGTTGAGCAGCTTTCGAGGACGGCCGCTCGTCGTGAACTTCTGGGCGTCGTGGTGCGACCCCTGCCGCGAGGAGGCACCGGAGCTCGTCCGGGCCCGGCGAGCTTTCGCCAAGCGCGTGCGCTTTCTCGGCGTGAACATCCTGGACGGCCGCGAAGAGGCGCTCAAGTACTTGCGCACGTACCGGATCCGCTTCCCCAACGTCCAGGACACCCGTGCGGTGGTCGCGAAGCGCTACGGCGTCACGGGGGCGCCGGAGACCGTCTTCATCGACGAGAGCGGCAACGTCGTCGGCAAGTACATCGGCGCCTTTCGCCGCGGCGAGCTCGAGAGATTGCTGGACGAGCTCGTCGCGCTCAACTCCGGGGAAGTCCTCCGCATCACGGGCCGCGGCGAGACACGTCCGGTGCCGTGAACGAAAGAAGGGCCCTGAGAGGGCCCTTCTTTCTTGTTGCGGGGAGGGGGCTGTAGTCCAGTTACAAGGGGGCGCTACGCGCCATCCTGAACATCACGCGGTGCGTGCCTTGACGAGTTCGGGCGTCGTGCGGCGTGCGCTGAACGCGTCCGCCTGCTCGTCACCCTTCGTCTCCACCTCATAGCGCAGCGCCCGCGCGTACAGCTGGGCGAGGCTGCGCAATCCCTGACCGTTGCCGAGCAGCTTCCACACGACTCCGCGCGGCGCCTCGAGGACGACCGTGATCTCCGATGTCAGCTTCGAAGAAGGCCGGACTTCGATCGATCCCGCCCCCGCCGCGCCGCGCTTGGTCCAGCGCGCCGGGAAGCGGTGACCTTCCAGGCCAAGGACGGTCGTCTCGGCGGCCGCGGCCGGCCCGATCTCAATCGTGGACGTACCGATCGAGAGCTTGGCCGGAATCGCCTCGCGCACAACGCGCGCCGGGACCTGAACTGTGAGTGTGCTCATCGCCTTCGACATCTGGTCCCTCCTTTCCGTTTCTCTTACCTGACTAACCGTCGGTCAGTAGTATGACTGACCATCAGTCAGCGGTCAACCCTCGGTGGTTACTAGCATGAAAATGCTCTGTGAACAGGCCTTTTAAAGGATCTTGTGCCTTCGAGAACGGAGTGTTACCATCTGACCTCAGGTCAGTCCGCAACCCGAAAAGGACGCGATGGACTCGGTGCGAGACGCGGTTTCCTCCGTCCTCAAGCGCAGGGTGGTCAAGCCCACCGAGCAGCGCCGGGCCGAGATCATGCAGGCCGCCCTCGAGCTTTTCAGCTCCAAGGGCTTCAACGAGACCACGATGGAAGAGGTCGCTACCGCATCCGGCGTGGCCAAGGGGACCGTCTATCTCTATTTCCAGTCCAAGGAGCACCTGCTGCTCGCCCTCAAGCGCGAGTTCATGCAGGGCCTCACCGATGCCGTCACGGCAATCGTTGCCGAGGCCGTCGAGCAGGTCGAGGGCGGCAAGGACCTGGATTACCGCGACATCATCGACGACATCTTCCAGACGATCGTCGACTACCACTCCCAGCGCGGGGACGCGGTCGAGGTCGTCGTCAGGCAGAGCCCCAGCCCCGACCTCGTCCGCGAAGCCATCGAGCTCGAGCGCGAGTACCTCGCCCTGATCACGACGGCCTTCAAGACCGGCATGGAGTTCGGCCTCGTGCACACCGAGGACCCAGAGATGACGGCGCGGCTCGTGAACGCAGCGATCCGCGACAACATCGCGTCCTGCCTGTGCTACTCGGAGCCAGAGGACCTCGACCGGCTCGTCGGAGCGGCCAAGCAGATGCTGTACAAGGCGCTGGCGCCCAACGTGGAGATGCCGCCGCGCCGGCCGCGCCTCGTGCCGGCGCCGAAGTCCTAAGCCGAAGACCTCCCTTGCTTGGCATACCAAGCACCCGTTAAGATCGCCGTGTGACAAACATGGAGAAGCCGCTAAAGGCGCTGGGCGACTTCCTGCGCGCCCAGCGCGCCCTCGTCCACCGCTCACTTCGAGACGTGGCCGAGGCGGCCAAGATCTCCAACGCCTACCTCAGCCAGATCGAGCGCGGCATCTACAAGCCGTCCGCCGACGTCTTGCGCGGTCTCGCGGAGGCGCTGGAGATCTCCAAGGAGACTCTCTACCGCCAGGCCGGCATGCTCGACCCCTCCGACGCCCCGGAACAGCGCTCAACAGTCGAAGAGGCCATCAAGTTGGACGAGCGTCTGTCCGACGACCAGAAGGATGCCCTCCTGCAGGTCTACCGAGGGTTTGTCTCGGGCTCTTGACAAGCCAAGCATTTGCTTGGTATACTTAACACGTCAGCAGCCAAGAGACCAGGAGGGTCCAAATGGCGAACTACACGAAGCAGGTCGAAGAGGCGGCCGATTCAGTCGTGTCCCTCATCGACAAGGCGCAGGAAACCGCCGCCTCGGTCGTTTCGACGGTCAGCGAGGCCGTTGCGGAGTACGTTCCCGACCTCGGTCTGGGTGAGGTTCTCCTCTCCCCCGCCGACGCGGTGGAGTCCAGCTACAAGATCGGCAACAAGTTCATCGACGCGAGCCGCCGGTTCACCCTCGGGATCCTGGAGGCCGTCTCGCCGGTCAGCGACAAGGTCTTCGGCAAGAAGGCCGCAGTGAAGTCGGCGCCGAAGTCGGTGTCCGCCTAACCAAGCGCTCACGAACGGCCCCCGCCCACCGGCGGGGGCCGTTTGTTTTGCTGAGATTGCCGACACTACGTGTCGGCTTCTTCGCTTTCCGCTCCTTCACCTGCGTCACGGAATGCTTTGTACACCGCCAGGCCCAGACTGGTGATCGACCAGACGTATGGGTCTCCCCATTTGCGGAGACCAGTAGGGTCGATGAGACCAGCGCTTTCGAGATTCTCGATCACGAAGTCGAGAACTTCACGAACCTTGACCTGTTCGAGCTCGCTGAGAAATGCCTCACCCGCCGTGAATTGGACTTCCTTACCCTCTTCATTTCTCACTGCACGGGACGGGAGTCCCGCTAAGAACTCAAGAATCACCAAGTCATGTTCGCCGGTTGCATCGATTCCTCTAACCGTCGCTAGCTCCAGCTCTTGGTCATACCCTTCCTGCGCGAGCATCCCCTTGACGAGTAACAAACCAAGCGCGCGGCGCTTGCGTTCCGACGCTGACCGAACAGCCACTTCGACGACTTCCCGATACAGATCAAGAAAGGCCTCGTCATGACCAATTCGATCGCGGAGTGCGTCCGGCAGTACATGTGACTCGACCATCAGCTCATGCACATCATCGAGGCGACGGCGAAGGATCCTTTGAATGAGGTCGGAACCGATGGCAGCGAGATACGGGGCAGCCACCGCACCTAGCACGGAGCCCCCTGGACCCAGAGGCAACCCAAGGGCGGCACCCGCTGCTGCTGCGAGTGCATCGATGTGGGTTTCTTTGTCCATACAGACTTAATCCTTTACCTGTGTGTCCGCGACATCATCCGTGAGCTTCTAGAGATCGATGTCGCCGAGGACCAGGATGCGCGTCTCGGACATCTCGTCCATCGCGTAGCGAAGTCCTTCACGCCCGTAGCCCGATGACTTCACGCCGCCGTAGGGCATCTGGTCGGCGCGGAACGCCGACACGTCGTTGTGGATGACGCCCCCGACGCGGATCTCCCGCTGCGCGAGAAACGCCTTCTGGACGTCGTTCGTGAACACACCCGCCTGCAGTCCGTACTCCGTTTCGTTCGCGATACGAAGGGCTTCGTCGAAGCTCGCGTACGGCTGCACGGTGACGACCGGGCCGAAGATCTCGTTGCATGACACCTTCATGCCCGGACGGACATCGGCAAGCACAGTCGGCAGAAAGCACGGGTCCTCGCGCTTGGCACCGCACAGTGCCTTGGCGCCGCCGGAGAGCGCCTCTTGGACCCATTGGTCGACGCGATCCAGCGCATCGGAATCGATGAGAGGACCGACGTCGGTGTCCTCGTTGTTGGGATCGCCGACGACGAGCGATTCGACACGCGGGACGAGCCGGTCGCAGAAGTCGTCGTAGACGTCCTTTGCGATCAGCACGCGCTGCACGGAGATGCACGACTGGCCGGCTTGATAGAAGCCGCCGTACGCCACTCGTTCGGCGGCGTGATCGAGATCGGCGTCCGGCTCGACGATCACTGCTGCGTTCCCGCCGAGCTCAAGCGTCACCTTCTTGCGCGGGACGAGGCCCTTCAGCTTCCAGCCGACGTCGGTCGAGCCGGTGAAGGAGATCTTCGCGATGCGGTCGTCCTGCGCGGCCCGTTCGGCGTCCTGCGACGAACACGTAAGGACCGAGATCGCCTCTGCGGCGCCCGCTTCGACGAGGATCTCGCCGAGGGCGATGCCCGACAATGGCGTCGCGGACGCGGGCTTCACGACGATCGAGTTCCCGGCCGCGAGCGCCGGACCGACCTTGTGGCACACGAGGTTGAGCGGGAAGTTGAAGGGCGCGATGCCGAGCACCGGGCCGAGCGGAAACTTACGGACGACACCGAGGCGGCCGCGAGCGGCCTCCTCGGTGTCCAGGCGGATGAGCTCACCGGTGAAGCGCTTCGCTTCTTCACCCGCCCAGGTCAAGGTCGAGGCGGCGCGCGCCACCTCGACCTTGGCGTTCTTGTAGGGCTTGCCCCCCTCGGCGACGATCAGCCGCGTGAGCTCCTCCGCTCGCATACGAATCGCGCCGGCCGCCGCCAGCAGCACCTTCGACCGGTCGTACGCGCTCTGTTTGCGCGTGGATTCAAAAGCCTGATCCGCTGCGCCGAGCGCCTTCTCGACATCGCCCCAAGACGCAACTGAGATCTCGTCGACGACCTCACCCGAGTACGGGTTCTTTACCTCGCGCGTTTCGCCGGATGTGACGTGTTCGCCGGCAACCAGGAAGGGGCGCACGATCCCACCTTACAGCCGAGCTTTCAGTCGAGCGCCGGCGACGTCTCCGGCACCGAGCCGATTTGTTCGATCAGCGTCGCCATGCCGATCTCGCGGGCGGTCGCGAGTGCGGCGTCGAGGAGCTCCTGCGCTCGTTCGGCGTCTCCCGGCTCCGCACGGCGCAGCAGCATGCTCGCTAAGTCGTACTGCGTGAGAGCAACGAAGGGACGCGCTCGCATTCGCTCGTTCTGCTCGATGCCGTCGCGGAAGTGCTGCTCGGCGAGGTTCCACTTCGACATTGTGGCCGCAGCGAGACCGAGGTACCGGTGCACGGCGCCTGCCGACGAGATCGCGCCTGCCACGACCACGTTCTGTCCGGCATACGGCTCGAAGAGCTCATAGAGCGTCTCTGCTCGTTGTGCATCGCCGAGGTAGGCGGCAATCACGCACAGCCGAGCGATCGCGATCGGCCACGCCGCATCCCTTGGTATGGGAAAGCCGGCGGAGGCCAAATGCTCGAATTCGGCGTGCGCCTTGTCGCGCTGATCGGTCTCCGCATAGATGTTCGCGAGCGTGCACCGCCAGGCCGGGATCTCGGGGAACGCCTCCACCTGCCCCTTCACGACGGGCTCAACCTCGGCAAAGCGGCCCTGCAGCCATCGGATCGCAGCTACCTGGACGGCATAAATCGGAACCGCCCCGTCGGGGACGACTTGCTGCGCAAGCTCGAACGACTCGTTCGCGAGCTGCTCCGCCTCGTCGAGCTCACCTCGCATCTGTTTGCGACAGGCCGTCCACATGCCGTGCGCCCACCGCATGAACGGCTGCTTGAGCTGGGCACCCAGCTCCCCTTGGACGGCAAGGGCAGCATCGGAGGCATCCGTGTCACCGGTCCACAGAAGCCAAATAGAACGCCAGCCGTTGCCGTACGCGATGAGCTCCTTGTCGCCTTCCTGTTCGCCCAGCCGAATGACCTCATCCGCGAACTCGATCTCCCGCGCAAGGTTGTTCGGTTCCCAGAGCGCGAGTGGAGCCCCTCGCAACACGTACGCGATCGTTCGAATGTCGCCGATGCGCTTGGACATATCCACCGCTTCGCGCGCGAGAGCTGCTCGCCGTTCCGCACTCGAAGGATCCGTGGCAAGGAACATCGCCAGCCGGACGGAAACGCGTGCGCGCGTCTCGGAATCGTCAGGCGGGAGGAGCTCGAGGACCTCTTCCAGCGCTTCGACGCCGGGCTGGCGCGGAAAGCCCGACTCGGGCGGTCCAACGAATCCGAGAGCTGCCGCTCCGAATGCCTCGCGATTGTCCAGCTTCTTCGCAAGGCTTCGAGCTCGATCGAACGTCTCTCTCGAGCCCACAACGTCGCCCGCCTTCCATTGCGCATCGCCGAGCTCGAGGAGCAGGTCGAGCCGCATCGAGTCGTCCGGCGCTTCACCCAAGTCGAGCGCTCCAATGGCGCGCTCGTAGAGACGCACACCCTCTTCGTAGGCGATCAGCGAGACGGCGCGCTTCGCCGCGCGCCGTGCGTAGTCGATGGCCTTGTCGACTTCGGTGACCTGCGCCGCCTCGAGGTAGTGATAGGCGAGCTCCGAGACGAATCGATCCTCATCGCCGGCGGCGAGCTCTTCCAGCACGCTCGCCGTCCGCCGGTGCAGCCGCACACGTCGCGTCGCTGTGAGCTCTTCGTACAGCGTTTCGCGCACGAGGGCGTGGGCGAAGCTATAGCGTCCCGGCGCGCCGCGAGCCTCGAGGACGATCCCGGCCCGGACGGCCTCGTCCAACGCGTCGACGAGCTCGTCGGAGCTCATATCCGCAACGCGTTCGAGTATGTCCAGCGAGAAGTCGCGCCCGAGGACGGCTGCTACGCCGAGAGCCTTGTTCGCATCTTCGGATAGCGATGAGATCCGTCGGCCGACTACTTCCTTCACGCCCTCGGGGATGCCCAGCTCGTCGACGGAGACGTCGAATGTCCACACGCCGTCCTGCTCGTAGATCCTTCCCGTATCGGTCAAGTGACCGAGGATCTGGATGATGAAGAAGGGATTGCCGTCGGTTGTGTGCGCGAGCGCTTCGGCCAGCCTGCGCCCCCGGCGTCCAATGTCCTGACCCGCGGCTCGCTCGAGGGACTGAACGATCTCTTCGATGTCCAACCCCTTCATGTGCAGGCGTTCGAAAGGGTGCTCGCGACGAAGGTCGGCGAGGACGGTCGCGAGTGGATGCGCACGATCCAGATCCGTTTCCCGGTAGGTCGCCACAAGAAGGATCGGGAAGGGCTCGGCCCGAAGCAGATGCCGAAGGAGCTGCAGTGTGGGCCGGTCGGCCCAATGGAGGTCGTCGAGGATCAGGACGACCGTCTGTTCGACGGACGCCTCAGCGAGTAGGAAACGAACCGCATCGAACAGACGCAGCCGATCGGCTTCGGCATCGATGCCCGTCGGCGGCACCGTGACGCCCGGGACCCGGCGCGCGAGATCCGGAACAAGGCGGGCGAGATCGTCGGCCGTCGGCCCGGCCTGCGCTCGGAGCTCGTCGGGCGGACAAACCGAAACGTAGTGGCGCAACGCCTCGACGAACGGCTGGTACGGCGCAAGCGACTCTTCGTCGCAACGTCCGTACAACACGGTAGCGCCGGCGGCGTAGACCTCTCGCGCAAACTCTCCGCAGAGGCGCGATTTGCCCATCCCCGGCTCGCCGACGAGAAAGACAAGCTGGCGCTCGCCCGCCCGCGCCCGTTTGAACGCGTCCAGGAGCTGCTCTCGCTCCTCACTTCGTCCGACGAAGTCGTTGATCTCGACGACGGACAAGGCGTGCGGAAGGGAGATCGATTCGGCGGCCAGCGGCTCCCATCCGACCTCCACCGCTCCCACAGGGTCGGGTACACCTTTGAGGTCCAGGGAGCCGAGGCTGCTGAACCCGTGACCGCCGCGAGAGCCGACGATCAGGCGCAGCACATCCGACGCGAGGATCTGCGCGGGTCCGGCGACCTTGCTCAGCCGCTCGGCGACGACGACGGCCGTCCCGAAGTAGTCGCCGTCCTCCTGCGTGACTTCACCCATGTGCAGTCCGACGCGCAGGTCGATCCGTTCGTTCGCCCGCCGGTTGTGGTGCTCGACGCCCTGCTGCATGGCCACGCCACATGCGATTGCGTCGGACGGCGACTCGAAGACGACCATGAGACCATCGCCGAGGTTCTTGACCTCCTCGCCGCCGTGTGCGGTCACTGCCTCGCGCAAGATCCGGAAATGTGCCCGCCGGTAGTCTTCGGCGGCGTCCTCGCCCAGGCGCTGTGAGATCTCGGTCGACGAGACGAGGTCGGTGAAGAGGAGTGTCACAACCCGCGTGCTCATCGCCTCACCACCCCCGAGCGTGCGACGTTAGACCCCGCTCAAGCGTAGAGGGTAGCGAAGGGGCATACTGCGGCGAATTACCTACTGTTCGCCCGGATGAATTCGAGCATTCGCGTCCAGGCGTCGTCGCACTCGGCCTTGAACTGCTCGAAGGCCCGGTCGAAGAACGAGTGGGGCGCGCCTTCGTAGATCTTCAGGTCGTTTCCGACACCGACTTCGTCGAGCGCCTTCCCGAAGGCCTCGATGCCGTCGGCCGGGATCATCTGATCGGTTCCGCCGAAATGCCCGAGCACCGGACACTCGAAGTCGGAGACCTTGTCGATGGGCGCGTCGGTGTCGCTCTCGTCGCGCGGGACGACGCTTCCGTAGAAGCCGATGACGCCGGCAAGGCCGAGCCCGCGTGCGGCCTGATTGAACGAATTCCGGCCGCCGAAACAGAACCCGACTGTGAAGATCGCCGTCGCCCCGCCGCCGTCATCGGAGCGCAAGTGGTCGGCGGTCGCGGCGACGTCGAGCGAGACCGTGTCGGGCTTCGTCTTCATCACCTCCGGCCAGAAGTCGAAGTCGTCGTCGCGACGCGCGACGCCCGCCGTCCGCCCGAAGTAGTCGAAGGCCGTCGCGTGAACGCCGGCCTCTGCGAAGCGCAGCGCGAGGTCTTCGAAGAACGGGTGCAGCCCGCGCACGTCGGGCAGGATGACGATGCCCGGCCCCCCGGCGCTTTCGGCCTTCGCCGAGAATGCAGCGAACTCGTTGCCGTCGGACGCTTTCAAGGTGACCGATTCGCCCGTGGCGGCGCCTCCGTGGATGGGCCGAAGGCCCTCCCTCAGACTGATCGGCGGCAACGGCGGGCGCGCGGTCGTCTCGTAGCACATGTCAGGCCCTCCCCAAGTCTTGGAGGACGACCTTAGCAGCGTTGCGTCCAGCCGCTCCCATCACGCAGCCGCCCGGACGCGCGCCGGACCCGCACAGGTACAAGCCGCGCAGAGGCGTCCGGTAGTCGAAGCGCTCGCCGAACGACTGATCGGGCAGCAGCTCGCCGTGAAAGATGTTTCCGCCGGACAGCCCGAAGCGCTGCTCGAGCTCGCGAGGGCCGAGCGCTTCGCACGCAACGATCGCGTCGCGCAGGTTCGGTGCGTAGGACGACAGTGTGTCGAGCACGGCCTCGGTCGCCGCCGACAGATCGGCAAGGTCTGTCGTGTACTGCGTGAAGGCCGAGACGACGTGGCCGTCACCGTCGACGAGGCCAGGATCGACGGCCGACTGCACGAAGCACTCGATGAAAGGCCGGCGCGAGTATCCTTCCGACTTCGCCTCCTCGTACGCGGCGTGCAGGTAATCGATGGACGGCGAGATCTCGATCGTGCCCCGCAGCTCGGCGAATTGCGGCGCTTCCGAAAGCGCCATGTTGACCTTGAGCACACAGCCCGGCGCCCGCCACGACTCCACATGCTCGACGAACGACGCATCCAGGGCCCCGGACGGCGCGAGCCGCAGGAAGGTCGTCTTCGGATCGGCTCCCGATACGACGACCTCGGCACGGACGACGCGGCCGCCTTCCAGGCGCAATCCGCCGTCCGCGAGGATCTCTTCGACCGGAGCCCCAACGAGGATCTCGGCCCCCGCATCCTC
The DNA here is from genome assembly GCA_035640475.1 of Actinomycetota bacterium. GTDB lineage: Bacteria > Actinomycetota > JAICYB01 > JAICYB01 > JAICYB01 > DASQWC01. Next base: position 3,660 of record DASQWC010000055.1, on the reverse strand, counting down.
GGCGGCGGCCCGCAGGGCGCCCGTGAGAGCGCCCATGCCGCCCCTCACGTAGCCCCAGGTCCCGGAAGAGCCGTAGAGCTCGCCTCCCAGCGCATGGTAGGCCAGCACCCACGCCGTCCCGGGATCGCGAACGCTCGCCCACGTTCCGATCACGCCCTGCGACGCGAATGCTCCCTGGACCGCCGGGTGCTCGAAGAACCGCTCAACGGCTTCTGCCGCGCTGCCGGCGACCGCCCAGCGCCAGATGTCCGGCCCCACGGCTCGTTCCACCTCCGCCAGCGGCGGCGGATCGGCGGCATCGACCAATGGTCGGAGCTTCGCGACGGCGTCGTCCCAGAAGGCCGACCAGCGCGCGTAGCCTTCGTCGTCACCGAAGCGCGCCAGCTCTTGGATTGTGCGGGCCGAGTCGCGCCACACGCTGAAGTGACCGTCTTCGTGTGGAACGAACATCTGCGGATCCTTCGGCACGACAATCACTCCATGCCGTTCGAGCTCGAGATCCGCGAACACGTCGGGACGAAGAAGCGACAGCGCATAGCTCGCCGTCGAGGCTCGAAAGCCGGGAACGATCTCTTCGGTGACGGCGGCGCCGCCGACAATGTCACGGCGCTCGCACACGATCACGCGAAGACCGGCACGGGCAAGATACGCGGCGGCGATTAGTCCGTTGTGGCCGGCGCCGACGACGACGGCGTCGGCGTGGAGATCAGTCGGGCGTTCGGCCACAGTACACGCGCGTCAGCTTCAGCTCGCCGACCGTGCTGCGCACGTCCCAGTAGCCGGCTTCACGCATGTACCCGCGGATCATCGACGACTCGGTCGGCGTCGTCTCGATCAGCAGCCACCCACCCGGCCGGAGCCACTCCAGACCGTCGGCGACGACCCGGCGAACGAGCCCGAGACCGTCGTGGGACCCGTCGGTGAGCGTGTGCTTCGGCTCGTGGCCCTTGATCTCGACGGGGAGATCGGAGACCTCGTTCTGCGGCACATACGGCGGATGGATCGTGACCACATCGATGCCGCCGCGCAGGCTCTTCGGCAGCGAGTCGAACAGGTCGCTGCGGACGAACGAGGCGTTGCGCACACCGAGCGCCGCAGCGTTCGCGCGCGCCTGCGAGATCGCCTTGCGCGAGATATCTGCTCCGAAAACGCGCGCCTTCGGGACGGCCCGGGCCGACCCGATCGCGACCGGGCCGATGCCCGTCGCGAGGTCCACGTGGACGGCGTTGCGCCGTCCACGGATCCTGCGGATCGCTTGCTTGGCGAGGAACTCGCTCGTGAGACGCGGAAGGAACGCGCCCGGCCTGACTTTCATCTTGAAGTCCAGGAACTCCACCCAGCCGACGATGAACGCCAGGGGCTCGCCGGTCGTGCGGCGCTTCACGAGTCGCTCGAAGGTCCGCTGCGCCGAGAGCGAGATCTCCTCCGACTCCTTCGGCTCCCGGCCGAGGACGTGCGCCAGCAGGTCCCACGCCTGGTCCGCCTCGTCGCCCTGCCACCCGAAGCGCTGATTGGCGGCAACGAGCGTCTTCTTGGCGTCTTTGAGGAGCTGATCGGCTTTCACGTCGTAAGCGTTTATCACATTCCAGGCACGTCGGGCACGCATGCGACACTGACGCGATGACGGCGAGCCTGGACCAGATCGCCCGCGTGCAGGCCCGGGAAGAGCTTTTCGCGCACCGGCTCTACTCGGCACTTGCGGCCCGGCTCCCAGAGGGATCGAGTCGACGCAAGCTCACCGAGCTCGCCGAGCAAGAGCGATCGCACGTCGATTTCTGGGTCGGTGTGGGCAAGCTCAACGAACGCAGCCTTCGCCCATCACGATTGCGGCACGCGCTGTTGGTAGCGGCGAGCGTCGTCCTCGGCCCGGCCTTCACGATCCGCTGGCTCGAGCGCGGAGAGGACAAGGCCATCAAGACCTACAAGCAGCTGCTGGACGACGGGAAGCTCACGGCCGCCCAGAAGCGCGGGGTCACCAAGATGCTGAAAGAGGAGGAAGAGCACGAAGAGGCCCTCGAGCGGGGCGTCGAGGACGAGCGCCGCGTCTATCTGGGGGCCGCAGTGCTCGGCCTCAACGACGCTCTCGTCGAGCTCACTGGTGGCCTCACAGGGCTCGTCAGCTCGATCTCCGACCCGAAGCTCATCGGGTTCGCCGCGCTCGTCGTGGGCATCGCCGCCTCGATGTCGATGGCGGCGTCGAACTTCTTGTCTGTGGACATCGGTGCCCCATCCGAGCTCCGACCCGTCAAAGCGGCCGCGTACACCGGCATCGCCTACATCGTCGTCGTCGTGGGGCTTGTGCTTCCGTTCTTCCTTCTCGCCGACCGGCACATCGCGCTCGTGATCTCTTGGACATCGGCGATCGTGATCATCGCGGCGTTCTCCGGATATTCGTCGGTCATGCAGAACCGGTCGTTCGTTCGGCGGTTCGGCGTCATGCTGGCTTTGGGCCTCGGCGTCGCCGTCATCTCCTTCGGCATCGGACGCGCCCTCGGCACCCTGATCGGGATCGAGCTCTAACCTAGACTCCAGCATTGCGCGCTCCCGCGCGCTCCCTTTTGATCGGGGGGCTGCCGCGCTCCGCGCGGCGGCTCCGCTTCGCTCCGCGGCCCCCCGAACCCCCCTTAGAGCTTCACAATGACTGCTTTTTCTTGCGTGTAGAGATCGAGTGAGGCCTCACCCTTCTCCCGGCCGAAGCCCGACTGCTTGTAACCGCCGAACGGCGTCGAGTTATCGCCGTCGAAGTAGCAGTTGACCCAGACCGTCCCCGCTCGCAAGGCGGCCGCCGCTCGGTGCGCTTTGCTGATGTCCCGTGTCCACACGGCCGCGGCAAGGCCGTACTCGGTGTCGTTGCCCTGCACGACGGCGTCGTCGACGTCCTTGAACGGGATCACCGACAGGACCGGTCCGAAGATCTCCTCCTTCGCGATCCGCATGTCGTTGCGGACACCTGTGAAGATCGTCGGCTCGACGAAGTACCCGGTCCGGTCGACCCGGGCCCCGCCGGTGACGGCCTCGGCTCCCTCCGAACGGCCCACATCCAGGTACTTGGTCACCCGCTCGAGCTGCTCGAAGGACACAAGAGGACCGACGAGCACGTCATCCTCGAAGCCCGTCCCGACCTTCACCTTCTTCGTAAACAACGCGAGCTTCTCGACGAACTCGTCGTGAATGGTCTGCTCGAGGAACAGGCGCGTCGCCGCCGTGCAGATCTGTCCCGAGTTCGAGAACACGCCGAACATCGCCATGCGCGTCGCGGCGTCCAGATCCGCGTCGGCGAACACGATGTTCGGGCTCTTGCCGCCGAGCTCCAGTGAGACGCGCTTGATCGTGCCGGCAGCCGATGCCATGATCTTGCGCCCGACCTCAACGGAGCCGGTGAACGCGATCTTGTCGACCTGCGGGTGCTCGACGATCGCCGCCCCCGTCGTCCCGTCGCCGGTGATGATGTTCACGACGCCGTCCGGAACGCCCGCTTCCGCCGTAAGCTCCGCGAAACGCAGCGCGGTGAGCGGGGTCTGCTCGGCCGGCTTCAGGACACACGTGCTCCCGCACGCGAGCGCCGGCGCGATCTTCCACGCCGCCATGACCAGCGGGTAGTTCCAGGGGATGATCTGGCCGCACACGCCCACGGGCTCGCGGCGAACGTAGTTGTGGCGG
>DASQWC010000054.1:0-7192 GCA_035640475.1 Actinomycetota bacterium | reverse complement strand
GAGTGGCGGCAAGCGCGTCGCGATCGTCCAATCGTGCTACATCCCGTGGAAGGGCTACTTCGACCTCATCAACCTGGTCGACGAGTTCATCCTCTATGACGACCGTCAGTACACGCGTCGCGACTGGCGGAACCGAAACCGCATTAAGACCGCGCAAGGCACGCAGTGGCTCACTATCCCCGTCGAGGTGAAGGGTCGCTACGACCAGCGGATCGACGAAACACTGGTGAGCGAGCCTCGGTGGGCGGCGCGGCACTGGAAGACGCTCCACCACTCCTATGCGAGCGCGTCGCGGTTCGACGACTACGCCGGCCTCGTGGAGGGGCTGTACGCGGACGCGACCAGCCCGGTGCTAAGCAAGATCAACCGACACTTCCTCGATGCGCTGTGCGAGGTGCTCGGGATCGAGACGAAGCTGAGCTGGTCTACCGATTACGACGCGCAGGGCGACAAGACCGAGCGATTGGTGTCGCTCTGCCTGGCGGCTGGCGCGGCCGTCTATTACTCGGGCCCCCGAGCGCGCGAATACATGAACGAGGCCCTGTTCGCCGAAGCGGGGATTGTGCTGGAGTACATGGATTACTCCGACTACCCGGAGTACCCGCAGCCCCATCCCCCGTTCGAACACAACGTCACGATCCTCGACCTCCTCTTAAGCACGGGGAGCGACGCGCCGCGCTACCTGAAGAGCACCCTCAAGCCCGAGCTGGCTCGTGGCCGCTGAGTCGATCCTCGACCGCGTCGAGCGGTACTACAGCGGACGCTTCGCCGAACACGGGGCGACCGCGCGCGGGGTCGACTGGAACTCGGCGGCCTCACAGGAACTGCGGTTCCGGCAGCTGCTCAGGTTGGTGGAGGACGAACCTGGCCGGTTCTCGCTCAACGACTACGGGTGTGGCTACGGCGCCTTGGCGCCCTACCTGATTCGGCGTAACGCGAACGTCGTCTACAGGGGCTTCGATCTCTCGGCCTCGATGCTCGAGCACGCTCGCGAGACCTACGAGCGGCCGCCGGACGTGGTGTTCGTCGCGCACGAGAGCAATCTCGGGCCGGCCGACTACACGGTCGCGAGTGGGATCTTCAACGTCAAGCTCGACGTTCCCGAGGCTGAGTGGCGCGTCTACGTCTTGGAGACGATCGACAAGCTCGCCCAGCTCAGCGCCCGGGGCTTCGCCTTCAACATGCTCACCAGCTACGCCGAACCGGAGAAGATGCGGCCCGACCTCTACTACGGAGACCCGTGCGAGCTGTTCGACCAATGCATCGTGCGCTTCACACGCCATGTCGCGCTCCTGCAGGACTATGGGTTGTGGGAGTTCACGATGATCGTTCGCATGCAATGAGCGACGTAGTCATCTTCGGGATCGGCGACTTCGCCCGGACGGCTCGCGTCTACCTCGATGCCGACAGCGACCACCGCGTTGTCGGCTTCTGTGTCCATGAGCGGTATATCGGGTCATCCGAGCTCGATGGACTCCCAGTGGTCTCGTTCGAGCGCATTGGGGAGAGCCACCCACCCGACCGGTTCGCCATGTTCGTCGCGGTCGGGTTCTCGCGCGTGAATGAGGCGCGGGCCGAAATCTACGAGCAGTGCAAGGCCCGAGACTACGAACTGATCTCATACGTCAACTCGAAGGCGATCTATTGGGGCGAGCTTCAGCTCGGCGACAACTGCTTCGTCTTTGAGGCGAATGTGATCCAGCCCAACGTCCGAATCGGGAACAACGTGATCCTCTGGAGTGGCAACCACATCGGCCACGACTCGACGATCGAAGACCACTGCTTCATCGCATCGCACGCCGTGATCTCCGGCAACGTGACGATCGGCCGCTCCTCGTTCGTCGGCGTCAACGCGACGTTCCGCGACGCGATCACCGTCGCGCCGCGGTGTGTCATCGGCGCCGGTGCGCTGATCATGAAGGACACGCAGGAGGGAGAGGTCTACTCAGTCCGCGGGACCGAAGCGCTCGACAAGAAGAGCTGGGACCTGAACTTCTAGTGCGCTGGAAGAAGGCGGGCGTTGTCGTCCCCGCACCACCACCGCTCGCGTGGGCGCGCTCTCACGCAGCCCTGCCGGTGCCGCGCAGCCTGTCCCAGGGAGAGACGGAGCTTTACTTCTCGACACGCGATGAACGAGGCCGCTCGTACGTCGCGAAAGCAGTCTTCGCGGCGGGCAAGGACCTCACCGATCCCGAATACTCACCGGTTCCGGTGCTTGAGCCGGGCCAGCTCGGCTCGTTCGATGACGCGGGTGTGACGACGTCGTGCCTGGTCGAGGACGGAGGACGGCTGTATCTCTACTACTCCGGTTGGACGCGCGGTGTCTCGGTTCCGTTCTATTTCTTCGTGGGCTGCGCGACAAGTGACGACGACGGCACCTCGTTCGCACGCGCCTCGCTGTCACCGATCCTCGAGCGTCATGCTGTCGACCCGTATCTCACCGCCTCGCCGTGGGTGATCGTCGAGGACGGTGTGTGGAGGATGTGGTACGTCTCGGGCACGGGGTGGGCGCCCACCGAGGAGACGCCTGTTCATCACTACCACATCAAGTACGCGGAGTCTCGTGACGGGCTCTCGTGGCAGCGAGATGGCGTCGTCTGCATTGACTACCGCGACGAGTTCGAGTATGCGATTGCTCGTCCGTGCGTCGTCTTTGACGGCGGGCGCTACCGGATGTGGTTCAGCTCTCGCGGCGAGGCGTACCGGCTCGGGTATGCAGAGTCACTCGACGGACTGAGTTGGGATCGTCGGGACGACGAAGCGGGTCTCGATCCCTCGCCCAGTGGCTGGGACAGCGAGATGGTCGCGTACCCCGTCGTCTTCGACCGGGGTGGAATCCGGCACATGCTCTACAACGGCAACGGCTACGGGGCGACCGGCATCGGCCTAGCGCTCGCGGTTGACGGATGAAGCTCTGCCTCGCGTGTCGTCGGAACTTTTCCCGAGAGGGGTGGGAGTGCCCGGCGTGTGGATATGAGCCCCCCGAACAGGACGGGATCCGCCTGTTCGCTGCTCGCGAGGCCGAAGCCGGTGACGGGTTCGACGAGCGGTCGTTTGAACATCTCCCGTCGGCCGAGGTAGCGAGCTTTTGGTTCCGTGCTCGGAACCGGCTCGTGCTCTGGGCGCTCGAAACGTACTTCCCGCACGCGCGGTCGATGCTCGAGGTCGGGTGCGGCACGGGCTATGTGCTGAGCGGCGTCGCGTCCGCCTTTCCGCAGATCCGCCTTGTCGGCAGCGAGCTCTTTCCGGCCGGCCTCGCGACCGCCGCCTTTCGAGCGCCGAGCGCCGAGCTGCTGCAGGCCGACGCGAGGAAGCTTCCGTACTCGCAAGAGTTCGACGTCGTCGGAGCGTTCGACGTCCTCGAGCACATCGAGGAAGACCAAGAGGTTCTGGCTGAGCTGCACAGAGCGGTCCGGCCGGCCGGCGGGCTCCTCGTCACGGTTCCGCAGCATCCGAAGCTGTGGAGCCCGGTCGACGACTACTCGCGCCACGTCCGGCGCTACGTCCGCCGCGAGCTCGTCGCTAAGTTGAATCGCGCCGGCTTCGACCTAATGCGCTTGACGTCTTTCGTCACGCTCCTCCTGCCCGTGATGGCGCTGTCGCGGCTTCGTCAGCGGCGAAGCCGAGGGTTCGACCCCCTGGCGGAGTATCGAAGCCCGGCGTTTGTAGACTCGGCTCTTGGATGCGTGATGGCGGCCGAGCGGTCACTGATTCGCGCGGGGGTCTCGCTGCCGAGCGGCGGCTCACTCCTGGCGGTGGCGAGTCGACGGTAGGCACGCGCCCGACCCACATCCCATTCAACCGGCCGCGGACGACGGGCGACGAGTTCGACTACATCCGCGAGGCGATCGCCAACGGCCACCTCTCAGGGAACGGTCCGTTTTCCCGCCGCTGCGCCGAACTCTTAGAGAACCGCGTCGGTTCGCACGCCGCTCTGCTGACGCACAGCTGCACGGGAGCGTTGGAGATGTGCGCGCTCCTGTTGGGGGTCGGTCCGGGTGACGAGGTGATCATGCCCTCGTTCACGTTTTCCTCGACTGCGGGCGCTTTCGCCTTGCGCGGCGCGACCGTCGTTTTCGTGGACGTGCGGCCCGACACGCTCAATGTCGACGTCGACGCTGTGGGAAGTGCGGTGACGCCACGCACGCGCGTGATCGTCCCGGTGCACTACGCGGGTGTCGCCTGCGACATGGACGAGCTGCTCTCGGTCGCTGCCGCAAAAGACGTTTATGTCGTCGAAGATGCGGCGCAGGCGCTGCTCTCTACGTATAAGGCGCGTCCGCTCGGCTCGCTCGGCCACCTCGCCGCGCTGAGCTTCCACGAGACGAAGAACGTCAGCTGCGGCGAAGGCGGCGCCCTGCTCATCAACGACGATCGCTTCGCGGCGGACGCCGAGATCGTCCAGGAGAAAGGCACGAATCGGCAGCAGTTCTACCGGGGACAGGTCGACAAATACACGTGGGTCTCGCTTGGGTCGTCGTACGCGCCGAGCGAGATCAACGCTGCCTTCCTCTATGCCCAGCTTGTCCACGTGGACTCGATCACCGTGGATCGGCTTCGGATCTGGAACGCGTACCACGATGCGTTCGCGGACCTCGAGGCGGAGGGAAACCTAAGGCGGCCCATCGTGCCAGCGCACGCCGGGCACAACGCGCACCTCTACTACCTGTTGCTTCCCGATGGCCGGAGCCGTGACCGGCTCATCAAGTTGCTTGCGGAGCGGAACGTCAATGCCGTCTTCCACTACGTGCCGTTGCACGAATCGCCGGCCGGGCGTCGGTACGGCCGCGCATCCGGGGAGCTTCGGACGACAGTCGACGTGAGCGCCCGCCTTGTCCGGCTCCCACTTTGGGTCGGTATGCAGGACTCGGACATCGAGCGCGTGGTCGCAGGTGTCTACGAAGCGCTGGCCTAGCGTCTCCGGCCGACGACTCGACGTTCTGGCGATTGCACTCGTCGGGCTGCTCGCGCTCGGCTTCTTCAACCCGATCTTCCGCGTAGACGCCACATTCTCCGACGTAGCCGGTCACCAGACTGTGATGTTCCCATGGGCGGCGCATCCGAACGGATTCACCGACGCCTTCCCACAGAGCGACCAGGCCGACGCCTTCCACCCTTGGCAGGTGCTGATTAACCGTGCCCTGGACAACGGGACGTTGCCGTTTTGGAACCGCTACAGCTTCGCCGGCGCGCCGTTTATGACGAACGGCGCGGGCGGCGGTCTTTATCCGCCGAAGCTCCTCCTCTCGACGCTCGTGTCGCCGAGTTGGGTCCATGACCTTTTCTTGCTGTCGCACGTCTTCCTAAGCGGCGCCTTGATGTACCTGCTCCTGAGGGAGTTGGGAGCACGGTTGTTGGGCTCGCTGCTCGCAGCGGTTGCGTGGATGTTTAGCTCCCACACGTTCGGCTGGCTGCAGCTCGAGTACATCGCCGCCATCGCAGTCGCGCTGCCCGCAGGGCTTGCCTGTGTGCACCGGGCCTTCCGCCTCAGATCGCTGTGGTGGGCGCTCGGTGCTGGGCTCGTTCTGGGGATATGCAGCTTTCAAAGCGTGATGGTGACGCTGCTCGTCTTTCCCACGGTTCTCGGCTACGCCGCGGCAAACGGCCTTTGCGACCTCGTCGGCTGGTACCGGTCACGGGACCCCGTTCGATTCCGATTCGGCGTGACGGCGCCATTGGTCGCCCTCGGCGCGACCATGGGAACCGCGGCCCTCGTCTTCGTGCCGACCGCGCTGATGGCAGCGGACGCTGGGCGCGAGCCACTTCCGTACGAGGACGTCGTCCGCAACTTCGATGTTCCGGCCGATGCGTTCCTCACTGCGCTGTGGCCGTCCTCGGAGGCCGTGTCAGCCGATCTGCTTCACGAGCTCGTCTTCGTCGGTACTGCGACTGCGCTGCTGGCGCTGATCGGCACGATCAGCCGGCGGCCGGGCAGTGCGCTCGGCGTCGTGCTCGCAGTCGGCACGTTTCTGGTCACGATCGGGACGCCCGTCACGTGGGCCGCCTACAGCTTCGTTCCTGGCTTTGAGCACTTCCGCCCGCTGGGCCGGGCGCTCTTTCTCTGGTCATTCGCTGTCGCGTTGCTTGGTGGTCTCGGCTTCGACACGCTCCACCATCTAGCAATGCGCCGGCGGAGTCGAGCCGGCGCGCTCGCGGTCAGCGCAATCGGCATCGCCGCAATAGCCACGACCGCCGTTCAGCTGATGTCGTACGGGCGTCAACTCAACCCACCGTTTCAGCCGCGGGACGATGCGTTTCTGTATCCCGAAACCGAAGCGGTCCAAGCCCTCTATCGTGATCGAGAACATCGTTCGCCGGCAGAAGTGCAGCGGGTGCTCCCACTTCGGCGGGATTACGGAGAGCTACCCTGGCGCGTTCCGGTCCTGTGGGGCGGGGTCGCGGCGGCCATCGATGTTGAGAGCATCTCGGGCTACGAGAGCATCGTCCCGAACCGGACCGTCACGATGATCCGCGTTCTCGCTGGCGAGGACCCTGATCACGCTCTCGACGTTCCCCACTACGGCGCCTTTATCCCGTCGTACTTCGCGAGCATCACGCGGTATGACCTCTTGCCCCGTCTAGGCGTGACGACGATCTACGCACCGCCCGACATTGCCGAGGATCCGTGGTGGCGTCCGCAACGACTTCCGATCCGCCTCAAGCGCATCTACGCCGGTCCCGACGGGCAGATCTTCGACCTCACCGGGATCCAGCCCGGCGCGTACATCGTCCATCGTGTCGAGCGTGTGGAGACCGGGCGTGCCGCCCTTCGCCGCTTCGCCGACAGGGCGTTCGACTATCGCCGTGTCGTGATCCTCGAGCCCGACGAGGCCAAGAAGGCCCAGATCCCGCCGACCAACGAATCGCACGACGCGGTCGAGGCGCCCGCTCGGGTCGTCGAGATCGGCACAAACAGCGAGTCGTACGAGGTCGAGGCGGCCGAGCCGGGCTGGATGGTCATCTCCGGCATGTGGGACCGGGGCTGGCGCGCGCGTGTAAACGGCGAAGAGACGTCGGTCCTCCGCGCGAACTTCAATCTGCGCGCCGTGCGTGTCCCGGCCGGGACTTCCCGCGTGGAGCTGGAATATCGCCCGTATGGCCTAGATGCCGGCTTCGGGATCACGGCGACGACACTCCTCCTCGTGCCCGCCATAGCCCTGGGACGACGCCGCCGCCGTCGACAGGTTTCCTA
>DASQWC010000053.1:0-17000 GCA_035640475.1 Actinomycetota bacterium | reverse complement strand
CGCGCCGGGCAACGGATACGGCGAGCGGGGCGAAGGCTACGTACGCTTCTCCCTGACACTGGCCGACCACGAGCTCGATGAAGGAATCGCGCGGATCGGGAAGATCTACGGCTAGGTCACCGGGCTGAGGGCCCGGCCAGGGCCCGGATGGTGCGCAAGACGCTCGTTGCCGGATCGTCGCCGAAGGGAACCGGGTAGACGATCACCGAATCGATGCCGGCGTCGATGTATGCGCCGATCGTCTTTCGCGCAGCCGTTGCATCACCCCACGCGCACAGCGCGTCGACGAGTGTGTCGATGGCCTTTTCCCGGCCCGCCGCCATGTCGTCCAGCTCGTGGCCGAAGCCGACCTGCCGAACGGAGTTCGCGTAGTTCGGAAGGCTGAGGTACGCGTATGTCTGCTCGCGGAGCGCGACGCGTGCGTCGTGCTCTTGCGCCGGATGGTCGACGACCGCCGTACGGACGTAGGCGATGACGCGGACGCGCCGTCCCGCATCGGCCGCGGACTCGCGTGCGAGCAGTGCCGCCTTCTCGATGCCGTCCGTCGGGAGCCAGTTCAGGATCACACCGTCGGCAACCTCGCCCGCGAGTCGCAGCGTGGCCGGCGTGAGGCCGCCGATATAAATCGGGATCTCCGGCGGCGTGGATCCCAGATGAAAGCCGTCGAGACGAAGCGTCCCGTTGTGTGAGACGCGCTCGCCGGAGAAGATCCGGCGAAGCACCTCGATCGTCTCGCGCATGCGGGCTCTCGGCTTTTGCCACTTCCCGCCGTACCAGGCCTCGGCGGTGAAGCGGTGCCCAGCTCCGATGCCGAGAACGAAACGTCCATCTGACGCTTCAGCCGCGGCGGCCGCCGCCAGGCTCAATGCGCCGACGTTGCGGGAGAAGACCGGAATGACACCGGTGCCGACGGTCGTGCGGCGAGTGACCGATCCGTACAGCGCGGACAAGACGATCGCATCTCGTGATCCGACCTCGGGAGCCCAGACGCTCGCGTAACCGGCGTCGTCGGCGGCGCGTGCGAGCGCGGTGAGATCCGAGAGGCGAAGCCCGGAGTCCCGCAACGCCACGCCGAGCATGGCTTCATCCTAGTCTTTCAACGTGCCCGAGCTTCGCGACATCCCAACACTGGCCAGTGAGGCCGACGCCGAGGAGCGCGTCGTCATCGTCGGCGTGCAGCTCGACGGTGCCGGTGTCGATGCCGTCGAGCAGAGCCTCGACGAGCTCGAGGCCCTGGTCCGCTCGGCCGGCGGCGAGGTCGTCGGTCGCGTGTTGCAGCGCCGTGCGAAGCCGGACCCGGCGACGTTCATCGGAAAAGGAAAGGTCGCGCAGGTCGCCGAAGAGCTGAAGCTCACCGGCGCCGACACCGTCGTCTTCGACGAAGAGCTCGCTCCGGCTCAGCTTCGCAACCTGGAAGAAACGATCTCGGGAAAGGTCATCGATCGCACGATCTTGATCCTCGACATCTTTGCGCAGCGCGCGACGTCGGTCGAAGGTCGTAAACAGGTCGAGCTCGCCCAGCTGACGTACGGCTTGCCTCGCTTGCGCGGCTGGGGTGAAGCGCTCTCGCGGATCGGCGGCGCCAGCGGCGGCGGGGGCCGGGGAGGCGGTGGGGGCCGGGCTCCCATCGGGACGCGCGGTCCCGGTGAGACGCAGCTCGAGATCGACCGCCGCCGCATCGAGCGACGGATCGTGAAGCTCCGCAAGGAGCTGGATGTCCTCGGCAAGCGCCGCGCACGCTCGCGCGCGCATCGCGAGGAGCGCGTCCCGACCGTCTCGCTCGTCGGCTACACGAACGCCGGGAAGTCGACGCTGCTGAACTATCTGACCCAAGCCGGTGTGGCCGTCGAAGACCGGTTGTTCTCAACGCTCGATCCGACCGCGCGCCGTTTGCGGTTGCCGACGCGCCGGCCGGTCGTCCTGAGCGACACCGTCGGCTTCATTCGAAAGCTTCCACACGGACTCGTGGAGGCGTTCCAGTCGACACTCGAGCAGGTGGCGAGCGCGGAGCTCCTCGTGCATGTCGTCGATGTGTCGCACCCGCAACCCGACGGCGATATCGCCGCAGTCGACGAGGTGCTCGCGGAGATCGGTGCGACGGAAGTGCCAAGATTGATCGCGCTCAACAAGATCGACATGCTCGATGAAGCCTCCCGCCGGCGTATTCGCGAGCGTTTCCCGGACGCCGTGGCTATCTCCGCAGTGACGGGTGACGGTGTGGAGGAGCTGTTGGCCGCGATCTCGGCCCGGTTGGAAGCGCGGACTGTTGAGGTTGAGGCGGTGCTGCCCTACGCGCAGGGGACGTTGCTCGCGCGCCTGCACGACTCCGGACGCGTCGTCGAGGCAACGCATACCGATCAGGGTGTCCGCGTCCGCGTGCGCGCGCGACCTGTCGACCTCAACACACTCGAGCCGTTCCTCGTGCGGTGAGCCCGCTCGTCCTGCTGATTCGCCACGCCGCGGCCGAGTACAAGCCCGGGCGGCTCTACGGCTGGACGCCCGGTGTTCACCTGAGCGCCGGCGGACGTGACGAGGCCAAGCGACTCGGCGAGCGGCTCGAGGGCGTCCGGCTGAACGCGATCTATTCGTCGCCGCTCGAACGCTGCCTCGAGACGGCCGAGGCCGTCTCGAGCGGACGCCGGCTCGAGATCAAGGTTGTAGAGAAGCTCGGTGAGGTCCGGTACGGCTCTTGGCAGGGACGCACGTTCCGCTCGCTCGCGAAGACGCCGCTTTGGCGGACCGTGCAACTCGTCCCGTCGCAGGCCCGCTTCCCCGGCGGCGGCGAGAGCATTCTCGAGCTCCAGCGCCGTGGGGTGGAGACGATCGACGAGATCCGCACGCGCCACAGGCGAGGTGTCGTCGCCGTCTTCTCACACGCGGACATGATCAAGGTGATCCTCGCTCACTACCTCGGCCTGCACCTCGATCTGTTCCAGCGCCTGAACGTCGACACGGCGTCGGTCAGCGCCGTTGCGTTCGGTATGGGCTTCCCGCGAGTGTTGCGGATCGGCGACACGGGAACCTACGAGTCGTTCAACCCGCCCAAGCCGAAGAGGCGAAAGTCCTCGTGAGCTCGTACATCGAGCTCGACCCGGTGGCACGCATCACCGCGGCCGCGATTGGGGAGCCGGGGCAGCGCGCCTTCTACCTTCAGGCGCGCAAGGACGACATGATCGTGTCCGTTCTGATGGAGAAGCAGCAAGTGGCCTTGCTCGCCATGCACATCAAGGAGCTCCTCGAGCGCGTCGGCGGTCCGTCGTCCGACGAAGCACCGGATCTGGATGTCGACGCCCTCGACCTGGAAGAGCCGATCAACGCGGAGTTCCGCGTCGGACAGATCGGACTCGGCTACGACGAGACACGGGACCTGGTGCTCGTCCAGTGCGACGAGTTCGTCCCGGAGCCGGACGAGGGTGCAGAAGAGCCACGCGATGAGGATCCCGGCCGCCTCCGGCTGTGGGCCACGCGAGAGCAGATGCACGCGCTCGCGCTGCGCAGCGAGCAGGAGGTTGCAGCGGGACGGCCGATCTGCCCGATGTGCGGTGAGGCCATGGATCCCGACGGGCACTTCTGTATCCGCTCCAACGGCCATCGCGAAGTCAACGGGCTGACGTGACGACCGACGCACTTGTCGATCGTCTGTCCAACGGCGAGATGGAGGTGCTCGGCCTCCTGCCGTACGCGTCCAACGCGACGTTGCTCGCGCGCGTCGGCGAAGGGGACGACGCGCTGCTTGCCGTCTACAAGCCGCGCCGAGGCGAGCGTCCCTTGTGGGACTTTCCGGACGGCACGTTGTGCAGACGGGAGTACGCGGCGTGGCTCGTCGATCGTGCTCTCGGGTGGGAGCTGGTGCCGCCGACCGTCCTGCGTGACGGACCGGCCGGCTTCGGCGCCGTGCAGCTGTTCATCGACGAGGACGAGGAGGTCGATGTCCGGGATCTCCTCGAGACCCACGAGGACGACCTGCGCCGCGTGGCGCTCTACGACGTGGCCGTCAACAACGCCGACCGGAAAGCCGGTCATCTGGTCGTCGATCGCTCGGGACGGCTGTGGAGCGTCGATCACGGGATCTGCTTCGCGGCCGAGCCGAAGCTCCGGACCGTGATCTGGGCCTTCGAGGGCGATGCGATCGATCCGAAGCTGCTGTCGGATCTCGAATCCCTACGTTCGTCGCGCGACACGTTCAACGCGCTCGGCGAGCAACTGCACATCGACGAGACCGAGGCACTGTGTAGCCGTCTGGAGACGCTGCTGCGGACGAAGCGCTATCCCTCACCGGCCCCCGGTGGGCGGCACGTTCCCTGGCCGCCCTGGTAGCGAGAGGGGGTTCGGGGGAGGAGCGCAGCCGCGGCCTCGGCCAGCGGCGGACTCCCTCCGGAGGTTACGGCCGCGGCGTTGTGCGGTCCCCCGATCAAATGGGGTCGACGCAGCCGGGCGGAACACCTCCGGCCGTTCCGACGGCGCCGACATACCGCCGGCCGACCTCCGGTCCGGGGTCGGCGATGAAGCGCCGCAGCGACCGGGCGAGCGCACCGGCCACGGCGCCCTGGCCGTCCGGGGTGCGCAGCAGCGCCTCTTCAGGAGCGTTGGAGATGAACATCGCCTCGACGATGACTGTCGGTGCGCGGGAGCCGCGCAGCAATCCGTAGAAGTCCTGTCCGTGGCGGTTGAGCCGTGTTCTCGTCCCGGCCTTGTGGTCGGCGACCCAGCTGATGTCGAACGAGCTCAACGCTCCCACGAGCTCCTGCTGCACCGTTTGTGCAAGGCGAAGCGACGACGTCGAACGACTCTGGTGCCACGTCTCGGTGCCCGGGTGGTCGGACGGCCCATCGGGGGCCGAATTGTTGTGAAGCGACACGAGCACGTGCGCGCCGAGCGCGTTGCCCAGCGCCGAACGGTACCGGAGCCCGGCCGTGTAGTCGCCGTTCCGAGTCAGATAGACGCGCGCGCCCCGCAGCTCGGACACGAGCCGGTGCGCGACGGCGAGGTTGGCCTCCTTCTCGGACAACCCGCCCGGCCCGAACGCTCCGGGCTGCCGGCCGCCGTGTCCGGGGTCGATGACGATGACCGCTTGCTCGAATGACGCGGGACGTCCGACCGCGCGTGGGTGGAGGTCGCCGGCGTCTGCACGCACCCAGCCTTCCGCCTCACACGGCGTCAGCACGCGCACGAAGGATCCCGTCCTCGCCCATGCGGGAAGCGTGATGCCCGACCCGAGCCTCGAGACGATGGGGGAGGCGTCGTCGGGCGCCTGATGCACGGCGGTTGCGGTGCGCGTCGTGATCGCACCGATCGTGCCGAAGTCCACGCGCGCCGTCGGGGTTGGGTGCGGCGTGGGGGCGGGCGTCGGAGGGGGAGTCGCCGGCGGAGGAAGCGGTGTCGGAGCCGCCGACAGAGCGGGCGTCGCCGCCGAGACGGCGAGCTCGGTCTCGGAGCTCGGAGCAGCGGTGAAGACGATCGAGACACCCGCCAGCACGAGAACCGCCAGCAGCGTCGGCAGCCACTCGAAGCGGGGCTTGTGGGACGAATGCATTGACTCGGCCGGACGATTAAGCGGGATCGACGCAACCGGCGGGAACGCCCCCGGCGGTGCCGACGGCGCCGGGGTACGGCTTGCTCACGTCGGCCTTGGCCTTCGAGACGTAGCTCCGCAGTCCTTTGGCGACGGCCTTGGCGACTGCGTCCTGGCCGTCGGCCCGGCGCAGCAGCGCCTCCTCCGGCCCGTTGGAGATGTACATCGCCTCGACGAGCACCGTCGGCACGGTCGAGCCGCGCAACAGGCCGTAGAAGTCATGGCCGCGCTCGTTGAGGCGTGTGCGCGTTCCCGCCTTTTTGTCGCCGACCCACTTGATCTTGAAATGGCGCAAGCCGTCCACCAGCGACGTCCAGATCGAGTTCGACAGCCGTTGCGCCGGCGGTGAGCCGCTCTGGTGCCAGGTCTCGCTTCCCGGGCGGCTGGACGGGCCGTCGGGGGCCGAGTTGTTGTGGATCGAGATCAGCGCGTGCGCGTTCAGCGAGTTGGCGATCGCCGTGCGGTAGCGCAGGCCGGCAGTGAAGTCGCCCGTGCGCGTGAGGAACAGGCGCGCGCCCTTGAGGTATCCGGCGAGCCGGTACGCGATGGCGAGGTTCGCATCCTTCTCCGCGAGGCCGTTCGGTCCGACCGCGCCCGCTTGCATGCCTCCGTGGCCGGGGTCGAGGACGAGCACCGCCTGCCGGAGGCCGCCGGGGGGACCCGACGCGCGCGGATGCAGGAACACGTCGCTCGCACGAACCCACCCCACGGCCTCGCACGGCGTCATGACGCGGAGAAAGCTCCCGCTGACGCCGTCGATCGGCAACAGCACGTTCAGACGCAGCCGCCGAAGGACGGCCGAACCGGGATCGGGAGCCTGGAACAGCGGCGTTGTGTGCCGCGTCGTGACCGCGCCGACCTTTCCGAGGTCGAATCCGATCGTGGCCGGACGCCCGCGCTTGGGCTCGGACGGGAGCGCCGGCTTGACCCTGGCGATGCTCTGCTTGACGGTCTCGGACACCGCAAGGCGCGCGTTGAGGGTGAGCGCGCCTGCCGCGCAGACGAAGATCGCGGCCGTAAGAAGCAGCCAATCGAGACCACGAGGGTTGGAAAGCGACATTTCTGCGCGCAAGGGTAAACGCGATCTGTTGAAAATGTGGGAAAACGGTACCCGTGACTTTTAGGGACCTGGATCGTTACAGGTAGCCGGCAGCCGTCCGGACGGGCCCGGCTCCCGCGGATACGGCACAACGAAACCGGAGCCGGGGTCCTCCGTCTCGAAGAATCGCTTCAGCGCGGCGGCCACGGCGCCCGCGATGGCGTCCAGGACGTCCGGACGGCGCAGGAGCTCCTCCTCGGGGCGGTTGCTGACGAACAGCGACTCGACGATCACCGCCGGGACCCGGGAGCCGCGCAGCAGCGCGTAGTAGTCGGCGCCGCCGCTGTTCAAACGGTATTTGGCCCCCGCGTCGCGGTCGGCCACCCAGGCGACCGGGAACCTCGCGAGGGCCCGGACGAGCTCCTCGTAGACCAGGCCGGACAGACGCTTGGAGGCCGTCGATCGGTATTGGTAGTAGGTCTCGGATCCCGGCTTCTCGAAGGGGCCGTCGGGGTCGGCATTGTTGTGGAGCGAGACCAGCGCGTGGGCGCCGAGGCTGTTGGCGATGGCGTTGCGGTAGGCGAGACCGGCCGTGTAGTCGCCGTCGCGAGTGAGGAAGACGCGCGCTCGGCCGAGGTGTCCCGCAAGCGCGCGGGCGATGGCCAGGTTTGGCTCGGCTTCACGAAGGCCCGTGGGTCCGACCGAACCGGGCAGGGACCCTCCGTGACCCGCGTCGATGACGACGGTTGCGTTGTCCAGGTTGTCCGCGGTGTTGGCACGGGAGAGGGCCTCCACTTCATCGGCGCGCACCCAGCCACGCACTTCGCACGGCGTCAGCACCCCGAAGAAGTCCCGACGAGTCTCCACGACCGGCAACATGATTCCCGCTCGCAGCCGGCTTACCAGCGGCGCGGAGCGGTCGGGCGAGGAGCGAACGGGAGTCGATGTCGTCGTACGCAGCGCGCCGACCGGATCGCCGCGAATCTCGTCGGTCGCGGATGGTGACACAAGCTCGGGCGATGAGGACGAAGCCACAGGGGCCGGCGACGGCGTGGGAGCCCGGTCTGAGCGCGCGAGGTACGCGGCGATCGCGGTCATGGACAGGACCGCGACCGCGGACGCCGCAATGACTTTGGCGCGCCTCGACATACGCCGAAGGCTACAAGCGATCGTGCTCTTTCGAACGTTCACAAGCGCCGCGCGGCATCGATTGATTGGGGGATTGACGCTCCGATTGAGCGCTCCTATGGTTCGCGCATCTTCGCGCCGCGAGCACGAAGTGAGCCGTAAGGAAAAGGTCATCCGGTTCGAGGGCTAAGGGGAAGGGTCCTCGTGTCCGGACCCTTTTCCTGTGCTCAGCTCGTCGCGCGAAGCTCATCCGGACGGCATCGTTCGAGCGCGCTGCGCAGCACGTCCAGATCGGGCTGCCGCGCCTCACCTTCGCGCACCAGCGCCGTCACGACGCGCATGATCGCGTCGCGCACCGTGGCGCCGACCGGGAGCATGTGCTTCGGGTCGAGCATCACGACGCGCGCCAGCCGTCCCGTCGCGTTGTAGCCGAGGATCATGTCGCCGGCCTCGCGTGTGTGCCAGATCCGCCGGCTGTACGAGACGGTCAGTGCAGCGATGTTGTGCCGGTTGTTCCACACGAGCCGAGGTACTCGCATCGCGTCTCCTTTCGAGGGGGCGCCTCTCGGCGCTCCCGTCGTAGAGACGCAACAACACACGAAAGGACGCACTCACGACGTGACGACCGTCACCGTTCGCGCATGAGCGAGTTCATGCATACGGTAGGGATGTGAACTCCGATCTCTCGCGGTCGTTGTCCGACGCCCTGACGCGTGCCCGTGTGCCGGCCGTCCCGATCCTCATCCCGACGCCCTGGGACGTCGGCGAGGTCACGGCCTATCTCTTCGCCGGTGATCCGGTGACGTTGATCGACAGCGGGATCGATACACGCGAGGGCCGCTCGGCGTTGTCCGAGGCCTTGAGGACGCAGCGGCTCACGCCGTCCGATGTCGACCAGGTGCTCGTCACACACGCACACACCGATCACTTCGGTGGAGCGATCTGGCTCCAACAAGAGTCGGGCTGCGACGTCTTCGTTCATCGCTCCGACCTGGGAATGGCGACGAATCCGAACTGGCGGGAGACGGAGCGCGGAATATTCCCGACGCTCGGCTTCACGGACGAGGAAGTCGAGGCGTTCTTTGCGGGCCATTCCCACGAATGGCGGTTCCCGGAATTCACGGCGTTCGCCGACGGCCAGGCCTTCGACGTCGGTGCGACGAGGCTTTCGATCGAGCATCACCCGGGCCACACACCCGGTCATGTCTGGATCGTCGACGAGCCGTCCGGCGCGCTCTTCGTCGGTGACTACCTCTTGTCGAACCATCCGACCAATGCCGGGCTCGAGAGCGACGATACGCAGCCGCACGGACGCGCACCGCTCCTTCAGCAATACAACGCCGGCTTACGTGAGCTGCTGGAGCGCGATGCACCCGCGCTGTTCCCGGCCCACGGTCCGGCGATCGAAGGCCATCGCGAGCTGACGCGGCGCCGGTTGCAGAAGACGGACCGGCGCACGCGGCACGTGCTCGAAGGACTGCAAGCGCGCAAAGGACCGGCAACGCCCGTCGCGCTCGGACGCGCGCTGTACCGCGACCGGATGGATCGCAACTGGGAGGTCGTGGCCGATCTCGTCGGACGCCTCGATCTGCTCGTCGCCGAAGGGCGCGCCACCGCCCGCATGGGGGAAGATGGGGCCTGGTATTTCGAGGCGGTCTAAAGGGAGGAATCAACAATGCCTGAAGCAGTCATCGTCGCCACCGGACGCAGCCCCATCGGGCGAGCGACGAAGGGATCACTTGCCGACGTCCGCCCCGAGGACCTCCTCGCCAGCGTCATGAAGGAGGTCGTCGCGAAATCGGGCGTCGATCCGGCCGATATCGACGACGTCATCACCGGATCGGTCGGCGGCGCGCAGATCAACATTTCGCGCTCGGCTGCGCTGCTCGCCGGAATCCCGGACACGGTTCCCGCGACCACAGTGAACCGGTACTGCTCCTCGTCGCTCCAGGCAATCCGCATGGCCTTCCACGCAATCAAGGCGGGCGAGGGCGACACCTATCTGTGCGGGGGAAGTGAGCGGTCGAGCCGCCTGGACAGCGAGAAGGGAACGGTCAAAAGCGACGCGATTCCCATGTTCCCGAACCCGGTTCTGCAAGAGCGTTGGGAGCTCTTCATCCCGATGGGCATGACGGCTGAGAACGTCGCGGATAAGTACAACGTGTCGCGTGAGGACATGGACCGCTTCGCTCAGCGCTCACAGGAGCGCGCCGTCGCGGCACAGGAGAGCGGATTCTTCGACCGGGAGATCGTCCCGTTCACGAAGGAGGACGGCACGGTCGTCAGCAAGGACGACGGACCGCGCGCGAGCTCGACCTACGAGAAGCTCGCCGAGCTGAAGCCGGTGTTCCGTCCCCAGGGCGGACGTGTCACGGCCGGCAACTCGTGTCCGCTCAACGACGGCGGAGCGGCCGTCATGGTGATGAGCGAAGACAAGGCAACGGCGCTCGGGATCAAGCCGATCGCGCGGATCATCGCATCGGGCGTCTCCGGCCTCGACCCGAGAATCATGGGCGTCGGGCCGATCGAGGCGGTCCGCAAGGCCCTCGAGCAAGCAAACATGAAGATCGACGACGTCGACGTCATGGAGCTGAATGAAGCCTTTGCCGCTCAGGTCCTTCCGGTGTGCGAGAACGTCGGCGTCGACCCGTTCTCGGACAAGCTCAACCCACACGGCGGCGCGATCGCTCTCGGGCACCCCTTCGGTCAGACCGGTGCGCGCATCATGACCACGCTGCTGAACGATCTGCAGACGCTGGACAAGTCGGTCGGCCTCGAGACGATGTGCGTCGGCGGAGGCCAGGGTCTGGCGATGATCGTCGAGCGCGTGTAGGCGAATGGGGTTCGACTTCCGGGGATCGGTCAGCGTCGTCACCGGCGGCGCATCGGGCATCGGACGCGCGAGCGCGCTCGCCTTTGCCAGAGAAGGGTCGGATGTCGTCGTCTCCGATATCAACGAAGCGGGGGCGAAGGACGTTGCCGCCGAGGTCGAGGCGCTCGGACGCAAGGCTCTGGTCGTCCGGACCGATGTCTCGAAGCGGGACGAGGTCGATGCACTCGTCGCCCAGTCGATCGAGTGGCAGGGCCACTGCGACCTGTTCCATTCCAACGCCGGCATCGGGTTGGGTGGGGCGCCGCATCTCATACCCATGGAGGAGTGGGACTCGATCCTTGCGATCAACCTTCACTCGCACGTGTGGGCGATCCACAAGCTGCTGCCGCACATGCTCGAGCGCGGCTCGGGCCACCTCGTGCACACGGCGTCCTCGGCCGGCACTCTCGGGTTCCCGCAGCTCATCCCGTACTGCGTGACAAAGTTCGGTGTCGTCGGGCTGTGCGAGTCGCTGGCCGGGTACCTCAGCGGCCGCGGCGTCGGTGTGTCCGTCGTGTGCCCCCTGTTGGTCGCGACGAACATCTTCGAGCGGTCGTGGAACTACTCCGAGGAGGACGTCACACCCGAGATCGAACAGCAGATCCGAGCGTTCATGCGCACGATGATGCAGACGGGGCTCCCGCCGGAGAACGTCGCCGCGGACATCGTCCACGCGGTAAAGGAGAACCAGCTCTACGTGTTCCCGCACCCCGAGCTGAAGACCATGATCGACGCGAAGTGGCGTGATCCCGACGAGTGGGTTCGCCAGCAAGCAGCGTCGTGGAACGCCCAGGTCGAGGCGACGCGGGCAATGATCGAGAGCGGCACCCTGCCCGAAGCGCCCAGCGCGGAGGATGTGAGCCGGATCTTCGGTGGATCCGAAGCTTCGAGCAGTCGCTGAAGCGGCGAAGGGATTCATGCCCCCGGACGAGGGGCTGGCGCTGTACGAGGCCGCGCGAAGCGCGCGCGGGCCGCTCGTCGAGATCGGGACGTACTGCGGAAAGTCCGCCGTGTATCTCGGCGCCGCTGCGCGCGAGAACGGCGCCGTCCTCTTCACGATCGATCACCATCACGGTTCGGAAGAGATCCAGCCGGGTTGGGAGCATCACGATCCGGAACTGATCGACCCGGACACCGGCCGCATGAACTCGTTTCCGTTCTTTCAGGCAACGATGGCCGAAGCCGGTCTTGAGGACGTCGTGATCGCGATCGTCGGCGACTCGCCGTCGATCGCGAAGCACTGGAACTCGGCCCTCGGGCTCGTCTTCATCGACGGCGCGCACTCCGAGGCGGATGTTGCCGCCGACTACGAGGCATGGGCCCCCAAGCTCGCGTCTGAGGGACTGCTCGTGTTCCACGACGTGTTCGAGGATCCCTCGGACGGGGGCCAAGGGCCGTTCCGTGCCTATCAGCGCGCGCTGGCCGACGGGTTCGCCGACGAGCGCACGATGGGAAGTCTTCGCGTGCTCCGGCGCTAGGCGGGGCGCTCGACGACGCGCGCGCCTTCTGGTACCGGCGGCAGGTGCTCGGCGATCTCCTCGGCCCCCAAGCCGGCCGGCAGCTCGTCACCGCGGAAGATGTTCCACGCCGCACTGCGCCGCGACAGTGCGTCGTCGGCGAGCAGGACCGCTCCGGACGTCCACGGTGGCGTGCGTCCCGGCCAGAACACGTTCTTCGGGAACACCCAGCCTTCCTGGTACGCGCCGTCGTCCTGTCGCATGAACTGGATACCGTCGAACAGCTCGCGTGCACGCTGGTCGTCGCCGGCCGCGTCGAGCGCGAGGACGAGCTCGCATGTCTCGGCCGTCGTGACCCAGGGCTGGTCGGAGACGCACCTGCACCCGAGATCGGGAACGAGGAACGTGTCCCACCTGTCTTGCAGCCGCTCGAACGCGTCGCCGTCGCGCAGGATCCCGACGAGGATCGGGTAGTACCAGTCCATCGACCAGCGCGGCTTGGGCCAGAACACCGCGTGGCGATGGCCGATGGCGTGGGCGAGCAGGCCGATCGACAGCTCCCAATCCGGACGCTCCTCGCCGATCTTCTCGGCGATCGCGACCGCGCACCGCACGCTCATGTAGATGGACGACGAGGCCGTCAGAAGCGACCGGCGATCGATCGTCCCGTTGGCGTGGTGCATCCACGCGATCTCCCCGCCCGGCGCCTGGTGGTCGAGCACGTAGTCGATCGCGCGCTCGACACACGTCCAGAACTCGCGGAGGAAACCCTCGTCGCCTGTGAGCAGGTAGTGATGCCAGACGCCCGTCGCGATGTACGCGGTCATGTTGGTGTCGACGTCCGGATCCTCGAC
Organism: Actinomycetota bacterium; assembly: GCA_035640475.1. Taxonomy (GTDB): domain Bacteria; phylum Actinomycetota; class JAICYB01; order JAICYB01; family JAICYB01; genus DASQWC01. The sequence continues at coordinate 4,078 of DASQWC010000053.1, read as the reverse complement.
CGAGCCGTCCCATGCATAGGACTGGGCCCACGAGCCGTCCGGACGCTGCGTGCGCATCATCCAGGCAAACGCGAGCTCGGCTTCCCGAACCATGCCGCCGAGCATGAGGCCCATCGCTCCCTCGACGTGGTTCCACGGGTCGGTGTGCTGCTCGGTGTGCCACGGGAGCCGGCCGTCGCGTTGCTGCCGCGCCGCGATGGCGGCCGCAGTCTCCTCCACCTGGGCCGGGCTAAGCGACACGAGCCGCCTCCGGCTTGGAGAGGTAGACGACCAGGCTCTTGCCGAGCAACGGGTTGAGCAGCCTTTCGGTCCGGCGTACGAGCGGGGGGCCGGTCATGATGTCCCATTCGAGAAATGAGCGGTATGCGCGCACCAAAGGATTCGATTCGTTGCGCGGCCCCACCGCGCAGCGCAGCCACCAGTACGGCGTGTGGAGTGCGTGCGCGAAGCCGACGCCCCGCGGGTGGAGTCCGGCGCCGCGCAGCCGGTCGATGATCTGGCGCTGCCGGTAGATGCGCACGTGACCGCCCGGCGTGTTGTGGTACTCGCTCGAGAGAGCCCAGCAGACGACTTCTTGGCCCGCCCTCGGCACGGTCACCGTGATCGTTCCGCCCGGCTTGGTGATCCGCGCAATCTCCGCCATCGCGTCGGAGTCGTCCGGAATGTGCTCGAGCACCTCCGAGGCGATGACGTGGTCGAAGGAGCAGTCGGCGAAGGGAAGTGACAGGGCGTTCGCGTTGACGACGCCGCCCGACGACGACGGCGAGAGCACCTCGCTCTCGCTCATCGCGGCGAACGTCGCGAGAACGTCCTTGAGCTCCGTATCGGACAGGTCGAGCGCAACGGTGCGTGCGCCGCGGCGCAGAGCCTCGAACGAGTGACGGCCGTATCCGCAGCCGATGTCCAGCACCCGGTCCCCGGGCTTGATGCCGAGCTTGTCGAAGTCGAGCGTCAGCATGAGCCGGCTCCCGCGGATGCGTAGCGGTCGAGCAGGATGCGGTACTGCTCGACCGTCTGCTTGGCCATGACCGCCCACGTGAACTTGTCGAGGACGCGTTCGCGCGCCGCCGCGCCGACGCGCGCCCGGAGGCCCGGGTCGTCAAGCGCTCGCTTGATCCCCGCAGCGAGGGCACCGGCGTCGCGCGACTCCACGTGGAGTGCCGTCTTGCCGTCGGTCCCGGCGAGCTCGGGAATGGCGCCGACCTTCGTGCACACCAGTGGAAGGCCGCACGCCATGGCCTGGATCGCCGGGAGCGAGAAGCCTTCGTAGAGCGACGGCACGACGGCGATCTCGGCCGTCCCGTACAAGCGGATCATTTCCTCGTAGGAGATGTTTCCGGTGAACGTGACGGCGTCCTCGAGGCCGAATCGTGCAACGTGTCTGCGGCCGGGGTCCTCCGGGCGCATCCGTCCGATGACGACCAGATGCGCGTGCGGCGCCTCTGTGCGCAGCTTCGCAAGGGCCTCGAGAAGGTACGCGAGCCCTTTGAGCGGGACGTCGGAGCTGATGACGGCCAGAATCCGTCCCGGAACCGTTTCAATCTCGGGCCGGGGACGGAAGATCTCTTGGTCGACGCCCACGGGGACGACGTCGATGCGCTCCGGATCTACGCGGAGCTGCTCGATGATGTCGCCGCGCGATGTCTCAGAGACGGTGATGAGGCGGGGGAGCTTGCGCAGCACGCGTTTCTGCATGCCGAGGAACGAGTACCAGCGGCGCTTGGTGAACTGCCGCCACGGATTGCGGGTGTCCGCGAGCTCGAGGCGCTTGTCGACGGTAATGGGATGGTGCACCGTTGCCACGAGCGGGATCCGCTGCGCGATCTTCACCATGCCCGTCCCGAGGCATTGGTTGTCGTGGACGACGTCGAAGCGGTCGCCTTGTGCTTTCAGCCAGGCGTTCGCGCGAAGGCTGAACGGCCGCGGCTCGCAGAAGGCGCCGGTCGACATGATGCCGAGCTCGAGCCAGTCGTAGCGGTCGCGGGGCCAGCGGTGCGGCCGGAAGGGCCGCTCGGGCCGGTAGAGGTCCATGCTCTGGATCCGGTGCAGGGGGATGGGCAGGTCGTCGAGCTCCGGATACGGGGGACCGGAGAGCACCTCGACCTCGTGGCCGAGCTCGGTCAGCTCGAGCGCGAGGTATCTCGTATAGACGCCCTGACCGCCCGAATGCGGGTTGCCGCGGTAGGCGAGAAGAGCCACACGCAGGATCGAGCGAAGCGAGTCCCTCGGAGGGGGTGAAGTCATGAGGCAACAGCCTGGCCGACCCAGACATGCAGGTCAAAACCGGTCTAGTTGTTGCCGAACCCCGGGAGGTCGAGCGGGAAATCGTTGCTGGGTGACTCCGTCGGCGGCGGCGACGGTGACGGCGAAGGGGACGGCTCCGGCGTGGACGGCTCCAAGGACGGCGCGAACGTCGGCAGCGGACCCTGGACCTGCGGCGATCGCCCCTGGAGGTACATCGCGGTCAGCCACGCGGCTGCGGTGACGATCAGGACGGCGCTCAGCACCGCCAGGATCCGGCCGGCCGTCGAGGGAGGCGGCTTCGGGCGGGCACGCCTCGGCCGGTCGATCCGCTGGGTGTGCGTGCGCGCCGGCACGGCGGCCGTCCCCACGACCTGCACCGTCGGCGCGGCCGACAGGTCGGTCGGGGGACCCGCGCCGAGCCCCGTGCGGGCGAGCGCGCGCTGCATGTCCCCGGCTCCCGCGTACCGGCGGCCCGGCTCCTTCTCCAGTGCACGGTGGACGACCTTGGCCAGAGCGTCCGGTACGTCGGGGCGGCGGCTCTGGATCGGGACGACCGGCTCGTTGATGTGCTGCATGGCGATCGCGACGGGAGTCTCTCCGCCGAAGGGCGCCTCGCCGGTGAGACACGCGTAGAGGAGACAACCGACGGCGTACACGTCGGAGGCCGGCGTCGCCGGCTTTCCGGAAACCTGCTCGGGCGAGAGATAGGCGGCCGTGCCGATGAGGCCACCGGTGCGCGTGAGCCCTCCCGAATCCTCGAGTCCCTTGGCAATGCCGAAGTCGGCGACCTTCGGCTCGTTGGTTTCCTCGTCGAGCAGGACGTTGGCGGGTTTCATGTCGCGATGGATGAGCCCGCGACCGTGCGCGTGCGCAAGAGCACCACTGACGGCCAGGCCGATTCGTGCGACCTCGGCAACGGGAAGAGCGCCGTGGTCGGTCAGCACCGAATGCAGCGAGGGCCCGGAGACGAGCTCCATGACGATGAAGGGGACGCCGTCCTGCTCGCCGGTGTCGAAGACAGCGACGATGTGCGGGTGCGTGAGCTTGGCTGCCGCGAGTGCTTCGTGCCGGAAGCGTTCGGCGAAGGTCGCATCGGCCGCAAGGCCCTCGTGGAGCAGCTTGACGGCCACATCCCGGCCGAGCACCCGGTCGTGGGCGCGCCACACCGTGCCCATGCCGCCCGACCCCACCCGGTCGAGCAGCTCGTAGCGATCGGCAAGCGTCTTGTCGGGCATCTGGAGAATGCATACCCGATTCGGTTGCAGAGTGCAGAAAGAAACAATTGCGTGAACTAGACCACTCGGGCCGCCATCCGGATGCCCGAACGCCGTACACTCGGCGCCCTAATGTCGATGCGAGCCGCCATCGCAGCCTCCGAAGTCTTCAGCGACCTCGCACCGATGTGGCGGGACGACCGCGACCGCGCCGGGCGGATCGCCAAGCGGGTCGTTCGCAATCTCCGATCGGGGGGAAACGTCCTCGATGTCGGATGCGGCACCGGGTTCGTCCTCGGCCGCATCCGGTCCGAGGCCGCGGCTCACGCAAAGCGCATCGGACGGACCGTCGGTCTCGATCTCGCGGCGGGGATGATCGACCGGGCGCGCAATCGTCGCGGCGTCCGCGCCGTGGTCGGCGACGCGATCCACCTTCCCGTCATCGATCAGTACTTCGACGTCGTCGTGGCGACCGACGTCGTCCGGTTCATCGGCGATCCGGAGCGATTCATTCGCGAGCTGTTTCGCGTCACGATGCCGGGCGGCACGATCGTGCTCGAGCTCGTCGCGTCCAACGGCGGACGGCCGCGCGCGAAGGGGCTGCCACCCGAGAGCTTGCT
>DASQWC010000052.1:0-4538 GCA_035640475.1 Actinomycetota bacterium | reverse complement strand
ACCGACACCCTCGACAAGCTCGCCGAGCTCGCGGAAGCGGAGGAAGAGATCCCGTGACGGACCAGCGGCTGTTGGTTGTCGAGCGACGTGTGGCGGCGAAGCCGGCCACGGTGTTCCGTTTTTTCACCGAAGCGCAGCTTTGGATGCGCTGGCAGGGGACGGACGCGCAGATCGAAGCACGAGTGGGCGGGATCTTCCGCGTGAACGTCCGCGGCGACGGTTATGCGTCCGGACGGTTCGTCGAGGTTGTCGACGGCCGGCGAGTCGTCTTCACCTGGGGATGGGAGCGACCGGAGAGCCCGGTGCAGCCCGGATCGACGACCGTGGAGATCGATCTGATCGAAGAAGACACGGGAACGTTGATTCGCCTGACCCACACGGGCCTTCCCGCCGAAGCCTTCGACGAGCACAACGCCGGTTGGACGCATTACGTGGCGCGACTGGCGGAGCTTGCGGAAGGTAGGGAACCGGGACCCGACCCGTACGTCGCCGACTAGTCTTTCGGTCGTGCACGAGTCCAACGACGATCTCGAAGCGCTGCAGCGCGTCCTGGACGAGAGCTACGCGGGCGCCGGGAAGCATCTGCTTTCGATCCACACGCCCAACTGGCGCATGTCCGCGGAGGACGTGGTCTCCAAGCTCACCGGCATGTGCGTACTCAACCTCGCCACCGTGAATTCACGGGGCGAGCCCATTCAAGGTCCGGTGGACGGCATGTTCTACCGCGGACGGTTCTTCTGCGGATCGGCGCGCAACTCGCTGCGCGCGCAGCACATCAAGGCGAATCCTGCTGTGAGCGTGGCGCACGTGCGCGGTGAAGAGCTGGCCGTCATCGTTCATGGGACGGCACTCGAGGTGGATCCCGAGTCCGAAACGGGTCTGGGGTTCCGCAAGTACATCGTCGAGGTGTACGGCGGGGAGATGACCGAGTGGGAAGGGAGCTCGGTTGTGTACTGGGAGGTCGCGCCGCGCAAAATGTTTGCGCTGGCGCCGGTGGTCGAGGGGGGAGAAAGCGATGCGAGCAGCGGTACTGAGGGAGATTCCGGGTGACCTGTCAATCGAAGACGTCGACATCGACTCGCCCGGTCCGCACGAACTCTTAATACGGACGGCCGCAGCCGGCCTCTGCCACTCGGACCTTCACTTCATCGAAGGCAAGTACCCGTACATGCTGCCGACTGTGCTCGGACACGAGTCGGCCGGCGTCGTCGAGGCCGTCGGCGATCAAGTCACGTACGTGCAGCCCGGCGATCACGTCATCACGTTCTTGTCGGTCTTCTGCGGTGAGTGCGACTACTGCCTCGGCGGACGGCCGACGCTGTGTCAGGCAGAGAGTCGCCAACGCGCAATGGACGAACCTCCGCGCTTGTCGCAGAACGGGAGTCCCGTTTACCAGTTCATCAATCTGTCGTCGTTCGCCGAGCAGATGCTCGTCCACGAGCACGCCGTCGTGAAGATCGATCCCGAGTTTCCGCTCGATCGCGCTGCCATTCTCGGCTGCGGTGTGACGACTGGTCTCGGAGCGGCAATCAACACCGCCAAGGTGCGTCCGGGCGATGTCGTCGCCGTCATCGGGCTCGGCGGAGTCGGCGTGTCGGCCGTCCAAGGAGCGTCGCTGGCCGGTGCGTCGCGCATCATCGCTATCGACAGGGTTGCAGCGAAGCTCGAGCTCGCATCGAAGCTCGGCGCGACGGATCTGGTCGATGCGTCGAACAGCGACGCGGTCGAGCGGGTGCTCGCGTTGACGGGAACCGGCGTGCACCACGCAATCGAAGCCATCGGTCTGAAGGCGACGGCCGAGCAGGCGTTTCGGATGATCCGACCCGGCGGGACGGCGACGGTGATCGGCATGATCCCCTTCGGGACGACGATCGAGATCAACGGTTTCGAGCTGCTCGTCGAGCGGAAGCTGCAGGGATGCGTGATGGGCTCGAGCAACTTCCGCTACGACATTCCGAACTACATCGAGATGTACAAGCAGGGGCGGCTCAAGCTCGACGAGCTCGTGTCGGCGCACATCAAGCTCGATGAGGTCAACGACGCGTTCAAGCGTCTCGCGGGGGCCGAGGTCACGCGCAGCGTGATCATCTTCGACGGCTAGGGGAACCGATTCGGCTGGTACCGTGGGCCTGTTTGGGCCGTAGTGCAATTGGCAGCACGCCAGGTTCTGGCCCTGGTAGTCCTGGTTCGAGTCCAGGCGGCCCAGCTCGATTTCACTGCCTCTGACGTGTGGGTTCGCGTCGGCGATACCTCGGGAGGCACTTCGGGAGGCACTATCTGCGCGCTGTTGCACGCGATGACTCTCCGTCGAGCACGTTGAAGGACATCGTCGCGGGATCGAATATCCGATTCGCCGACCGGGGCGCTTACAGGCGCAAAGGCATCGACGGTCAGTGGCGGATCCACGCGCCTTTCGAGTAGCGCGTGTGGGTAACATGACTAACCGATGACGACCGTTGTTCTCGTTCCCGGAGCCTGGACCGGGAGCTGGGAATGGGAGCCTCTCATCCAAGAGCTTGGGCCGCACGGCATCAGTGCCCGCGCCGTCGATCTGCCCTCGATCGGTGCTGCGGATGCGTCCGTCACGCCTCTGGACGATGCAGCGGCAGTGAGAGCCGTGCTCGATGAGGCCTCGAGCGACAAATTGGTCGTGGCGAACTCATACGGCGGGATCGTCGTCGCGGCGGCTGCGCACGATCGTCGTGACGTCCGCCATCTTGTGTATCTCGCTGCGCACCTGCCTCGGCCCGGTGAAGCGGTGCTCGACGTCCTCATCGGATGCGGGACCGAGGAGTTCGGGAAAGGGATCGAGATCCTCCCAGACGGACGCGTCGCACTCGATCCCGAGGTCGCCCTGCGGTGCGCTCATAACCGCGCGTCCGATGAGGTGAAGGCCTTCGTCCAGCAACACCAAGCGCGGCTCATGTCGTACGGGACCGATCCAACGCTCGCGCTAGACGCTGTCGCGTGGCAGGAAATCCCGACGACATACGTCGTCTGCGCCGCTGACAACGTCATCAGACCCGATGTACAGCGCGAGTGGGCGAGTGAGGTGCAGTTCTCTGAGGAGTGGGATGCGGATCATGTGCCGCAACTCTCGAACCCTCAGCGCGTTGCGGGGTTGATCCAGCGCCTCGTCGCGTAGCGGCTGTTCCGGTCCGACCGGTGGATAGTCGGTCGGTGTGAGATCCGCGTGGGCACTATGAAAGGCACTATCGGCACTACGAACGTTTGCCCTGGCCAGGCTGCCGAAATCTCGCGACACTCAATCGGCGTGCATCTATTGGCATCGACTGATTAGGTAAGAACGCCTCGCACTCTTTCGAGTCCAGGCGGCCCAGCTTCTCCGGGTGCGATCCCGTACCCTTCCTGACTAGGCGAAGCGTGTCCCCGCTGACAGTGTCGGTACCTCGCGACAAGGGTGTTGACGTCACGTTTGACCTCAACCCGAAGCCAAGGGGCTCGGTGCGGAGGCATGGGAACAGATGGCACGCAGAACGAACGCATAGAAGACGAAGCGAGAGTCGGGGTCGGACTCTTACCGCCGGCGAGGTAGCGGCTCGTGGCAGCTCGTGTGCGCGACGACGAAGGCAACCGGCTGTAGAAGTCCAGACAAGGCCATTGCATGTTTACCGTGTAAACATGTATATTGAATCTGTGCGAGGAGAGTCTTGATCGCGTCGTTCGGAGACGATGCGACGGAGGCACTCTTCCACGGGGTCGAAGGTCGGCGCACGCGTCGCATACCGGCCGACATCCGCGCCGTTGCAGTGAGAAAACTGGACATCTTGAATGCCGCTTGGCAACTGATGGATCTGCGGTCGCCTCCAGGGAATCGGCTGGAGGCGCTGAAGGGCGATCGGAAGGGAATGCACAGCATTCGTGTGAACGACCAATGGCGAATCGTGTTTCGGTGGGACGAAGGCGATGCCCACGACGTGTCGATGGTCGACTATCACTGAGGAGGACTGATGCTTCCGACGAACAGGATTCCGACACACCCAGGCGAGGTACTGCTCGAGGAGTTCCTACGCCCGCTGGGCCTTAGCCAGGTAGCCCTTGCCGATCACTTGGGCGTACCCGTTCAACGGGTCAACGAGCTTGTTCGCGGCAAGCGAGGCGTAACGCCGGAGACGGCCTGGTTGCTTGCCGGCGCTCTGGAGACGACGCCGGACTTCTGGATCAACCTGCAGACAGCTCACGATTTGGCCCGAAGCCGACCGGCAAGGAAGATCCGAAAGCTCGCTCCGGCGGGTTGAGTCAACCTCGCGTCGTTAGGCCCGGGTCGATGGACCCCACCGGGCCGCCTGGTCTCAATCCAGGACTACCACGGGAAGGTCGCGCCGCAGATTGACTGCTGTGAGGCCGAGCGCGTCACCCTAGCAACGGATCAGCCCGGGTGGGTCTGGGACGTGCGCCTTACTGCCCGCCCCTCCCGTGGTGCTCGCGGGTTCTCCTCCGTGGCGAGCACGGATTGCGTAGATGCGGGAGAGCGCGATGTCCACGGATGGAGTGGCCTCTCATCGCTGGAAGGCTTG
>DASQWC010000051.1:0-3554 GCA_035640475.1 Actinomycetota bacterium | reverse complement strand
GAATAACCCCGTCCGCGCGGGTCTGGTCGTGCGGCCCGAGGATTGGCCGTGGAGCGGCTCCAGAAGCGCCTTCCCGGAGGGAAAAGCGAACACTTGTTCGACGGAACTCACCCCGATACACTGGGTCGGTTATGCCTGCCGAAGAGCTGGTCATCCACGGCGCCCGGGAGCACAACCTCAAGGACATCACGGTCCGGCTGCCCCGGAACAAGCTGATCTGCATCACCGGGCTGTCGGGCTCCGGCAAGTCGTCGCTGGCCTTCGACACCATCTACGCCGAGGGACAGCGCCGCTATGTGGAGAGCCTCTCCGCCTACGCCCGCCAGTTCCTGCAGATGATGGAGAAGCCCGACGTGGACTCGATCGACGGGCTTTCGCCGGCGATCTCGATCGACCAGAAGACGACGTCCCGCAATCCACGCTCCACCGTCGGCACGGTCACTGAGATCTACGACTACCTCCGCCTGCTGTATGCGCGCGTCGGCCGGCCACATTGTCCGGTCTGCGGCAAGCCGATCTCGGGGCAGAGCCAGGAGTCGATCGTCGACCAGATCCTGCAGCTCCCGGAAGGGACGAAGTTCACGGTCAATGCACCGGTCGTCCGCGACCGCAAGGGGGAGTACAAGGACGTCTTCGAGGAGCTGCGTGGCGAAGGCTTCACCCGCGTGAAGGTCGACGGCGAGCAGCGCCTGCTCGAGGAAGAGATCACGCTCGACAAGAAGTTCAAGCACACGATCGAGGTGGTCGTCGACCGGCTCGTGATGAAGCCCGACCTCCGCGGTCGTCTCGCGCAGTCGGTGGAGACCGCTGCGCAGCTCGCCGACGGACTCGTCGCGATCGACGTCGTCGACGACGGCCGGTCGATGCTGTTCAGCGAGAAGTTCGCGTGTCCCGACCACGGCGTCTCGCTGCCCGAGCTCCAACCGCGCATCTTCTCGTTCAACTCGCCGCACGGCGCGTGCCCGCGCTGCACCGGCCTCGGTGCGCAGCAGGAGATCGACCCGGACCTGCTCGTCCCGGATCCCACGGTCTCGATCGAGGAGGGCGCACTCGTGCCGTGGTCGGTCGGGAACTCGAATTTCTACGAGACCGTGATCCAGGCAATCGCGGACCGCTACGAGATTCCGCTCGACGAGCCGTGGGAGAACCTGACCGAGGAGGAGCAGGATCTCTTCCTCTACGGCACCGACGGCGAGCGCGTCTACGTCAGCTACCGCAACCGGATGGGGCGGCGCCGGTCGTACATGCTCGCGTTCGAGGGCATCATCCCCAGCCTCGAGCGGCGCTACCGCGACACCGATTCGTCGACGCAGCGCGAACGCATCGAGGAGTACATGTCGTTCCGTCCCTGTCCCGTCTGCAAGGGCGCGCGGCTCAAGCCGGAGGTGCTCGCGGTCACGGTCGGCGGCAAGAACATCCACGAGTTCACGCAGATGTCCGTCACGCGCGCGCTCGAGTTCCTCGACGAGCTCGAGCTGACGAAGACGGAGCAGCTGATCGGCCGCCGGATCGTGAAGGAGATCCGCGAGCGACTGACGTTTCTCGACAACGTGGGCGTCGGGTATCTCCAGCTCGACCGCGCGTCGGCGACGCTCTCGGGCGGCGAGGCACAGCGACTGCGGCTTGCGACGCAGATCGGATCGCAGCTCGTGGGTGTCCTGTACATCCTCGACGAGCCGTCGATCGGGCTCCACCAGCGCGACAACAACAAGTTGATCGCGACGCTCGAGCGGCTGCGCGCTCTCGGCAACACGGTGCTCGTCGTCGAGCACGACGAGCAGATGATGCGCTCGGCCGACTGGCTCGTCGACATGGGCCCTGGCGCCGGCGAACACGGCGGTCACGTGGTCGCGGAGGGCTCCGCGGCGAAGATCGAGCGGAACAAGAACTCCGTCACCGGGCAGTTTCTCGCGCGCACTCGTGTAATTCCGGTTCCGGAACGCCGGACCGACGACAACGGCTCCTTCTGGGTGCGGGGGGCGTCGATGCACAACCTCAAGGACATCGACGTCGAGTTCCCGGTCGGGAAGTTCGTCTGCGTCACGGGCGTCTCCGGCTCCGGCAAGTCGACGCTGGTGAACGAGATCGTCTTCAAGGCGCTCGCGAACAAGCTGCACCGGATGCGGATGAAGCCGGGTGACCACCTCGGCTGCGAAGGAATCGACTGCTACGACAAAGTCATCGACATCGACCAGTCGCCGATCGGCCGGACGCCTCGCTCGAATCCCGCGACGTACACGAAGCTCTTCGACCACATCCGCGAGCTGTACTCGTTGACGCCGGAGGCGAAGGTGCGCGGGTACAAGCCGGGGCGCTTCTCGTTCAACGTCCGCGGCGGCCGCTGCGAGACGTGCAAGGGCGACGGTCAGATCAAGATCGAGATGCACTTCCTGCCGGACGTGTACGTCCCGTGCGAGACGTGCAAGGGCGCCCGCTACAACCGTGAGACGCTCGAGGTGCGCTTCAAGGGTAAGTCGATCGCCGACGTGCTCGACATGTCGGTGGAGGAGGCGCTGCAGTTCTTCGCCAAGATTCCGAAGCTGCGGCGCCGCCTGCAGACGCTGCACGACGTCGGGCTCGACTACATCAAGCTGGGCCAGCCGGCGACGACGCTCTCGGGCGGCGAAGCACAGCGTGTGAAGCTCTCCTCGGAGCTGTCGAAGGTCGCGACGGGAAAGACGCTCTACATCCTCGACGAGCCGACCACAGGCCTCCACTTCGCCGACATCGAGAAGCTGCTCGATGTCCTGCAGCGGTTGGTCGATGCCGGAAATACTGTCCTCGTCATCGAGCACAACCTCGACGTGATCAAGCAGGCGGACTGGATCATCGACCTCGGCCCCGAGGGCGGTGAGGCGGGCGGTGAGATCGTCGCGACCGGGACGCCGGAGGACGTCGCCGACGTCGAAGGCTCGTTCACGGGCGCGTTCCTCCGTCAGGTGCTTCCGAAGGCCGCCGTCGCCGCTGCCTAACTACGACATGTCCAGGGCCAGGCCCTGGACATGTCCGTCTGATTACGCTGCTGCCGTGGCCGTGCCGGCGACATCGCAGACCGACGAGAAGGTCTGGCTGCTGCGGACGCTGCTCGTGCTCGAGAGCCCGCGCGCGGTCTTCGCCGCGCTGCGTGACGATTCCGACGATGCCGCCGGCGCCCGGCAGGATCCCGTCGGCGCGATCGTCTGGCTCGCGGGCATCGCGGGCGTGCTGGCGACGTCGTTCGCAAGCACTCTGATGGACAATCCGGAGCGCGACTGGCTCGTCGTGTCCGTCTGGGCCTTCTTCGGCGGGGCGTTGTACGGCTTCGGCTTGTACCTGGCCGTGGGGAAGATCCTGCACGTTGCGCTCCGGCGCCTCGGCAGCCGCGGGAGCTTCCGGCGCGCGCGGCACGTGCTCGCGTTCGCTGCGGCCCCGATTGCACTGGCGCTCGTTCTCTACTGGCCGATCCGGATCGGGATCTACGGCGCCGACGTCTTCCGCACGGGCGGGCCCGACGGCGGTACTGCCGGGACCCTCCTCGCGTGGCTTTTCTACGGCTTCGTCGCCTGGGCCCTCGT
>DASQWC010000050.1:0-17254 GCA_035640475.1 Actinomycetota bacterium | reverse complement strand
CCCCGCCAATTACTTGCGTGCTCGACGCCTCGTACGCGGCCGGCTGCGCGAGGGGCCCTACGACCTTGTTCACGCGCACTTCGGACAGGCCGGCCTGGCCGTGATCCCGAGCCGGCTCCCGCTCGTCGTCACGCTGTACGGGAGCGACGTCGAAGGGATCGTCGGTCCGCGCGGCTCGTACACCGTCAGAGGAGCGATTCTGAGTCGACTGAGCCGGGTGGTGGCGCGGCTCGCCGATGAAGTCATCGTTGTGTCGTCGTCGCTCGGTCGCCGGCTCCCGCGGAACGTGAGCACAACCGTGATCCCGACGGCCGTCGATCTCGAGGTCTTTCGGCCCGGTTCCCGCGAGCAAGCCCGGGCCGAGCTCGGCCTCGACCCCGACAAGACGCTCGTTCTCTTCGCCGGACGACCAGAGGTTCCGGTGAAGCGGTACGACGTAGCCCGGCGCGCCGTCGACCGTCTCGCCGAGACGCATCCGGCCGAGCTCGTGACGATCGCCGGCCTACCGCCGTCGGGTGTTGCCACGCACATGCGCGCGTGTGACGCACTCTTACTGACTTCGCGACATGAAGGAGCCCCGACGATGATCAAGGAAGCGCTGGCGGTTCGGCTGCCCGTCGTCTCGGTCGACGTCGGCGACGTCCGCGCGACCATCGGTGACGTCCCCGGCTGCGTCGTGGCGCAAGACAGCATTGAGGCGCTGAGCGGCAGTCTCGCGGAGGTCGTCGGCAAACGCATCGATCCCGGCATCGACCTCACCGACCGCCTCGATCAGTCCAGGCAGGCGGAGAAGATCGTCGACGTCTATCGACGAGCGTTGCGCGGCGTCGGTGGTCGAGCCACGACGCGCTGACGTCCGGGCCGCAAATACTTCCCGACGCCGGCGAGAAAGCCCAGCCCGTAGGAGAAGTGCAGCGTGACCAGCGCCACGAAAACCCATGCCCACGAAGCGAGGTGTCTTCGCGCGATCCACGTCGTGCATGCCACGAGGGCTCCTGCGTACGGGCCGAGGACGATGAGGGCCACCAGTGGCTCCCGTGCAGCTACGGCGGCGACGAGCGATCCGAGGACTGCGACGACGAACGCGCCCGGAATGTAGTGGCGCAGCGCGGGCAGGCTTCCGTACTTGCGGAAGAGCTGCACCTTCGATTCCCCGGTTCGAAAGTGCTGACGCCACAGGGCGGCCAGAGAGCTTCGTGGGTGATAGACCGATGTGAGCCGGCGGTCCATCCAAATGCGGCCGCCGTTTGTCGTGATGCGGAAGTTGATCTCCGTGTCCTGATTCCGGACGAATTCTGGGTCGAGCAAACCGAAGCGCTCGAATGCATCGCGGCGGTACGCGCCGAAAGGAACCGTGTCGACGGCCCCGCTGTGTCCGATTCGCGTGCGGAAGGTGCTGCCGCCCACACCAAAGATCGAGCTCAACGCGAGGGCGATGCCGGTGCCGAGTCCGGTGTCATCGCCGACTGTTCGTATCGAGCCGCCGACGCAATCGGCGCCGGTCTCTTCGAGCGCCGCAACGGCTTGGCGCACGTAGTCGTGCGCAAGCTCCGCGTGAGCGATGACGACGATGATCACGTCGCCGCGACTCCGCTCGATCCCGACGTTCCATGCGGTCGGAGTGATGCGTTCTGGGTTCTGCACGAGATCCCACGACTGCGGGGCATTGCTCAAGATCCGGCGCGCGATGTCGGGCGATCCATCGTCCGACAAGCCGTCGACGACGATGATCTCCATTCGGTCTGCCGGGTAGTCCTGGTCCGTAAGGGCGCCGAGGCTTCGCTCGAGATGACGAGCCTCGTTCCTGCACGGCACGACGACCGTCACGAACGGCACTGATGCATTTCTCATCTGCTCGAGCCTCGTGAGCCGACCAGGGCGCGCAGTCGGTGTGCGTACCCCTTGAGCACATCGCGGGCGTACCGTGCCCCCCCCAGGCGAAAGCGCCGGGACATGCGCAGCACGAGCTCCGGAACACTCCGGCGAGCGACGTAGGTGAGCAGCCTCGGGGTCGAGGCGCCGCCGTCGTCGAGCGGGTAGCCGAGCAATGACAGCTCGTGGCGCGCGATGCGCTCGCTCACTCCGGCCTCCTCGAGGGTGAGCGTTGTCTGCCACCGGTCGACCGAGGATGCCGATACGCCTCGTCCTTCCCGGGTCGCCCGCATGTCGGCCGGGTTCCCGCGCGTGACATCGAGCAGGTCCGGCGAAAACCTCAACTGCGCGAAGCCGCAGATACGCGCGGCAAGCTCCTCGGGCTCCGCGACGACGTCCTCGTAACGCACTCGCAGCCAACGCTGGGGCCACGTGACGGAGGCTCGGTGTCCGGCCCGGACGGCGGCACGCCATGAAAGCGTGTCCCAGACCGGGTCGTAGGCCTTTTCGAGATGGCGGCGGTACTGCTTCTCCGGCGGGTTCCGATCGGTCCAGACTTCCGCGCGCCGCGTCTTTTTCGACGCAAGGACGTCCCGGCAGTCGCGCACGATCTCGACGAAGCGCGCGTCGGGGATGACGTCGAGGATCTCGTCGACGTTGAAGACATGTGTCGGCGTCTTCTCGACCCAGCGGATCTTGCCGGCTTGCGCCGTGTAGGCATCGAGGACGGCGCGGAGGAGCTCACCGTGACGGATCGGCGCTCGGACGCCGTCCGGTGCGTCGAACTCGCTGTAGCTTCGCCAGGGCGACCCCTCGGTGCCGATGGGGAAGCCGCGCTCGATCACGTACCGGCAGAACGCAGTTGCTTGCCGGAGATCCTGATCGCTTCGAATGGGGCCGAGCAGCTTGTGCACGATACCCATGTGCATGAAGAACTTCGTTTCGGTCCGAGGCGTGAAAACGTCGGGATGATTCGAGAGCAGATTCAGAATCATCGTCGTTCCCGAATGCATGTAGCCGACGACGAAGATCGGATCGGTCGTCCTAGGGGTCATACGGGTCGAGAATAAGCGAGCCGGGCGCGGCCGCAGATGCCGTCTGCGAGTGCTAGGCCTCGACGGTGTTGTCGACGAAGCGGTTGCGTTGTCCGGAATCCAGCACGGGCGTCTCCGCATGCCGAATGAGGTTTCCGACGAATTCGTTATCGGACCCCGACACGATGATCCCGGCCTTGTTCGAGATCAATGTGTTGTCTCGGACGGTGTTGAGAATCGTCGCGCTCACGATGGTGCCCTGCACGCTCCTCGCAACGAGGACGCCGGTGCGGGCGTTGCTGATGATGTTCCGGAGCACACGGTTTCGGCTCGTTCCGGTCACGAAAACGCCTGCGCTCCGCACGGATGGTTGAAAGGCGATATCGATCCGGTTCTCCGCGATCGTGTTGTCCGTGGAGTTCGCGTCCCACTCCGTCGAGTCGATCGATCGATCGTCGATGGTGATGCCGGCCCATGTTCGTCCCGTAATGGCGTTTTGTCGGACGAGGTTGTTCGTGGCCCCGCGGTAGAGCCAGATCGCGGCGCCGAGCTTCTTGCCGGTATTTCCGTTGTCCGCGAGAACGTTGTTCTCGATTCGGCTGTCCCGTGTGCCCATATCGAGAGAGATGCCGCCGTGGTCCCCATTGCGAAGCGTCGAGTCGCGCACCGTGACCCACCGGGCGAGCTCGTACTTCAGCGGGAACGGATTGGTCTCGATCGGCGCCGGCGACTGACGCCGTCCGTCCACCGTCAGTCCAATCACCGACATGCCGATCGAGCCGATGTCGACTTCAACGCCGCGCACGGATGCCCAGCTCGGCTTGTCCAGCGTGACCTTGTTGCCGGACACGCGGACGACGACCGCGTACATCCGTTGGGCCTGCGCGGCGATGCTCCCTGCTCGGTGCAGGGCTTGCTTCGTTCCGAACAAGCCGCGCTCGACGTTTCGAAGCGTGTTGCCGCTTATTCCGTTGTACGAAACGATCTCATTGTCGATCACGAGGTAATTCCGCCAGTGCGGATTCAATCCCTTTGCATCGCGCACCGAGATCGATGTCACGTAAGGAGGCAGGTCCGCGGACAATTCGTTTCGCTGCACGCGCGACCGGCCGCCCGCCCCGCGAATCGCTACGAGCACACCCGGCCTGAAGCCTTTTGTGCTGGCCACGGTCAGCACGCGCGAGTTGCGTCGGATCGTTCCGGTCGTCGATTGCACGCGACTCCGGACGACGTGTCCGGGTGACAGTCCGTCCGGGTGTATCAGCGTCGCGCCTTGTTGGCCGCGGAACTCAACGCACGAGTCCTGCCGAACGCCGTAGGCGCGGTACACACCCGACGGAAAGACCACTCGGCCCCCACTCACGGCGACCGCGTTGACCGCTCGTTGGATCGCTTTCGTGTCGTCCACGGTGCCGTCACCCTGAGCTCCGAAATCGCGGACGTTGACGATGTGACGCGGCGTCGACGGGCAGGGCGAGCTGTTCGCGACCCGCAACTCTTCCGAAGTGACGACCTCGTCGGCCGGTTTCACGACATGGTCGGATTGCGCCTTTGTGACGGCCTTGGGCGCCGCGGTCACCACGGCCGGGCCGGGGTCGGCTTCCAGCGTCCACGAGGGTGTTTGCGCGACGGCTGCCTTGCGATGCTTCGTCGTCGGGCCCTGCGCCGCGTACACCCCGGCCGAGACGATGGCGATCACGCCGATGACGGCGACCACCGCATGCAGCGGACGCCTCAGGTCAAGCCGGAAGTCGAATCTGCTGAGGATCGGACGCACGGTCTATCGCTGGACTCGCCGGTCAACGTAGCAAAGGTCACCGTCAGACGCTGAAGAGAAAACGAGCCGGGCGGCTCGTGCGTTATCGGCCGGGACCGTCGGTGTTTGCCGTGGGGATACAGATCCTGATCTTGAGCGAGTTGATTCCGGTCGATACACACCAGCTCGCCTGGGCGAGCGGGCTGCTACCGACGACGAGCGGCACAACGATGAGGGTGATGACCAGCACGCGTCGGAGCATTCGCTTTGCCATGGCCTCTAGGGGGCCTTTGTGCAGGCGGCCATCGAGTTACACGCGAGACCCTCGACGGCCGTCAGGACAGGGTCTAGGTCGACCGCGCCGTTGCCAGGAGTGTGCTCGATGTCGAGAAACCACTCGTTGTCCTGGTTCGTGATCGGATCGCGAACGGTTGCAGTTCTCCGCATGCGGTAGATGTAACGCGGCGCGTCGACGGGGTCTCGTGCGCGCGACACCACAGTTCCGTCCGCCGTTGCCGGAGCGCCCTCAACTGATGCGACTCGGGTCGCGACCGCGTCCGTCGGACCGACCGGACGACTATCGGTTGCCGACGGCGTCGCGATCATGAGTACGGCACCGATACCGACCACCGCGAGGCCCGTTGTTGCCTGCGCAATCGATCCGCTCGGGTCGAAGCTCGACACGGCGTCCACCGCACGGCGGAACACGGAGCGGACGCGGAGCATCGCAATGCCGAACAGTCCCAATGTTGCGTGGCTCGGGTCCAGCTTCATCGCGAGCTGACGGCGTGCACGGTGCAGCAAGGCATCCGCTGCGTTGCGCTTGATCCCGAGCTCGTGCGCGATCTCCGCCGGACGCAAGCCCGACATCCACAGGGAAACCACGCGGCGATGGCGCGGCGTCAATTCCTTCAGCGCTGCATGGACGTCCGCGCGTTCCTCCGACGCGACGACTTGCTCGATCGGCTCCGGTGTGGGGTCGGCGAGATGCTCGGCCTCCGGGAGTTCGACGAACCGCGGTCGCAGGCGCCGACCACGTTCGGCATACAGGCGCCGCGCGATCGTGTGCGCCAACGGCCGGAGATCTTCCTGCGTTCGTCCGTGCCGCTTCAGGTGCACGAACGTCCGAACGAGTGACTCTTGTGCGAGGTCGTTTGCTTCCTCGCCGCCGAGACCGCGCGCACGGAATGCTGCGCCCAGCTCACGAAAGAGGGATGCGTACGACGCGCCGAGATCCTCGGCAGCTCCCCGCTGCTGTACGCCTGCGTTCACCAGTGCGCGTCCCCCCGGCCCCACGTCAGGACGTTGCGAAACAGTGTAGGCCTCCCTGAACCAGAGGGAAAACCGGACCGTAAGAAGCCGCACCCCCCTGCGTAGTCCCGAGCGAGGATTCTCGCATGCACGACAGGAGGCCGACGCGAGCTTATCGCTGAGGATCGCTGGACGGAGAGCGCTCCGGGGGAGTCCACGACCCCGGGGTTTCCCGGGGTCGTCATCGGGTCCGGAGACGTTCACCCGGCCCCCCTCCCCGCTCAGGGCCCCCCGGAGCGCCCGCCGGCGATTCCGCACGTTGTCCCGGCAAGCATTGATGGAGTTGGGGCATCGTTTGCGCATGTGAAAGCCTGTTAATCGGAGATACAATCTCCCGATGGAGTTCGACCTTCTTCGTTACGTGCGCTTATTTCTCAAGCGCAAATGGTGGTTTCTCACCGGCTTCGCACTCGCGATAGCAGCGGGAATGCTGATCACAGCCGCGACGACACCCGTCTACCAGGCCAACACGAGACTCTTCGTGGGCCAACGGCAGGTTCCACTCGAACAGCTCACGAAGGGACTCGCTGTGTCCAACCTGTCCGAGGATCTCGTGCGCAGCTACGCACAGATCATCGCGTCGCGGTCGATCGCGCAGCGCGCGATCGCCGACGGGGGGCTGAGCCAGACCCCGAGTGAGATCGTCGCCCACCTGCAGGCGCAGCCCGTCGTCGATACGCAAGTCATCAAAGTCGCGTACCAATCGAGCGATCCCGTTGTGGCTCAGCGAGTCGTCAATGCGGTCACGAGGGCGTTCGTTGCCGAGCTCGACGAGTTCGGTGCTCAGGACGGCGGAACGCCTGCGTTGCGCGTTTCGATCATCGATCCTGCCGTTGTCCCCTCCGTGCCGATCGATCCGCAGCCGGTGCGCAACATGGCGCTTGCGGCCGCGCTCGGTTTGCTCGCGGGCGCCGCGCTCGCATTGATCGTCGATCAGATCGACCAGAGCGTGAAGAGCCGTGAGGAGCTCGAGCAGCTCGGGCTTCCCGTGCTCGGCTCGATTCCGACGATGGAGACCGGCGGCCAAGAGGTTCACCTCGAACGCGACTCGCAAGGCATCGGCGGGGAATCGTTCCGCAAGCTGAGAACGTCGATCGGTTTCCTCGGCGTGGAGTCTCCGTTGCGAGTGATTCTCGTCACGTCGTCGCTGCCGCAGGAGGGAAAGACGACACTCTCACTCAACCTCGCGTCGGCGTATGCGCTCGGCGGCTTCCGTACACTTCTCGTCGAAGCGGACCTTCGCCGTCCGACGCTGCACCGCGTGTTCGGCATGTACGGCACACGCGGTCTCACGACCGTGATCGTCGGCGGGGTTTCCCTCGAGGAGGCGATCCTCAACACGGAGACGCGCAACCTCTCGGTTCTCATGGCCGGCGCCATTCCCCCGAACCCCGTCGAGCTACTCGGTTCTGAGCAGATGATCGACGTCGTGAATCGCCTGCGGATGATGTTCGACGTCGTGATCGTCGACTCCCCGCCGGTCGTTCCGGTCGCGGACCCGGCGACGCTGGCGAGCCTGAGCGACGGGGTGGTCGTCGTGGCGCGCTCCGGCAAGACCGATAGGCGCCGGATCGTGGATACGGTCGAGATCGTGAAGCGCGCTGGAGGGCGTTTCTTGGGTGTAGCGTTGAACTTCTTGTTGCCTGGTGAGACAACTTATGACTATCAGTATTACTATTACGGGCAGCGCCCATCCAAGAGCCCTGATGGGGGGAGGACGCTCGAGCGCCATGGATAGCGCAATCAGACGCGGTTTCGTCACCATCCTCGCCGGGTTCCTGCTCGGCGGAGCGGCATTGCCGGCATTCGCCGGATACCCACTGGCGCCGGCCAACTGCGCCAGCCTCAACGGCGGGCAGGGAACGCAAGACGGCCGGGTCGTCCTGGAGGCCGGGGGAACGTTCAGCATCTCCGGCGGCCCCGGCTGCGGATCGGGCACAGCGGGACACATCGACGGGCAGAGCCACCGGTTCACCTTTGCCGGATCCAACTTCGCCGTGAATGCAAATGGCTCGTTCAGCTCGCCGTCATTGACGCTGCCGTCACACATGGGACCCGGCCCGCACCGGCTCTTCACTGTGTTCAACGACAATTCGGAAGTCGTTCTGCCGATTCTCGTCGTCGGTTCGGATACAACGGGCGGCGGGAACGAGAACACGAACAGCAGCCCGACGGGCGGTGGCGGCGGCGGACTCACGAGCGCCGCGAATCGCACGAGCGGCGGCGGTGGCGGAGGAGGGCTCCTGCCGAGAACCGGCAGCAGCATCTTGATGCTCATCCTGTGGGCGATGGCACTCATCGCCACGGGAACTGCGCTCGTCTTCGCTGCGCGCAAGCGCGGCTTCGAGTGGCAGCCGCTGCGCATCAGGGGCCGGCGCCCGCAGAAGCGTGATGTCGTGCGCGCGTTGCCGGCGCCCGACATTCCGTTCATCGACACAACCGGATTCGTTCCGACCAAGCCAGGCGTTGCGCCTGCGCCGATGCCCGAAGCGAACCTCGTCACCGAGGCCGATCTCTTGAGAGATCGCCCGCGCGAGGACTACCGATAGGTAGACCCCCGGAGCTCATCCCGCCCCCGGCCGGCGCGGTGCGCCGGCGCCGGCGCCGGGTCAGACGGACGAGGCGCCCGACCAGACGAAAGCGCATCGCTTCGCGCGTTGCGTGGGTCCTCGGGGCCGCAGTGGTGTTCTTCGTCCTCGCGGCGCTCTTCGCAACGCTGTACGCCGGGCCGACGGCGCTTCGAGCGGCGAGAACCGGGCGCGCGACGCTCACCGAAGCGCGCAACGCTTTCCTCCGGCGTGATGTCGACGCCGCTCGTCGCGAGTTCTCGAGCGCGGCGAGCCTGTTTCGGTCGTCGAAGACCCGGCTGGCTTCGCCTATGGTGTGGCCGTCCCGGCTCATCCCCGTCCTCGGCACGCATGTGCGCACCGCCCTCACGCTGTCGAGAGTTGCCGAGCGAGTGTCCGAGGCGGGACTCGCCGCAACGGCAGCACAGGCGCAGTTGCCGGGCCGTGAGCTGAAGCTCGTCGACGGCCGTGTCGACCTTGCCGCCGTCCGCCGCGCGACGACCGCGTTCGGCGCGAGCATCGCGGCGGCCGCGGATATCGAGGAGGAGCTCAGTCGGATCCCCACGGGATGGGTGATCGACTCGCTGGCTCGTGCCCGTGCCGAGGCGCTCCAGCTCTTGCCCTCAGCCATCGAGGGGCTCCGGAAGGGTCAGACGGCGATCGAAGCGATGCCCAGTCTGCTCGGTGAGAACGGACGCAAGCGGTACGTCGTTGCGTTCTCGAACCTTGCAGAGCTGCGGGGCTCGGGCGGGTTCATCGGCTACATCACATCTCTTGCCGCCGAACGCGGCGACCTCGATCTCGAAGACGTCTCAGGACGGCCGACCGAGCTCTTTCCGCCGCCCGGCGAGACGCAGCTCGCCTTTCCCGAGTGGTTCCCGGCTGATCTTCGCAGGCAGAGCAGGATCTTCCAGAACATCAACGTCACGACCGACTTTCCGACGGTCGGGCGGTTCATCGTGCAGTCGGCCGGCCCGGCGCTCGGTCCCGTCCAAGGTGTCATCGGCGTGGATCCGATCGGTCTGGCGGCGATCTTGCGACTCACCGGTCCGATCACCGTTGCTGCATGGCCCCAGCCGATCACCGCGGACAGCGTCTCCCGCGTTGCTCAGCACGACGTCTACCTGCGTTACCCGACCGACGACGACCAGCGGCAGGACTTCTTCTCACAGCTCGTGCGGACGACGTTCGACCGGCTGGTCACCGGGGTGCTCGCGTTCCGGCCCGAGTCCTTCGGCGACTTCGATACGGCCGTTCGCGGCGGCCACTTTCGCATGTTCTCGTCGGACGCCGAGGACCAGGCGGCGTTCAAGGAGCTCGGTCTGGCGGGGGGCGTCGAGCGCACGCAGGGCGCGACCGACGTCCTGTCGTTCGTCTCGCAGAACGGCGCGGGGAACAAGGCGGACTGGTTCCTGCATCGAAACGTGCGCTACCACGTCAGGCTCGAGCCGGGGGATCGGGCCGCGGTCTCGGAAATCGATGTCGAGATGCGCAACGATGCGCCTTCGTCGGGCCTTCCCGAATACGTGATCGGGGCCTCCGGGGGAGTCACGCTGCCGCTGGGGACCAACCGCCAGAACGTGACGGTGCTGCGCTCACCGCAGGACGAGCTCAGGGCGATCGCGATTCAGGGCCGGCCCGTTTCGGCCGTCCAGGCGGCCGAGGGGCCGCTCCGCAGCTATCGAGTAACGACCGAGATCCCGGCGCGCTCGTCGAAGTCGATCCGTCTGATCTCGGAGATCCCACTGGCGTTCACGACCGAGGGCCGGGAGCGCATCTACCGGCTGCACCTGCTGCCCCAGCCGGTCGCCAACCGTGACGTCTACGAGGTGTCGATCGAGGTGCCCGCCGGGTGGCGCTCGACGGGGACGAGAACCTTTTCCGGCGAGCTGACCGGGGATCGGGTGCTCGAGGTGCGCGTGTACCAAACGAAGCCGGCGTGGATCGTCGACAAGGTGTTTCTCGAGCCCTGGCGTGAGGTGCGCAGGATTTTCGGCCGGATCTTCTAGCCGAAGATCTGCTGGCGACGCCGGCGGCGCAGGCCCCACGAGGCCCGGCCGGCGAACCCGCCGATCACCAATCCCACGATGAACCCGAAGATCCAGCTCGAAGCGGACGCCGACGGCTCGGCGACATCAAGCGGCTCGTCCTCGGCGATCGGCCCATCGACGATGATCTCGGGCGTCGCGTTCGGGGCCACCGTCGGCACCTCGACGTTGTCGATGACGGTCGGCGCGGGTGTGCTTTGCCTGACCGGCGCCGAGGGCCGGCGCGTCGGTGCGGCAGTCGGTGCTGCCGTCGGCGCAGGTGTCGGCTGCACGCTGGGCTTGGGCGAAGGTTTGGGAGTGCCCGGCGCGGGGGAACCCGGACAGGGGTAGTCGTCCGGCACTGCCGGCGGGTGCTGGTAGTGCTCGGGCGGGCAGTGCGTCGCCTTCGCGGCAGGGCCTGTCGCGAAAGTACCGAGCAACACGAAGGCGACGGCAAGGAGCCGTCCGAGGTGGGTCATACGCGACGTACTGTACGTCGTTGTGTCTTATGAGGCAACTGGTTACCGTGGGAGTCGGGAAGGGGGCGATGCGTTCACTTCTGGCGTTGCTCCTTGAAGCAACTGGTAGCGTAAGAGGAAGCGGGGAGTGACGTAGAAGTAGAAGCAATGGCAGGCCTCGGCGCATTTCCGCGACCCCAGCTCACGTCTACGATGCGATCAGCGACCATCAGAGCCGACGCCGAGACGGGTCTCGGAGCGGAGGCGGTCCTCACCGGACACAGCCTTCCCTATCCGCTCGCGATCGCCCTGTCACTGGCGATCGGGGGAGCGATCGCCTCCGGCTGGGAGCCGGCTCGGGAGTTCGCGGGGCGGACCGGGATCGACCCGATCGACGCACTCTCCTTCGGCGGCTACTGGGAGTCGAGGCTCGTCGCCGGGAGCGTGGCGGCCGTCGTGGCGAGCCTCATGTTCGGTCTGGTCGCCCGGCGCGTCGGTCACCGCGTGGGGATCGTCGCAGTTCCGCGCCTGTGGCGCCTGCACGCGCGACCGACACCGATTCTCGGCAGCATGGCGATCTTTGCCGGCATGTCCGCGGGCGTCCTCGTCGGGGCACCTCACGGGCTGGGCTCCCGGAAGCTCGCAGCGGCTGTGGTGGGCGCGATCGCCATGGGCACGCTGGGCTTCCTCGATGACTTGAAAGGCCTCACACCACGGACGAGGCTCCTGGCGACGGCGGTCGTCACAGAGATCGCGTGGGTGCTCGGACTGCGCGCTGAGGCCTTCCCGACCGGAGCGCTCGGCGACGTCGCGAACTCGCTCCTCACGATGGTCTGGTTCGTCGGCGTCACGCACGCGTTCAACGTCTTCGACAACATGGACGGCGCGTCGGCCGGAGTCGCACTCGCGTCGAGCCTTTCGATCGCAGCGCTCGCTGCCGTCACGAACCAAGGTGTCGTCGTCGTCGTCGGTCTGGCGATCGCCGGCGGCTGTCTCGGCTATCTCGCGCACAATTTCTTCCCGGCTCGCCTGTACATGGGCGACTCGGGTGCGCTGATGCTCGGATTCGCAGTTGCCGCGCTCGGCCTCATGCTCGAGCCGCCTGTAGCTCGCCCCTTGGGCTTTGCGCTGCCCGTGCTGGCCGTCGGCGTTCCCATCTTCGACACGGCCATGGTCACGATCTCGCGAATGCAGGGGCGCAGACGCGTTGCGATCGGCGGCACCGACCACATGACCCACAGGCTGCACAACGCGGGCTTCGGCGTCCGCGCCGTCGTGCCGTTCTTGTTCCTCGCGCAGCTCACGCTCGGCGGCATGGCGATCGTCGTTGCGTCCGTGCCGCGCGCGGCCGGATGGGCGACGGTCGTGCTGACCGGGTGCGCCGGGCTGATGACGCTGTTGCTCTTCCTCCGGCTCCCGGAGTGGCGGCCGGAGAGTGAGCTCGCAGCGGACGCCGATCTGACGGCGTCCTAGCTACTCCCCGACTAGAACCGGTGCAGGTTCGGCGCCGACCCGTCGAAGCGTTCCATCACGCCCCTCGTGTCGTAGACGCACGGCGCGCGGTCCAGCACGCGCGCGTAGTCGACGTCGGGATGATCGGTCAGGACGATCACGACGTCCGAGCCGGCGAGAACGGCGTCGTCCAGCGCTTGTGAGTCGTAGACGACGCCGTTGATCGAGGCCGTCGGAACGTGGGGATCGTGGAACGACACCGAAGCCCCCGAGGCGACCAGACGATCGGCAACGCGCAACGCCGGAGACTCGCGAACGTCGCCGGAGCCGCCTTTGTACGACACACCGAGCAGCAAGATATTCGCGCCGCGCAGCGCCTTGCCCTCGTGGTTGAGGATCTCGGCCGCTCGTTGCACGACGTAGGACGGCATCCGCTGATTGATGTCGCTCGCCGTCTCGAGGAGACGGAATTGCCGGCCGACCTTTCCGCGCACGCGCCAGGCCAGGTACTGCGGATCGACCGGGATGCAGTGGCCGCCGACACCCGGGCCGGGACGAAACGGTGTGAACCCGAACGGCTTCGTCGCAGCTGCGCGCAGAACCTCCCAGGGGTCGATGTCGAAGTCGTGGCACGTAATCGCCATCTCGTTGGCCAGCGCGATGTTCACCTCTCGATACGTGTTTTCGAAGAGCTTCGTGATCTCGGCAGCGCGCGGCGACGTCACGCCGACGACGTTGTCGCAGACGCGCGAGTAGAACGCGGAGACGAGCTCCGTGCTCTCGGGTGTGAGGCCGCCGACGACTTTTGGCGTGTTGCGCATCGTCCAATCGCGGTTCCCCGGATCGATGCGCTCCGGCGAATGTGCGAGCGCGAAGTCGCGTCCGGCAACGAGTCCCGTGCCCTCTTCCAAGATCGGACGCAACAGCTCCTCGGTCGTCCCCGGGTAGGTCGTGGATTCGAGGACGACGACGGCGCCTTCAGTGAGCACGCGGGCGACGGATTCGCCGGCCGACTCGACGAACCGAAGGTCGGGGGAGCCGTCGCGCAGCGGCGTGTTCACACAGATCACGTACACGTCTGCCGGCGCGTCGAGCGCGGTCATGAACGTGAGGCGGCCGCCGTCCCGCAGTTGAGCCAGCTCGCCGTCGGGGATGAGGACGTCGGGCACGGGGTTGGCGCCGGCCCGCAGGTCCTTGGCGCGGACCTCGTCGGTCTCGATCCCGGTCACCGCCGAGCCGGCGCGAGCGCACTCGAGCGCGAGCGTCAGCCCGACGTACCCACAGCCGAGGACGCAAACGGGGGCCTCACCTCGGGAAATACGCTCCCGGGCGGCGGCGAACCAGGCCGGGGCCGATCGCGTCATGTGCCCTACGGTACTTAATTGACGCGGTTCCCACCCTGCGTTACGACAAGTCGGAGCGGGGTTTGGACCGGCCGAACTTTGGCGAATGGTCCATCGTTCCCCAACGATGGGGCCGCCTCGGCGGCCGCCCACGGCAAGGAGGGCGCAGATGCGGCTGAAGCGAGGCGGCGCGGTCCTGGGGGCGCTGGCGGTGATTGCGCTGTTGGGGGGTACGGCCCATGCGCAGACTCCCACACCTGCGCGCGCGATCAGGCCGGCGCTCGACTGCCAGTCGGACTCGAGCGCGTCCGCCGACTTCAACGGCGATCAGATCGACGACATCGCGATGGCCGCGCCGCTGGACGACGTTGCAAACGCGAAGGACGTCGGCTCGCTCAATGTGGTCTACGGCGTCGACGGCGTCGGCCTCGATACGAGCGCCGACGACCAGCTCATCTCTCCGGGGATGCAAGGCCTCCCGGCGTTTCGATGGGTATTCGGGCCCGGACGCTTGTTCGGCAAGGCGCTGGCGGCCGGCGACTTCAACGACGACAACTTCACCGACCTGGCCGTCGGCATGCCCGGCGCGCCCGTCGACGAGTTCGCGAATACCGGAGCGGTCTTCGTGCTCTACGGCAGTTCGAGCGGCGTCGTCTCGCAGTCCGCGCAAGTCCTTCATCAAGACGCTCCCGGCATGCCGGAGCACAACGACGTCGGCGATTCGTTCGGCTGGACGCTTGCGGCCGGCGACTTCAACGGTGACGGCGCGGACGACCTCGCCGTCGCCGCGCCCGGCGAGGACTTCGGCAAGATCAAGGACGGCGGTGCGGTCTGGGTCGTCTACGGAAAAGCGGGTGCACGAGCGGCCGGTGGAGGCTTATCGGCAACGGCGGCGCCGCTCAAGCCCCAGCTCCTCGTCCAGGGAGCGCGGGGGCTCCTCGACGCCTTCGAACCGGGGGACATGTTCGGTCTCGCGCTCGCAGCCGGGAACTTCGACGGCGATGCCGAAAACGGCAAGCCCGTCGACGATCTCGCCGTCGGTGTTCCGCACGAGGACATCGGGATCCGGGCGGATACCGGAGCGGTTCAGGTGATCTACAGCTCGTCGGCCGGCTTGAGCTCCGACGATCAGTTCTGGCATCAGGCGGCGCCCAACGTCGAGGGTGCCAACGAGACCGGGGA
This sequence comes from Actinomycetota bacterium, assembly GCA_035640475.1. GTDB lineage: Bacteria > Actinomycetota > JAICYB01 > JAICYB01 > JAICYB01 > DASQWC01. The sequence goes on along the minus strand of DASQWC010000050.1, from coordinate 2,252 downwards.
TCTCTACGGCTGTTCGCTTGCCGCGGGCAACTTCAACGGACAGCGCAACGGATCGATCGACGCGGACGGGCTCGCGATCGGTGTTCCGGGAGAGGACGTCCTGAAGTCGAATCAGGGCGGTGTGAACGTGATCTATCCCGCCGCCGAGGGCAGCGGACTGTCGGCGACGGCCGGCGGACTCAACGGACGCGGCGATCAGTTCTTCGTCGAGCGTCCGGGGATCGCCGGGCTTCAGGAACAGCCCGAGATCAACGCCAGATTCGGACAGGCGTTGAATGCGCAGAACATCAACCCGCAACAGAAGACTGGAACACCGCCGGTCACCGATCCGTCATCAGAGCTCGTCATCGGGGTGCCTGGCGCAAGCGGTGGTACCGGACAGATCTTCGTCATCGGGGGTGTTGCCGGAGACGGACTCCGCGACCTTCAGTCGAACTCCTACATGCTCAGCCAGAGCACGTTCGGCACGCACCGCGCGGCCGAAGGCGGCGACGAGTTCGGACGCACGCTTGCCTTCGGTGACCACGACAAGGATGGCGACCCGGATCTCGTCGTCGGCGCGCCCGGCGACAGCGCGTGCGGCACGGTCGCCGAGACGGCCGAGCTGCTTTCGATCGGTCCCGGCATTCCGGTCGGCGGCGATGCGGTGCCGGGCGCCGGCGCTGCGCTCGCGCTGTTCAACGACGGGTCCGAGATCGGTGCGATGAACGGGCCCAATCCGCACCTCACACCCCCAGGCCTGGGCAACTGGTCGCTGTCCAGATGCGACTACCTCGCCGACGGCACGTCGTTCTACGGGCTGTCGGGCGACCCGCAGGCCGCCGCGGCCTTCAGCGCGACGGTCGCCGGCCTCTAGGCCTGGCTTGCGCCTGCTGTTTGTGTTGCGCACAATTGATGTGTAGGAGCGACCAGCCATGAACAGCGTCCAAAAGCTAGTTCTGCTCGTTCTCGTGACTGTTGTGCCATGGAGTGGAACGGCTCAGGCGCAGGTCCCGACGCTTCCACCGGACGGCGGCACGAGCCTCGGCGGGCCGACCTGCGCGACCTACGACCGGGAGCTCGTCGCTTCGAGCAACTTCCGCGTCGGAGACGAGCTGACGGTCCGCGGGCGCGGCTTCCCTCCCAACTCGCTCGTTCTGGTGAGCTTCCGCCAGCTGCCGCGGGAGGCCGAGCTCGGCCGCTTCAAGGCCAACGAGTTCGGTGAGTTCACGAGCGAGCCGAGGATCATGCGGATCCCCGACGAGGCGGTTCGCGGTCCGGCCGGGATTCTCATCTCTGCCGACTCAGCGTCGGCAACGTGCTCGGTCGAGCTCGCCGCGGCGCCGGCGTCGGCCCGGAGAGCGACCGCGACTCCGGTCGCGGAGGACGAAGGAAACGAGTACCTGACCTGGTGGCTGATCTTGTGGGCGCTGATCGTGCTGCTCGGAGGCGCCGGACTCGCGCTGCTCCGCTACAGGAACTGGCTCGGACGGCGCCTCGAGCGAAAGATCTCGAGCCTGAACGGCCGCACCAATCCGCCGGCGCCGCCGGGAGTGCCCCCCGAGGTCCCGCTGTTGCCGCCGGTTCCTCCGCCGCCGGTCTCCCCCTGGGGGCCCGACGACCGCCCGACGCTGGCGGCGACAAACGACAACGGCGACCACTCGCCGCCCATCCTGCCCAGCGGCTGGGACGCGGGCAGGGAGCCGATCCCGGTCAAGTTCTACTACGGCGGATAACACGCGTGTAGTTCGTCGGTACAAAGTGCAGTGTTGTTACGTGCTGTGCCGGGTTTGACTCGCTGTTATCTAAGGCGCAATACTTAGCGTCCTGGTCGGAGGGGAACGACAGGGGGGCGTCAAGTGAAGACGGCACGGCGGGCACTCTTATCGGTTCTTGGCGCGGCTTTGATGCTGGCCTTCTTTCCGACAGCCGCGAACGCCGTTGTTACGGCGTGTACATCTTCCCCGACGGCCACCGCAGGAGGCACCATCAGCGTTTCGGGCTCAACCAACATGGACCAGTCCGTGCGGTTCGTACTCGACCGCGGAACCCCACAAGCGGTGACTCTCGGTTCGCTACCGTCCATCGGTGCCCCTGGTGTTTCGCAATTCAACGGAACTCTCACGATTCCATCCAATGTCGCCACCAACACCAACCACGTACTGACAGCAACCAACCCGGACGACACGTTTCCGTTTGGCTGCGGAACGATCTTCGTTCTGGCTCCTGCGCCGACGGCGAGTCCCACGCCTGTTCCAACGGCCTCGGCGGGG
>DASQWC010000049.1:0-23886 GCA_035640475.1 Actinomycetota bacterium | reverse complement strand
ACGCCCGCCGCAGCCGCTGCGAAGCCGGCAACGAACCACCGTCGCCGCCCGCCGAGCGCCCATCGCGCAACGGATCCGGCGCGTGAGTGTGTGCGCGGACGCAGCGCGGCCGATACGAAGGACTCGGGAGCGATCAGTCTCGGCAGCTCCCCGACCATGCCGTGAATGTGTGCGAACTCTTCGGACGCTTCGCGACAGGCGTCGCATTCCTGCAGATGCTCGTGGACGAAGCGCCGCTCCTCCAGATCGAGCTCGCCGTCGATCAGCGCCGAAAGAATCTCGCGCTCGACGTGTTGCATGTAGAAGCTCATCGACCCTCGCCCCTGTCGTTCACGTACGTCTCGAGAATCTGCCGCAACGCCTCACGCCCACGATGGATGCGCGATCGGACCGTGCCGGCCGGGATCTCGAGAATGTCGGCGATCTCCTCATAAGAACGTCCCTGGAGATCGCGGAGCACGACGGCCTCTCGGTACTCCGGAGGGAGCTTGACGAGTGCGCGTTGCACCTCGTCGTGGAGCTCCCGCTGTTGCACGGCTTCCTCGACGATCCCGCCCGTCTTCATACCGGGTGGCTCGTCCCCAAGCGCGTCCTCGCGCAGCCGTTTGCGCTTGCGCAGACGATCCCTGAACGCATTCACCGTCGTTCGGTAAAGCCAGCCTTCGAAGTTGCCCTCGCGGTACTTGCCGAGCCCCCGGTGCAAGCGGATGAGAACGTCTTGCGCGAGATCGCGAGCTTCCTCGTCGTCGCCGGTGAGCCGGTACGCCATCGTGTAGACAACGTCCGCATACTTCGCGACTACGTCGGCCCAATCAAGCCCCCCGCCCTCTTTCTGTTTGCCGGCCGATCCACCCGCCCCTCCGTCGGCCGCCAAACCGAGCCGGAGGAGCGTGAACGCTTTCCCGAACAACGTGGACGGGGGCCCTGGAGTTCCAGCGTTCATGGCTCAGACCAGCGCAATGGTACCGCTGCATACGCCGACCACCTATCCTGACCTCGTGCGATACCTCGTCACCGGCGGTGCGGGCTTTATCGGCTCGCATCTCTGTGAAGCGCTCCTGGCGAAGGGCGACGAAGTCGTCGTCCTCGACAATCTCGCCACGGGCGCGGCGCGCAATCTCGACAGCATCGAAAGCTCGAGCTACAGGCTCGTGCTCGGAAGCATCCTCGACGAGCTCCTCGTCGACGAGCTCGTGGCGGAGTGCGACGCCGTCGTCCACCTGGCCGCAGCCGTCGGGGTACGACTGATCGTCGAGCAGCCGCTGCGCTCGCTGCGCACGAACATCCGCGGAACGGAGACCGTGCTCGATGCCGTCCACCGGTATCGCCGCACGGCGTTCATTGCTTCGACGTCGGAGGTCTACGGCAAGAACTCCGGAAAGATGCATGAGCAAGCCGACCGCGTTCTCGGTCCATCGACGATTGCGCGCTGGTCCTACTCGGTGTCCAAGGCGATCGACGAGCACCTCGCCATGGAGTACTGGCGCGAGAAGCAGATCCCGACCATCGTTGCGAGGTTCTTCAACACCGTCGGCCCACGCCAGACCGGCGCCTACGGCATGGTCGTCCCCCGCCTCGTTTCGCAGGCCCTGCTCGGACGCGACCTGACGATCTACGGCGACGGCACCCAGACGCGATGCTTCTGCGATGTCGAGGACGCCGTCCGAGCGGTCATCGGTCTGCTCTCTGAGTCCGCCGCTGTGGGCGAAGTCTTCAATGTCGGCTCGGAGGAAGAGGTCTCCATCCGCGAGCTGGCCGAGCGGATCCTCGAGGCGACCGGGTCGTCCTCGACGATCCGCCTCATCCCCTACGACCAGGTGTACGGGGACCAGTACGAGGACATGCTCCGGCGGTCGCCCGATACCGCCAAGATCCGGGGTCTGATCGGCTGGGAGCCGGTCCACGACCTGAACGCGATCATCAAGCGGACCATCTCCTACGCGTGCGAGGTAGGCCCGGAAACCCTCCTCGGGGCCTGACGGGTTGTAAAGTCGCAGGTCGGGAGCCCGCAAAACCGCCGTTTTTGACGCTTGCGGGTGGTAGCCTTTCTCGTTCAAAGGCGGCTTCTCTCACCAAGGGCTCGACAACTTGGCAGTGAAGATCGGCAGTCTCACCCTGCGCCCGAGCCGGCGCGGCTGGACCATCGTCGCGGTGTGTGCGCTCTTGCTCTCCTCGTACACGGCCGACTCGGTCGCCGCGATCGGTCGCATTCGCTCGGGTGTGAAAGCCGGCTCGCTCGAGCTCGGCGGACAAAACCGCGATGAGGCCGGAAAGCTCCTCTCGGCCCGCGGACAGTCACTCGCGTCCGACCCCGTCGAGCTGATCGCCGGGCGGCACCAGTTCACGGTGAGCCCTTCCGAGATCTCGTTCACTCCCGATATCAACGCCACGCTCGACGACGCAATGAACGTGGGGCGCGAAGGCAACTTCTTCGTCCGCACGTGGCACAGGCTGCGCGCACTTTTCGCGTCCACCGATGTCGGCTGGCAGAGCAAGATCGACGGCGACGCGGCGCGTGCGCTCGTCAAGGACTGGGCGGCCCAGATCGATACGCACGGTCATGAGGCAGGAATCGCCGCGCGCGGTGCGCAGCTCGTCGCCGTCGGCGCGGTTCCGGGACGACGACTCGACCAGGACGCGGCAGTTTCGTGGATGATCGAGGCGCTCGAAGCCTGGCCGCGTAAACAGACGCAGCTTCCCATCGCCGTGCGGCACAGGCGCACAAACATCGACGACGCGCACGAAGCGGCCGAGACCGCGAATCGCTGGGTGCGATCGCCGATCATCCTGCTGGGGCCCAACGGATCGCAGCACTACCTCACGCGCGCAGAGCTTGCCGAGATGCTCGAAGCAGTTCCTCGCAAGCGCGATGGTGAATGGAAACTGCAGGTGCGCTTCTCGACCAAGCGCATCGAGTCTGCGCTGGGAGCCGAGATGAAGCCCTACGAGCGCGAGTCGCGCAGCGCTTCCTTCGCCGTGAACGGCGCCTCGGTGAGCGTCATCGCGGGCGAGGAAGGGCGCCGCTTCGACGCGGCCGGCACCGCTCGGGCGCTCGGCGCGGCAGCCGCCCGCGAATCGCGTCGCGTGACGCGCGCGGTCTTCGCATCGACCGAGCCGAACCTGACGACCGAAGAAGCGCGCAACATGAACATCAAGGAGCTCGTGTCGTCGTTCACGACACAGCACCCCTGCTGTGCGCCGCGCGTGACCAACATCCACAAGATCGCGAGCGTCGTCGACGGCACGATCATCCCGCCGGGATCGACGTTCTCGCTGAACGATCACGTCGGTCCCCGGACGGCCGAGAAGGGCTACGTGCTGGCGCCGATGATTTTCGACGGCGAGTTCAAGGACGAGATCGGCGGCGGCGTCTCCCAGTTCGCGACGACGATGTTCAACGCGATCTTCTTCGGCGGCTACAAGATCGAGTCGTACAAGGCGCACTCGTACTACATCTCGCGCTATCCGCCCGGCCGCGAAGCAACCGTCTCATGGCGGCACCCCGACCTTCGCTTCACGAACAACTCGGGCGCCGGAATCCTCGTGAAGACCTCGTACTCATCGACGTCGGTCACCGTGAGCTTCTACGGCGACAAGGAAGGCAAGGTCGTGACGGCTGAGGCCGGTCCGCGAACGAACCCGACGGAGCCGGAAGAGCAGCGCAAGGAAAATCCGGCGCTGCCGCCGGGCGAAGAGAAGGTCGTCCAGGAAGGCGTGCCCGGATTCGACATCGTCGTGTTCCGAGTCATCAACCGCAACGGCGAGGTCACGCGTACGCGGTTCTTCACCCGTTACAAGCCGGAACCGCGGATCATCGAGTACGGGCCGGGCGGCTCGCCTTCTCCTGAGCCCGGCGAGGAACGCCGCCCGCGTCGTCCGGGCGACGACGAGGAGACACCCGAGCCGACCGACACGCCGAGACCCGACCTCTGACAAACACTGCGTCCGACCGTACAGTTGATCCCTCGAAGGGGGAATTCATGCGCAAGTCCTTGTGCGGTGTCGTGCTGATTACGACGAGCATCGTCGCGTCCACCGCCCTTCCTGCTCGCGGCGCTTCGCAATTCGGGAGCACCGCATGCTCCGGCGTACGTCCCGGCGCGATCATCCAAGCGCCCCGCGGGACGATCTACACGATGGGCTTCCTCTTCAGAGGAACCGACGCGAAGAAGAAAACCGCAAACTACGTCGCGACGGTCGGGAACTTCGTGTTGCCGACATTCGGCACGAAGGTCTATCCGCCGAAGTCCGGACCGCAGGCCTACGACGCACTCGGCAAGCCGATCGGCCGATTCGTCTACGCGTTGCACTCGGAAACGCCGGCGTTCCAGAGCTTTGGGCTCGTCCAGCTCGACAAGAACATCAAGCCGAACGCACAGGTGTGTCACTTCGGCGGGCCGACCGGCGTGTACACCGGCATGGACGTCGTCCCGCAGACGGTGTCGTACTTCGGCAACGGCTTCCCGATCGACGCGCTGGCAACTGCACGCACGGCCCTCACGACCGGAGCGGCCGATGAGGACACCGTGTGGGCGCAGGGCTTGTTCTCGCCCATCGACACGGGTGATACGGGCGCTCCGTTTCTCGTCGGGGGTGAAGCCTTGGGCTACTGGGACGGGGGCATCGGCGGAGGAACGGGCGGGGCGGGCTTCGCAATCGCGCGACTCGGCCCCCGTCTAACGCAGGTGCAAAAAGCCCTCAAGCTCAAGCTGGTCCTGCAGACGGCCAAGACGCTCTAGCTTGAGGACTCGCTGCGCCGCGACCGCGATCTGTGTCGCGCTCTTATCGCTTCCGATCCACGCGTGGGCGCAACCGACGAGGAGCGACACGCGCTGTATTCCCGCAGTCGGTGCGGCATCGGCGGTCGGCACGACGCTGTGCTTCGGCGCCCGTCCAGGTGCGTACGTCCTTGTCCCACGAGCAAACAAGACCTGCACGCTCGGGTTCCTGGTGCGTGACCGGCGCGGCCGGTCCTACATGACCACCTCGGGGCACTGCGTCCTGGAGGCGACTGCCGAACGGAAGTGGCCGGGGGTCAGCGGGCCGACCGCGGTCGACGACGCCGGCAAGAAGATCGGAACGTTCGCCTACGCGGTCATGAAGGACACCAAGGACTTTGCACTGATTGCGATCGACAAGAGCATCAAGCCGAATCCGCAGGTGTGCCACTTCGGGGGGCCCACCGGTCTCTACGACGAGCGGTTTCCCGACCCGGAGGTGCTGTCGTTCTACGGGCAGGCGGAGTACGTCTCCGACGTCGTCCCGGCGCGCAGCGGGGTGACGGCCAGCACACGCGGCGAGGACTTCATCTACGCGCAGGCGCCCATCGGGCCCGGCGACTCGGGCGGTCCGTGGCTGATGAGCGACGGACGAGCCGTTGGGTACCTCACCCACATCATCGGCAACGGCGCGCGCGCGACGGATGTCGGCATCGCGTTCGTTCGGCGACTCGGCCCCCAGGTCGCATGGGCCGAGCGCGCGTTGAAGACGAAGCTGACGCTCGTGACAGCGCCGCAGCTCCCGTAGTCACTAGACTCTCTTCCAGCTATTCGGACGGGGGAGCTCGAGTTCCCAGACGGCGCGTCAGCGCCACCTGTGACGGCGGGCTGAGAGGCCGGAGCATCCGGCGACCCCTCGAACCTGATCCGGTTAAGACCGGCGAAGGGAGGCCCGATGCAAACCGAGCAGCGCAGGCGATTCGGTGACGTCCCCGAATGGGGCATCGATCCGGTTCCCGAGGGTCTCCGCCAGTTCACCACCATCGACACGGCGATGCTGTGGGCGAATCTCGGCGTCTCGCTCCTGCTCCCGATCGTCGCGGCCTTCCTCGTCCCGGGATTGTCGTTTCGCCGGGCCGCCGCCGCGATCCTCGTCGGCGTGGTCATCGGCAACGTGATGCTCGGCTACGCCGGCCGGATCGGGGCCGCGACGGGGGTGCCGGCGATGGTCCTGTACCGGCCGTCGCTCGGCCGCCACGGCTCCTACGCGCCGACCGCCCTCAACGTGCTGCAGAACGTCGGCTGGGGCTCGTTCGAGCTGCTCATCATCGGGACGGCCGCGGCGGCGATCAGCGAGCGTGCGCTGGGTGTCGAGCTCCGGCCCGTGTGGACGCTCGCCTTCGGAGCCGTCGTCACGCTGATGGCAATCGGTGGCCCGCTGCTGGTCGTCCGGCGCTGGATCCGCCGGTACGCCGTGTGGCTGGTGCTGGCGTCGTCCATCTATCTGACCGTGTACGTGCTAACGGCCGTCCCGTTCAGCACGTTCCTCAACGCCCGCGGCGACGGTTCGGGGTCGTTCTGGGGCGGTGTCGATCTCGTGATCTCGATGCCGCTGTCGTGGATCCCCCTCGTCGCCGACTACACGCGCTTCTCACGCACGAAGCGTGCAGGATTCGCCGGCGCCGGGATCGGCTACGCGGTCGCTCACGCGTGGTTCTACTTCCTCGGCGTCCTGCTGATCCTGTCCGACATCGCGAACAACCCGGCGGACCCGACGGCGTTCGTCGCGGCCGTGCTCGCCGTCCCGGCCGGACTCATCGCGCTCGGGATCCTCGCGGTCGACGAGACCGACGAAGCGTTCGCGAACATCTACTCGGCGTCCGTCTCCGTCCAGAATGTGTTCCCTTCGTGGAGTCAGCGTCGCCTGTCGCTTGCGTTCGGCGCCGTGTGCACGTTGCTGGCGATCCTCGTCCCGCTCGTGCAGTACGAGAACTTCCTGCTCCTCATCGGCGCGGTGTTCGTCCCGCTCTTTGGTGTGCTCGCTGCGCACTATGCAATTGTGCGCCGCGGCTACGGCAGAGACGACCTGTTCGGCGACCCGAAGGCATTCAGGCCGCTCGGGCTGATCGCGTGGGTGGCGGGGTTCGTCGCGTTCAATTGGGTCAATCCCGGCACCGTGACGTGGTGGCTGGACGCACGTAATTGGTTCTTCGACACGCTGCTCGGAGGACCGGTTGCGCCGACGTGGGTCGGCGCGTCGCTGCTTTCGTTCGTCGTCGCTTTCGGTCTTCAGTCAACCGAACGGCTCATACGAGCAAATCGGTGAGCGCGACGAGCATGCGCGCCGTCGCGCCCCACACCATCTCGCCGTCGACGTCGTAGTAATAGATGGGGTAACGGACGCCGTCGCGCTCGCGAATCGTCTCGCGGCGCCGCGACGAGTCCGCAAAGACTTCCAGCGGCGGCGAGAGAAGACCGGCGACCTCCGCGACGTCCTGCACGAACTCGTACGGATGCGGGATCAGGCTCACGAACGGGCGCACGATGAACCCGGAGACGGCAGTAGGCGTGTCCTGGAGAACGCCGAGGATCTCCGCGTCGGCGGCTTGCAGGCCGACTTCCTCCTTCGCCTCGCGCAGCGCCGTCTCGAGGAGCGTCCGGTCGCCGTGTTCCCACGCACCGCCCGGGAACGACACTTGGCCCTGATGCGTGCGGACGTTCTCCGTCCGTTTCGTCAGGACGACGTGGACGACATCCTCGCGAAGAAAGAGCGGGACGAGGACGGCAGCAACCCTGAACTCGGTCTCGGGTGACGAGCCGTCGTCTTGCGGAAGCGTCCGGCGGAGCTTGTCGAGCGCCTCGGGACCGAAGCGCGGCACGCCGGGCGTGGCTAGGAAACGCGCTCCGCCGCGGCGTTGCCGGCGCGGCTCCGTCCGAGGGCCCGGCGCTCCTGCGCTGTCATGCCGCCCCAGACGCCGTACCGCTCGCCGGCGTCCAGCGCGTAGGTGAGGCACTCGGACCGCACCGTGCAGCGCGTGCAGACGGCCTTCGCCTCCGCCTCGCGCTCCAGGCGCTCCTGGCGGTTGACGATGTCGTCCGAGGAGAAGAACAGCTCGGGGTCCAGGCCTTGGCAGGCAGCCTTCGGCCGCCAGTCGTTCTCCGGCTCGACCGCAAAGAGCCTGGCCAGGGAGCTCACTCGTTCCGACATCTATCCACCTGCCTTCATCTCAATGCCCCAGGGACGCGAAACCCCCGGCGCCTTGGCTCCAGGGGTGTCGAAAAGTCTTCTAAACCTGGGAACCGCGTTTGTTACACAAATAGAGTACGACCGGAGGCAAGTCTAGAGCCAATACACGTTTGATTTACACCTCAGAAGAGCACAGGTAGACTCCGAATCAACGTGGCGTCGCTCGAAACACCCTCGCCAATTCCCCTCCCGACCTCGCCGGACGCCCGCGTACTGGGCGACGAGCGGCGCCGGGCGATCTACCAGTTCGCCTGCAAGCAGCACGGGCCGGTCACGGTGAACGAGGTCGCGGATGAGTTCTCGATCCACCGAAACGCGGCCAAGCACCACCTGGACCGGCTCCTCGAGGCAGGACTGCTCAAGGCCGAGTTCAAGCGAGTGAACGGCAAGCGCGGACCGGGGGCCGGACGGCCGTCCAAGCTCTACACGACGACAGACGTCGAGGTGTCGTTCTCGGTTCCCGAACGCCACTACGACCTGCTCGCGCATCTGCTCCTCCAGGCACTCACGCAAGGCTCGGATCTGGAGACCGTGGGCGCTCGGTTCGGCCGCGACCTTGCCGCCGCGACGCCGTCCGAAGACCCGGTCGACGGCGTTCGAAGCGTGCTCGACAAGCTCGGCTTCCGTCCGAAGGTCGAGACCGATGCCGACGGAGCCATGTGGATCACGACCGAGAACTGCCCGTTCGGCTGGGTCGCCATGGAGGCTCCGGAAGGCGAGGTCTGCCGCCTCGACAGGGCGATCGTGTCCGGTGTGCTCGAGGGATTCGGCTGGCCGTCGGCGCGGGTCAAGGGCCACACATCGATCGCCGCCGGACAGGACGTGTGCGTGCGCGAGGTGACACCGAAACGCTGAGCCGCCGTGCGTGAGTGGGCTCGTCTCTATCAAACGCCGTTGTGGCTGACGGCCGTCTTTATCGGTCTGCTCGCGCTCTTTGCCGTGACGCCCGACCCGGCGCGAACGGCAGCGGAGCGACCGGACACGGCGTCCGAGCCGACGCGAGCGCCCGGTGAGTGCATCGTCTGTGGAATCGATCAGCAGTGCGATCCGACGTCCGGACGCTGCGTGTTCCTGAAGAGCACGCCGTTGCCGTGCGTCGAGCACGCCGAATTCGACGAGAAGGCCGGCTTCTGCCTGCCGACGGGAGCCCCGACACCCGTCCCCGAGCCCGAGTCCACGGATCCGTTCGCCGAGTTCGATCAACGGTCGGGCATCGATCGAAGGCCGGGCGACAGCCGTGCCGAGCGCGACAGTGACCGCGATCGCGACCGCGACGACGACCGCGATCGCGACAACGACTTCCCGTTCAACGACGAAAACGACAACGACGGCCGGAACAACGACTAGAACCGGGCGCCGGCGCTAAGAGACGGTCCAGGTCTCGCCCGCGTGCAGGAGCTTGGCGAGATCTCCCGGCCCGGAACGCTCTTGCGCGTGCTCGATCTGCTGCGCGACGAGGTCCTCATAGACCGGACGCGTCGCGGCCCGGAAGACACCGAGCGGTGTTGGTCCCGACGGTGTGTGCGACAGACGGCTCAGTGCGAACGCGCGCGTCGCGTCGTGCGCCGACTCGTCGTGGACGAGCAACCGCGCTTCACCGACCTCTTCGACGTCGACGATGCGCAGCGTGCCGTCCGATTCGGCGACGACGCCCTTCTCACCATTGGAACCGAACCGAATCGGCATTCCGTGCTCCAGGTAGATGCGGTTCCCGCGACCCGACCGCGGATCGCGAACGGCGTCGAACGCGCCGTCGTTGAAGATGTTGCAGTTCTGGTAGACCTCGACGAACTTCGTGCCCCGATGCTGCGCGGCGCGCCGAAGAATGTCGGTGAAGTGTTTCCGGTCGTTGTCGATCGTTCGGGCGACGAACGTGCACTCGGCTCCCAGGGCGAGCGACAGTGGATTGAACGGATAGTCGGCCGAGCCGAACGGCGTCGACTTCGTGACCTTGCCGATCTCCGAGGTCGGGGAGTATTGGCCCTTGGTCAATCCGTAGATCTGGTTGTTGAACATCAAGACCGTCAGGTTCACGTTGCGGCGCATGGAGTGGATGAGGTGGTTGCCGCCGATCGAAAGTGCATCTCCGTCGCCCGTAACCACCCATACCTCCAGATCCGGGCGGGCTACGGCGACCCCGGTCGCCAGTGCCGGCGCGCGGCCGTGGATCGAGTGGAAGCCGTACGTCTCCATGTAATACGGGAAGCGCGCGGCGCATCCGATGCCGGAGATGAACACGATGTTCTCGCGCGGGATGCCGAGCTCGGGCATGTACGCCTGGACCGACGCGAGGATCGCGTAGTCGCCGCAGCCCGGGCACCACCGGACGTCCTGGTCGGACTCGAAATCCTTCTTCGTCAGCTCGACGGGGACTGTGCTGCCGTTGCCGTTTCCGTTGGTCATGACGTGCCTTGCTCTGAAGGGGCGCCTAGCGGCGCATCCTGAACGTGCCTGGAGATCTCGGCCTCCAGCTCCGCCGCCTTGAACGGCGTGCCCGCGACCTTGTGGAAGCCGCGGGCGTCCACCAAGAACTCGGCCCGGACGAGCTTGAGCAGCTGGCCGAGGTTGTTCTCCGGGACGACCACGCGCTTGTAGCTGCGCAACACGTCACCGAGGTTGGCCGGGAATGGATTCAGGTAACGAAGATGCGCGTGCGCGACGGCGTGGCCCTTCTTCCGCAGCCGCCGGCACGCGGCACGGACCGGTCCGAACGTCGATCCCCACGCCAGGACGAGGACCTCGGCGTTGCCGTCCGGATCGTTCACCTCGAGGGCCGGAATGTCGGCGGCGATGTTCTCGACCTTCTGTGCTCGCAGGAGCGTCATCTTGTGATGGTTTTCGGGCTCGTAGGAGATGTCGCCCTTCCCGTCCTCCTTCTCGATCCCGCCGATGCGGTGCTCGAGACCCGGCGTACCCGGGACGGCCCACGGCCGCGCGAGCGTCTGCTCGTCGCGCAGGAACGGCCAGAACTCGCCGTCGGAGTTCGGGCCCGTCGCGAACGAGAACGCCGTCTTCAGGTCGGGAAGACCCTCGACGTCCGGAATGTGCCACGGCTCGGACCCGGTAGCGAGGAACGCGTCGGACAGGACGATCACCGGCGTCCGGTACTTGAGCGCGATGCGGGCCGCCTCGATGACCATGTCGAAGCAGTCGGCCGGTGTCGCCGGTGCGACGATCGGCAGCGGCGCCTCGCCGTGGCGGCCGAACATCGCGTGGAGCAGGTCGCCCTGCTCGGTCTTCGTCGGCATGCCCGTCGAAGGGCCGGCGCGCTGGATGTCCAGGACGAGCATTGGCAGCTCGACCGAGATCGCGAGACCGATCGTCTCCGACTTGAGGTCCAGACCCGGACCGGAGGTGACCGTCGTCCCGAGTGCTCCGGCGAACGACGCGCCGAGTGCGGCGCCCGCTGAAGCGATCTCGTCTTCGCACTGCATGGTCTTGATGCCGAATGTCTTGTGACGCGAGAGCTCGTGGAGGATGTCGGACGCCGGTGTGATCGGGTAGCCGGCGAGGACGAGCTGCAGGCCGGACCGGACGCTCGCCGCAACGAGGCCGAGCGACAGGGCGACGTTGCCGGTGACGTTGCGGTACGTGCCGGGCGACAGCGTCGCCGGCTTGACGACGAAGCTGTGCGTGAAGACCTCGGTCGTCTCGCCGAACGCGAACCCCGCCTTGAACGCGCGCGTGTTGGCCTCGGCGACGGTCGGCTGCTTCCCGAACTTTTCGCGAATCCATTGCTCGCTGCCGTCGGTCGGGCGTGAGAACATCCACGACAGAAGGCCCAGCGCGAACATGTTCTTCGAACGGAGCATGTCCTTCTGAGTGAGCCCTTCGATGCCTTCGAGGGCGCCGAGCGTGAGCTTGTTCAGCGGCACTTCGAACACTTCGTAGCCGGAAAGGGTGCCGTCGGTGAGCGGGTTCGATGCGTACTCCGCCTTGGCAAGGTTGCGGTCGTCGAAGGCATCGGCGTTCACGATGACCGTGCCTCCGGTGAGGAGGTCGTCGAGGTTGGTCTTCAGCGCGGCCGGGTTCATCGCGACGAGCACGTTCGGTGCATCGCCCGGCGTCAGGATGTCGTGGTCGGCGAAGTGGAGCTGAAAGCCCGAGACACCGAACAGCGTGCCGGCGGGAGCCCGGATCTCGGCAGGAAAGTCGGGAAGCGTCGCCAGGTCGTTGCCGAGAACGGCCGTGGCGTTGGTGAAGCGGTCACCGGTGACCTGCATACCGTCACCCGAGTCCCCGGCGAACCGGATGACTACTTGCTCGATCTCCTGGACCGTCTTCGCCGCCACTACGTCTCCCTGACTACCGCGCACATACCAAAGGCGGCTCGGGACACCGTTGCCCCGGCCGCTCCCCTCAACGTGAGTATATTCGGGTACATGCCCCGCGAAGTTCGCGGTTCCCGTCCCACCATCCGAGCACGAGACCCGATGTTCGAGCGTCTCGAGCGCCAGATGGACGATCTGGTCGGTCGCATGCTGCGTCGTCCTGCGTCCGCGTCGTATCGGCGCGCATGGGCGCCGCATGTCGACGTCTACCTCACCGAGGGTGAGTTCGTCCTCGTCGTCGATCTCGCCGGCGTCGATCCGTCGAGCGTCACGATCGAGGTCGAAGGCGAGGCCGTGTCGATCACCGGCCGGCGCGAATCGACGACGCCGCCCGAGTGCGCCGACTATCTCCAGCTGGAGATCCCGTTCGGTGAGTTCGAGCGGACGTTGCTGCTCCCCGGCCCGGTCGAGGCCGCCGACGCGTCGGCCAACTTCGACGAGGGCCTGCTGACCGTCCGGCTCCCGAAAGCCCGGCGCGGTCCGCAGAAGGTCCAGGTCGAGATCCAGCCTCCAGATTGATCGAACTGGCGTGACGGAGAACCAGGACCGCCGCGGACCCCGGGTCGTCGACCGCCGGGGTGAGCGCAAGGCCGAGACGCCGAGCTTTCCGGACGTCGTCCCCGTGCTTCCGCTGCGGGACGCCGTCCTGTTCCCGAACACCGCGCTCCCCGCGCTCGTCGGACGCGAGAGCTCCGTCAAGCTGATCGAGCAGGTACTCAACGGCGACCGGCTGCTCGCGACGGCAACGCTGCGCGACCCGGGCCACGAGGACGACGCGACGCCCGCCGATCTGCCCGAGGTCGGCACGGTCGGGCGGATCGCGGAGTTCCTTCGTCTTCCGCAGGGCGGCATCCAGGTCGCGATCCAGGGCCTTGCACGCGTGCGCTTCACACAGTGGCCGTCGACCAAGCCGTTTCTTCAGGCACGGATCGAGGTTCTCCAATCGGAGACTGCGACGCAGGAGGCGGAAGCGCGTATGCGGACGGTGCTCCGCCTGTTCGGCGAGGTGGCGGAGGCCTCACCGTACATTCCCGCTCCATTCGTCGTCGCGGCGATGAACATCACCGAGCCCGGCGACCTCGCGGATTTCCTTGCCGCGAACATCAACATGACCGTTGCGGTCAAGCAGGAGCTCCTCGAGGAGCTCGACGTCGACAAGCGCCTCGAACGCATCGAGGAACACCTACGTTCCGAGTCGGAGCTGCTGAAGATCTCGACGCAGGCACAGGAGTCGATGTCGGACGACCTGCGCAAGATGCAGCGGCAGGAGCTTCTTCGCCGCCAGCTCGACGTCATCCGCAAGGAGCTCGGCGAGACCGAGGGCGAGGAGGTGGCGGAGCTTCGGCGACGCGTCGCCGAAGCGAACATGCCCGAAGAGGCGCTCAAGGCGGCCGAGCGCGAGCTCGACCGCCTCGAGCGCATTCCCCCGCAATCGCCGGAGTGGACGGTCTCGCGCAATTACCTCGACTGGCTGATCGAGATCCCGTGGGGAAAGGAGACTGAAGACAACGACGATCTCGAGCACGCCCGCAAGGTGCTCGATGACGACCACTACGGTCTCGACAAGATCAAGGACCGCATCGTCGAGTACCTCGCCGTCCAGAAGCTTCATCCGGAAGGACGGAGCCCGATCCTCTGCTTCGTCGGTCCGCCGGGTGTCGGAAAGACATCGCTCGGTCAGTCCATCGGTCGCGCGCTCGGGAGGAACTTCGTCCGCATGTCGCTGGGCGGCGTTCGAGACGAAGCCGAGATCAGAGGTCACCGCCGCACCTACATCGGCGCGCTGCCCGGACGGATCGTCCAGGGCTTGCGGCGCGCGGGCTCCCGCAACCCCGTCATGATGCTCGACGAAGTCGACAAGCTCGGCGCTGACTTCCGCGGAGATCCGTCGGCGGCACTGCTCGAGGTGCTCGATCCGGAGCAGAACCACGCGTTCTCAGATCACTACGTCGAGGTGCCGATCGACCTCACGCAAGTCCTGTTCATCTGCACGGCGAACATCATCGATCTCATTCCGCCGCCCCTGCGCGACCGCATGGAGGTCATCGAGCTTCGCGGATACACGGAGCCGGAGAAGGTCGCAATCGCGAAGCAGTACCTCATTCCGCGACAGCTGACGGCCAACGGCCTCAAGGCATCGCAAGCGGGCATCGCGCTCGAAACGCTCCGACGCATCATTCGCGAGTACACGTACGAAGCCGGCGTGAGGAATCTTGAGCGCGAGATCGGCGCCGTCTTCAGGAAGATCGCGACGAAGGTCGCCACCGACGGAAGCCGGCGCAAGAAGATCACCGTCCCGGCCGCCGACCTCGAGACCTATCTCGGCCCCCCGAAAGTGCGCCGCGACGTGCTCGAAGGCTCGAACGAGATCGGCGTGGTCACCGGTCTGGCGTGGACGCCGGTCGGCGGTGACATCTTGTTCATCGAGGCCACGCTCGTGGACGGCAAGGGACGGCTCACGCTCACCGGGAGCCTGGGCGACGTTATGAAGGAATCGGCGCAGGCGGCGCTGACGTACGCACGATCGCGCACGAATGAGATCGGTGCTGCGCCGGACTGGTACGAGAACAACGACCTGCACGTCCACGTCCCGTCCGGAGCGATCCCCAAGGACGGGCCGTCGGCCGGCATCGCCATGGCCACGGCGATCGTCTCTGCGGTCTCGGGGATTCGGGTGCACCGGACGACGGCGATGACGGGTGAGGTCACACTCCACGGACGAGTTCTGCCCATCGGGGGCGTCAAGGAGAAAGTCATCGCCGCGCACCGGGCCGGCTGCAAGGCCGTGATCCTGCCCAAGGACAACGAACGCGATCTCGTCGAGGTCCCCGAGTTCGTGCGCAAGGACCTGCGCTTCGTGTTCGCCGAACACATGGACGAGGTGCTCAGCGAAGCACTCACCAAGCCGCTGGCCGCACTTCCGTCACCACATCTCGTCTCACCGGCCGGGACCTCGGCGATCAAGTCCGACCGCGCGTCGGCGAGAGCACGCGGGTAGGTCAGGGTTCAATCAGGGTCGTCCCCGATAGTTCGGCGCGGACGGCCGTGGCAGACTGGGCCGCTCATGGCAATCCAGACCCGTCCAGCAAAGACAACGACGCACGCGCCGACGGCGCGGCCGCGCCGTCCCGGCCTCGTCACCGAGGTCGGAAGAAACCTCCGGCGCCGCAAGCTCCGCAGCTTCCTCACACTTTCGGGAATCGCCCTGGGCGCCTTCGCGCTCACCGTGATGGGCGCGCTGTCCGAGAACTTCAATAGGTCGATCAACTCCCTCGAGGAGTTCCTCTCCGAGCAGGTGCTCGTGCGCCCCAAGGGCTCGAACGCGTTCTTCTCTGCCGGAAACCTGCCGGTGTCGATGGTCACGGAGCTGGAGCGGATCGACGGCGTCAGCGTCGCCGTGCCGAGCATCGAGGTGTCGTTCGACGAAGACCCCGGCGAAAGCTTCGGCCCCCCGTACGCACTCAACGGCGTCGACATCGCTCGGGCTCGCCGATCCCCTCTGTCCGACCTCGAGCTCGCGTCCGGACGGCTGCTCGAACCCGGCGAACGCTGGAAGGTCGTGCTCGGCTCCGAGTTGGCACGCATTGCCGGAGAGCGAGAGAAGCTCGGCCGCCACGCGCGTCCGGGTGACCGCGTGACGATCCGCAAGCATGAGTGGGAGGTCGTTGGTGTCGGCACCGCAACGGCGACGCCGATCGACCAATTTGGCGTCGCCTCGATCGAAGATGCGCGCGTCATCGTGAAGGAAGCCGATCCCTTTATCGATGTCGCCGGCATCACTGGTGAGATCCAGGTCTACCCGGACGACGGCGTCGAACCGAATGCGCTCTCTGATGAGATCGAGAACATCGTCGGTGACCGCGCGCTCGTCTTCCCGCCCGAGCGATCGGTCGAGCAGATTCAAAGTCAGATCGCGATTTTCAACGCGATCATCCTCGGCTCGGCACTGGTCGCCCTCCTCGTCGGCGGCGTGGCGATCATCAACACGATGGTGTTCTCGGTGACCGAGCGAACGCGAGAGATCGGTATCAAGAAAGCAATCGGTGCGTCCCGCCGCGACATCCTGCGCGAGTTCTTGTCGGAGTCGGCGATTCTTGCCTTCGCAGGCGGGATCCTCGGCGGCACCTTCGGCTACCTCTTCACGCTGGCACTCAACACGAGCACCCGCGAGTCGGGAGCCATCGCTTTCAGCGTCACGCCGCGTCTCGCGCTGTTCGTCTTCCTCCTCTCGCTCGCGATCGGCGTTGGCGCAGGACTGTTCCCCGCGCGCCGTGCGGCACGAATCGACCCGGTCCGCGCGTTGAGGACCCTCGGATGACGTCCAACGGGAAGGGTGTTCTTCGTCTCGAGGACGTGCGGCGCACCTACCACCTGAGCCGCGCCGTGGACGTCCCGGCCTTGCGCGGCATCTCGCTGACGTTCGTGCCCGGCGAGCTCGTCACGATCGTAGGGCCGTCCGGATCGGGAAAGACGACGCTGCTGAACATCGCCGGCCTCCTGGATCACCAGGACGCCGGCGACGTCATCGTGGACGGCGAAGCGACGGCGGAGCTCAGCGACCGCGAGCGCACGCGGGTCCGCCGGACGAAGATCGGGTTCGTCTTCCAGTCCTTCAACCTCCTCCCCCACCTGACGGCCGAGGAGAACGTCGCGATGCCCTTGCGCTACGCCGGCAACGGGACCGCCCGGAACCCGGCCGACGTCCTGGCACAGGTGGGCCTTGGCGAACGTCTCCGTCACCGCCCGGACCAGCTCTCGGGTGGCGAGCAGCAGCGGGTGGCGATCGCCCGGGCCGTCGTGCTGGACCCGCCGATCCTGCTCTGCGACGAGCCGACCGGTGAGCTGGACTCGGAGACGGCCTCCGGGATCCACGACCTGCTCGGCGAGCTCAGGCGTGCCGGAAAGACCCTCGTTGTCGTTACTCACAACGAGGAGCTCGCCCGGATCGCCGACCGGAGCATCCACATGCGCGACGGCGTTATCACGGATGACGGCGCCAAGCGGAGACGCCGGGCGGTCCCCCGTACGAAGGGATCAGATGAGCGGAGAGAGCGAAGCAAACGAGGCTCATCTGAAACGCGGGGGGTCCGGGGGGCGCAGCGCGCCCGGTCTGACGGGGACCGACGGCCGGCGAAGCCGACGAAGTCCCGCACGCCCCGGCGCAGCCGCGCCCGCTGACGCACGCCCGAACTTTCCAGATTCCACCGTCGTCTCCCTTGCCGGAGGGGAGCCATCATTCACACAGCAGGCATCCGGACAACCGCGCTTGGACGAGGCACGGCTCGGCCCGCTGGTCGAGCTCGCGCGCTTCGGCGATCTCGCAGCCTTCGAGACGATCGTCCGCATCATGCAGGGACCGTTGCGGGCGTTTACGCGGCGCTTCCTTCGCGATCCACATCTGGGCGACGACGCCGCACAGGAAACGATGCTGCGGCTCTGGAAGGGTTTGCGCCGGCACGAGCCGCGTGGTCGCTTCGTCGCCTGGACGTTCACCGTGGCTCGCAACACGTGCATCGAGTTCCTGCGGCGCGAGTCCCGCACCCCGCTCCCGGTCGAGCCGCCGGAAGATGCGCCCGGACAGGTGGACGAGTGGGACATGTATGAGCTGCGCCGCGTCATCAACGACGCAATCGCCCGGCTCGACGAGCCGTATCGGACGACGTTCCTGCTGCGGGAGACCGGCCTCGCCTACGAGGAGGTCGCCGAGGTCTTGCAGTGCCCGGTCGGGACCGTGCGCTCGCGGCTGCACGTCGCGCGTCGAAGGCTGACCGAGCTCTTGCGCCCGGTGCTGGGAGGTGGGAGCTGATGGAGCCGCGCCTGGACATGCTGCTCGACGCCGCTCGCGAGCCGTCGCCACCCGACGAGCCCTTCGTCGGCGCCGTGATGGCGCGAGTGCGCGCGGACGCCGCGCGTCGCCGGCGTATCGCGCGGATGCTCACGGGGCCGGCCGCGATCGCCGCGGCCTCGCTCATCGCACTGGGCGCCGGAATCGCAACTCTCGTGCGCTCGACCAACACTCCCGAGTCCGCACTGCACGTCGCGCGGCCCGTCGTGCCGACGAGCGAGCAGTCGACGGCGGCGCCGGCGAACGGGACGCCGGCTCGGCCGGCGACCGGCACGACACCGGAGGTCCATCGCACCGGCGATCTCGAGTGGGGATACACATCGGAGGCGTCCGCGTACGCGGTCGATCACGCCACGGGGCTGCGTCTGGAGACGAAGATCGCCACGACCGAGTTCGACACGAACGTTCCGCAAACGGTCACGATGACGCTTCGCAACACCGGCAATCACGCCGTCGCGGTCTCTTCGCTGAGCGGCTGTCCGCTCCTCGTTTCCGCGTATCCGACGCACGGCGCAGCCGCGGGCAACCGCGAGGCGCTCCCGTGGCAGTGCGCGTCGTCGTCAGCACGTCCGTCGAGCACGTTCGTGCTCAAGCCGGGCGGACAACATGTCGGGCAGGCAACGGTCGTCCTTCCGTCGAATGGCGAATGGAGCATCGTCGGCATGTGCCGGTGCACGTCCGAGCCGGCCACCAAGACCCCGGAGAAGACAAGCGATCCGCTCGGCGGCCTCGGCGAGCTCGCACGGCTCGCCACAGGATCGCCCGCGGGCGCGGGCTCGGAGCGTCCCGCTCGCTCGAGCGGATTGGTCACGCCCCCGATCCGCGTCGAAGCGCGCTGAGGACGCGTTCCCCCGTGTAGCGTTGGGGCCGAGCCCCCGTAGTGCAGCGGCCTAGCACTCCGCTCTTTCAAGGCGGCAACACGGGTTCGAATCCCGTCGGGGGTACTGCGGAGCGAGCTTCGCGAGCGGAGCGGCATGGGCTCCTATGCGGCGAAGGCGCATAGGAGTTCCTTACGACTAAGCTCTATTTCTCATGCCGACCGACTTCCAGCTGAAGACGATGAACAAGATCCACCGGGCGCTGTTCAACGCGTCCGGCGGCCGGATCGGCGGCAACCTGCTCGGGATGCTCGTCGTCGACCTGATCACGACCGGAGCGAAGTCAGGCCAGAAGCGATCCTCGATGCTGACTTCGCCAGTACAGGAAGGCGAGAAGATCGTGCTCGTCGCGTCGCGCGGCGGGGATCCGCAGCACCCGGGCTGGTACCACAACATCAAGGCCAACCCGGACGTCGAGGTGCGGATGCGCGGCGGTACCAAGCAGATGCGCGCCCGCGTCGCGACGAAAGATGAGAAGACCCGGCTGTGGCCGGATGTGGTCAAGAAGTACAGGGGCTACGGCCAGTACCAGACGCGCACGACCCGCGACATCCCGCTGGTCATCCTCGAACCGCGCTCCTGACGCGAGATCGATACCGCGGTTGACCTCCTAGAAACATTCGGCCGCCTACGGTTGGGGCACGACCGAGGAGGTGGCCGATGCTCTACGTGATCCGTGTTGCATTGCCGGACAGGCCCGGAAGCCTCGGGCAGCTCGCGACCGAGCTCGGCCGCCTGCCGGCCGACATCGTCTCGTTGCGCCTCATCGACCGCGACAGCTTCCAGGCCGTCGACGAGATTTGCGTCGAGGGCCAAGGTTTGAGCCCGGAGAAACTGCGCGACGCAGCCAAACGGGCGCCGGGCGTGATCGTAGAGACCGTGAGACGGATCGCGCGCATTCCGGATCCGCTCAGCGCGCTTGCACTCGCCGATCGCCTCGGCAAAGGTGCCGGGGATCTGATGCACGCCCTCGTCCAAGGACTGCCCGACGCGCTGAGTGCCGCGTGGGCTCTCGCGATGAGCATCGAGCGGGACGGCTCACAAGTCGGCGCCGCGAGCGAGGACGCGCCGAGCCCGGGCGTGATGGAGACGCCCTGGCTCCCGTTGACCGGCGCTCGCCGGCTGCCGCTCGGCGACTGGGCGCCCGTGAACTGGCGCATGCACAGCTTCGAGCTCGCTGCGGCGCCCCTGTCGAGCTCGTTCGACTTCGTCATCGTCGGTCGCTGGGCCGGGATGCGCTTCCGGCCGAGCGAGCTCCGCCAGCTCGAGCTGCTGGCCGACATGGCGACGCGAGTCGGGAGCGTGCACGCCGTCTAAACTCGGGCCGTGCGTGTCGGCTACGGTCTGATCACTTGTCAACGGCCGCCGGACGACACACGTTCGGACGCCGATCTGTACGAGGAGATGGTCGAGCGCTGCGTCACCGCCGAGCGAGCCGGCTTCGACTCGGTGTGGGTCTCCGAGCATCACTTCCTGGACGACGGCTACATGCCGTCGCTGCTCGTCGCGTGTGCCGCGATCGCGCAGGCGACCGAGCGCGTCGAGATCGGGACGGGCGTCCTGCTCGCACCACTCCACGATCCGATCCGCATCGCCGAAGATGCGGCCACTGTCGATCTGATCTCACGAGGACGCCTCATCCTCGGGATAGGTGCAGGCTGGCGTTCCGAAGAGTTCGACGTCTTCGGCGTCGAGCAGCGTGAACGCGCGGCACGCATGCGGGAAACCGTGCGCGTGCTTCGCGGCGCGTGGGGGCCGGGCACGTTCGAGCACGACGGACATCCGGTGAACGTGACGCCGAAGCCGGCGCATCCGATCCCCATCTGGCTGGGCGGGTTCTCGGAGCCGGCGATACGGCGGGCCGGGCGCATCGCGGACGGCTTCCTCGGCTCGTCGACGGGGACGTCGGGCATCGAAGCATTTGCGCGGGCGCAAGCGATCGCCCTCCAGGCGCGCACGGACCCGTCTCCGTTCACCTTCGCGCTCCACGTGCCGGTGTTCGCGAGCGAGTCGGGCGACCCGTGGGAGATGGTCAAGTCCTCCTACCACTACTTGCGCTGGAAGTACCCCGACATGGGAGCAGCGCGTGCGTCGGCGCAAGCAAAGAGCCCACCGCCGCTCGACCCCGCCACCGAAGAGCAGTTGCGCGCGTCGATCATCTGCGGCCGTCCGGACGAAGTGGCGGCCGAGATCGCAAGGTTCCGCGACGCGCTCGGCGACGACATCCACTTCATCTGCCGCTCGGACTTTCCCGGCATGCCGCGCGAGCTTCAGCTCGAGACCATCGAGACACTCGGCGCCAGAGTCATTCCTTCGCTGCGCTGATGCGCGTCTTGCTCATCGGCGGCACCGTTTTCATCGGCCGCGCCATCGCGCAAGAGCTGGTCGACAACGGTCACGAAGTGTGCTTCGTGCATCGCGGCAAGCACGAGCCGGACGACCTTCCTTCCGGAGAGCACATCCATGTGGATCGCGCCGAGCTCGGCTCGGTGCGCAGCCGGATCGACGCCTTCGATCCAGACGCCGTCATCGATAACATGGCGCTCACCCGACGTGATGCCCAGACGGCGCTCGAGGCATTGCCGGAGGATCGTCGTCTGGTTGTGACGTCGTCCATGGATGTCTATCGCGCGTACACCTACATCATGAAGGGAGGGAGCGGCGAGCCGGTACCCATCGACGAGAGCTCGGCCGTGCGCGACGAGCGCTACCCGTATCGCGGCCAAGGAAACCCGATGTTCGACGACTACGAGAAGCTCGACGTCGAGGAGATCTATCTGGCCGCCGGCGCCACGGCCCTTCGTCTCCCGATGGTCTACGGCCCGCACGACGGACAGCGCCGCGAGGAGCTGATCCTTCGGCGCGTTCGGGCCAATCGCGATCGGATCCCGGTCGGTGCCGGCACGTGGAGGGCGGCAAAAGGCTTCGTCGGCGACGTCGCGCGCGGCACGCGCCTGGCCGTGGAGTCCGAAGCCGCGCGCGGCGAAATCCTCAATCTGGGCGAGTCGCACACGTACCCCATGAGCGAATGGGCACAGATGATCCTCGATGCCGCGGGCAACGATGCCGAGCTCGTTCGGGTGCCGGACGAAAAGCTCCCGCCGGATCTCGGAATGCTGGGCACGATCGAGCAGGACCTGCTTGTCGACTCGACGAAGGCGCGCGAGATGCTGGGCTGGACCGATACCGATCCGCGCGAGACATTGAAGGTGTCCGTCGCGTGGCACCTTGCACATCCACCGGATACAGACGATCCGGGCTTCGACGCCGACGACGAAGCGCTCGCCTAAACGGCGACGCGCTCGGCTTCCGAGTCCAGGCAGGACGCGACGGCTGCGACCCGCGCGGCGTGCTCGTCGTCGGTGATGGCCGCCGTCGAGCCGTACAGCTCGACGGGCTGCTCCAGCGGCACCCACGACTTGCAGCCGGCGAAGTGCTCGAGCACGGGAACGTCGACGGGCTCCGGCAGCTTCCACGCCCGGACGACGACGACGTTCATCGGCTTGCGCGGCTTGTAGGCCATGCGAATCCGCATGTAGTCGTGGCTCCACGCGTACAGATCCGACAGCCGCAGCACCGCGTCGAGCTCGTGCGTGAGGAACAGATCAGTCACCTCGGCCCACGACGAGATCCGGACGACGTCGGCCGGCGGTTGGTCGGCGAGCGTTTCCCGGAACCATTCCCGATACGGCTCTTGCACGCTGTCGACGTCCTGGTGCTCGTAGGTCGGATAGAGCAGAAACCGCTTCTCGACGAGTGAGAAGTCGCGCGTCTCCTCGATGATCCCGCCCTTGCGCATGAGCACCGACTGGCGGCCTTCATCGAGCGCACGGCACACGACGGCCCACTCCTTGAGCGCCTTCTGCGGGGCCTGGAGGAGCGGTTCGAGAGCCGGCCTGACACGCGACATCGTTGGATATCGTACGCGGGTGACGACGCGCGCAGAGGCCATCGCCGCACTCGAGGACGAAGGCCTCACGGTCACCGAGTGGCACGACGAACCGGGCACGCACTACCCGGAGCACGCACATTCACGAAACGAAGTGCTCTTCGTGCTCGACGGGTCGATCACGATCGTGGCCGGCGAGCGCACGCGGACGCTCGGCCCGGGCGATCGGACCGGTCTACCCGCGGGCGAGAAGCACACAGCCACCGTCGGCCCCGACGGCGTTCACTATTTGCTCGGAAAGCTGTGACTGTTCGGATCGTCACGGATTCATCCGCGGTCGTGCCTGCCGAGTGGCGCGAGTCCGTCCCGCTCCACGTCGTCTCATTGCAACTCGCATGGGAGAACGGCGAGGTATCCGAAGGCGACGCGCCGTATGCGGAGCTCGTCGCGCGGCTGAAGCACGGAGAGCGACCGCCGAAGACGGCAGCTCCGTCGCCCGGCGCGTACGAAGAGCTGTTCGGTGAGCTTCTCGCGTCGGACGACCACGTGCTCGTCGTGTGTCCGGCCTCCGAGCTGTCGGTGACCTATGGGAATGCGGTCCTCGCCGCGCGAAGCGTCGGCGAGGACCGCGTCTACGTCCTCGATGCGAAGACGGCCGCCGCCGGTCAGGGACTCGTCGCCGTCGAAGCCGCGCGGACGGCGGCTTCGAGAGGCGACATCGAGCGCGTGCTCGCGCACGCGCTCGATGTCGCCACCCACGTCCAGATCTGGGCCACTCTCCAGCAGCTCGACTTTCTCCGGCGCTCCGGACGGCTTCCCGCAATCGCGGCCGTCGGCGCCGGGGCCCTGGGGCTGCAGCCGATCGTCCGCTACGGCGGCGGCTCGCCGACACCCGTCGGCGTGACCAGGAGCGCGAGACTCGGAGCCGACCGCCTGTTTCGCGCTTGGCAACGGTCGATCCGCGCGGGTGCGAAGGTC
>DASQWC010000048.1:0-26067 GCA_035640475.1 Actinomycetota bacterium | reverse complement strand
ACTCGCCCTCGAGGAGATCTTTTCTCTCTCGCGCGACGTCGCTGAGGCCTTCGCGGACATTCTCGTGACCCAACCCGACGCGAGGATCGTGATGATCCGAACCCAAACCGGAGCGAGCGACGTTGACCTAGTACCCGTTGGTAGTTCCGAAGTCTGAGCACGAAGAGTTCGGAGCCACTCCAAGTGCCGAAAGGCGTCATGGATCCTTTGCAATCGGAGGACTCTCCTGAAGAGCTTTTCGCTCGGAGAGAGGATGCGGGTGTTCGCGAGCAGCTCATCGAGCGGTATCTGTCCCTCGCGCAGAACCTGGCCCGCCGATACCAGCGCTCGGGCCAGCCGCTGGATGACCTCGTTCAGATCGCATCGATCGGGCTGATCAAGGCCGTCGACGGTTACGACTCCGGTCGCGGCGCAAGTTTTGAGTCCTATGCCGTCCCGACGATCCTCGGGGAACTCAAGCGGTATCACCGCGACCGTGGATGGGCGGTGCGTATGCCGCGGCGGCTCCAGGAGCTTGCTCTCCAGCTCAAAGACGCCGTCCCGCGACTATCACAGGAATTGGGTCGCTCGCCGACGATCGACGAGATTGCCGGAACGACCGGACTAACGAACGAAGAGGTCCTCGAGGCCCTCGACGCGCAGGACGCGTACGCCAGTCTCTCGCTGGACGCGCCGATCGACGAGGCCGGCGAGGGCGCGACCCTGGCCGATCGGGTCTCAATAGACGACGACCTCGAGATGGTCGACGAGTGGGCGGAGTTCGAGCCGCACCTTCGCGGACTGCCGGAGCGCGAGCGACGAATCATCGTCCTGCGCTTCTTCAAGGATTGGACGCAAAGCGAGATCGCAGAGGAGCTCGGCATATCGCAGATGCATGTATCGCGCCTGCTCTCCCAGACGCTGCGCACCCTCCGCGACGCCGTCCAAGCTTCGTGAGCCGTGAAGACTGAGGCTCCGCCTCACCCCAGGAGATTTCGGGTTGGACTGCTCGCGGGTCTTGCCATCCTGCTCGCGGCGGCATTCGGCGTCCGAACACTCGTCCGCGGATTTGGGCAGCCGGCGAGCGTGTTTCGGCCGGCCCTTGCGACCGAGTTCTTCGATCGGTACGTCGACGACGACGGTCGTGTCGTCCGTCGAGATCAGGGCTCGGACACGGTCAGCGAGGGACAGGCCTACGCGATGTTGCTCGCGGTGGCGCTCGACGATGCGGGTGAGTTCGAACGCGTATGGCAGTGGACGCGCAGCGCGCTGCAGCGGCCGGACGGCCTGCTGTCCTGGCACTGGAGCGGTGGGCGGATCGCCGACGAGCAGCCGGCTGCCGATGCAGACGTCGACGCCGCGCATGCCCTGGTGCTGGCGGCCGACAAGTTCGGGAATCCCGCGTACCTGAAGGAAGCGCGCCGAATGGCAAAAGCGATCCTTGAGTCAGAAACCGTCCGCATCGGCCGTGACCGGGTTCTTGTGCCCGGTCCGTGGGCCCGGGACAAACACCTGATGAACCCCAGCTATATCGCCCCGGAGGCGTTCGATCGGTTTGCGGACGCGTTCGGCGACGATCGCTGGCGCGAGGTAAGCCGCAGCGGCATCCGTCTGACGGCGCAGTCGACTTCGGACGGCACCTCGATGCCGCCGGACTGGGCCCGGATCGAACCGGGCCGCATCGTTGACGTCGGTCCGCCCGACGGAAACGGTATGCCGTCCACGGGACTGGACGCCGCTCGTGTACTCGTGCGTTTTGCATCGAGCTGCGACGACGACGCGCGTGACCTCGCCAAGCGGCTTCGCGGAGCCGTGAGCGACTGGGAGTCGTCCGAGCGGCATCCACTGCAGATCGTTGCCGCCGCCTCGGCAGCGCACGCGGCCGGTGATGCGTCAGAACGTGATCGCCTTCTTGCCCGTGCCGAGTCGGTGGCTCGTGAGCGTCCCTCGTACTACGGCTGGGCCTGGGTCGCGCTCGGCAGGGCGATGCTCGACGGGCGCGCAATCTCCTCGTGTTCGGGCGCACTCGACCTCGGGGTAGGGACCTAGGCATGTTCCTCGGCTTGTTCATCACGTTCTTCGTCGCTATGGGAGCAGCGACGCTGCTGCTGGTCACACTCGGCCACCGAATTCGCTTCGCTTCGCGGATCCTCGGGCTTCTGCTCGGGACCGGTCTCGCGCTCGGGTCCGGCGAGGTCGTCGCGCGTTACTGGGCACTGGACCCGGACTCGATCTTGACGTCCCAGGTGATTCTTGTTGCCGCAATCGGCTTTGTCGCGCTCACCCGGCCGAAGTGGAATCCACTCGGACAAGCGTTTTTCGGAACATTTCTCGCCGCCGCGGGAAGCTACGTGTTCTTCGCGCTCGCGATCACGTTCGCGGGCAGTCTCTCGGTCGTCCCGTTCATCGTCTCGTTCCTGCTGTTGGTCCTCGAGCTCTTCGCCCTCGCCCTCGCCGCCTACTTCGTCTTCGAGGGTGTCGACATCTTGTGCCGGACGAAACCCCTCCGGCCGGAACCCGCTTTCGATCCTGCATACCTGCCCAAGGTGTCGTTACAGATCCCCGCCTACAACGAGCCCCCCGACATGCTCATCGAGACCATCCAATCGATCGAGGGGATCGACTACCCAAACCTCGAGATCATCGTCATCGACAACAACACGACCGACCCCGACCTCTGGCGTCCGGTCGAGGAATTCTGCCGCGGACGCCCTCGCGTGAGGTTCGTCCACGAAGAGAACCTGCCCGGCTTCAAGGCCGGTGCACTGAACTTGCTTATTGCCAGACATATGGATCCCGACTCCGAGATCATCGGCGTCATCGACGCCGACTACCGAGTGGACCCCGCGTTCCTCAAGTCGCTCGTCGGCTACTTTGTCGACCCAAAGGTTGCCTTCGTTCAGACACCGCAGAACTACCGCGATTACGAAGGCAACACATATCTCACCGCGTGTTACGACTCGCTCAACTACTTCTTCGAAGCGTCGATGCCCTTTCGACACGAGCGGAACTCGATCATCTTCGCGGGCACGATGGGATTGATGAGGCGGTCGGCCCTGGAAGAGGTCGGCGGCTGGCCGCAATGGTGCATCACCGAGGACGCCGAGACGTCCCTGCGGCTCCTCCGAAACGGCTACTCGGGCGTCTACGTGAAGGAGCGGTACGGAATCGGCATCTTGCCGCTGACGTTCTCGGCCTTCAAAGGCCAGCGTTTCCGCTGGGCCTTCGGCGGTATCCAGATCCTTCGCAAGCACTTCTTCCACATGCTGCCGTTCCCCCGGTCACGCTCGAATCGCCTCACGCTCGCGCAACGGGTCGACTACCTGCTCAGTTGCTTCATGTGGTTCAACGACCTGTTGTATCTGGGGTTCACGACGATCCTGTTCGGAACGGCGATGATCGTGCTCGGCGGCGGCTCGATCGAGCTACGGCCATTGCGAGGCGCGATCATTCTCTTGCCCGCCGCGCTGATCGCGTCCGGGCTCGTTCGGGCGATGTGGTCGCTGCGTGTGAAGTCGCGCATCAGCTTCAAACGATCCGCTTTTGCATTCCTCAGCTGGCTCTCCTTGTCCTGGACCGTCGCGCTTGCGTGTATCCAGCACTTGTTCCGTTCCGAGACGTCGTTCCTTCGCACGCCGAAAGAGGGCACCGAGCGAAGCTTTTTGAACGCGCTGCGAGCCGCGCGGGCCGAGACGGCGATCGCCGTGGCTTTGTGGGGAGCTGCGATCGCCGTAGCCGTCAGTGGTCGCGGGACGGCATTCCTGTTCGGACTGTTCGCGTGGCAAGGGTTGGTCTACGCTTCGGCGCCACTGATGTCGTGGCTCAACGTGCGCGGAGAGCTCTCGCCCGAGCTCGAGCGACGGCGTCGCACCGAGCACCGTCGAGATCGAATGAAGGCGTTCGCGCCCGTGTACGTGGGTGCTGCGAGCCTGCTGGTTGTGCTGGCGGCCTTGTTCGCAATCGGAGGCACGCAGGGATCCGGTGGACCCGACCAGCTCTTCCGGCTGCCGGAGCGCGTGCCGAATGCGAGTCCGCCGCCGCAGCAGCAGCAGGCCGGTGCGACACCTGCGCCGAGTCCGACACCGACACCGACACCAACAGTCGCTCCGACGATCACGCCGACGCCGGAACCGGTCACGGCGCCGCCGGCAGCGAACGCGCCGACTGCGTCGCCCGCTCCGTCACCAGTCGCGCCGGCGCCCGAGCAACAGGCCGGCGGAGGCCCGCCCTCACCCGCCCCCGGCTAGAGCCTCTTCCGGTACCACCAAAAGACGCGGTCGACGCGCGCACCGACGGCTTTGCCGTAGAACTCCTCAGCGGTTGCCCACGCAATGTCGGCGCGCTCGTGGCCGAGCGCGTGCATCGCATGCAGCGCGCCGAGCAAAGTTGCGCTTCCGATGCCGTGGCGTCCGCTGTCCGGCCTGGTCGCGATCGGGCCGAACCACGACTCACGATTCACGTCGTAGCACGCAAAGCCGAGATCTTCGTGGACGACACAATGTCCAAGCGCGACACCGCGCTGGAGCTCGTCGATCCAGTTGGGAAAGTGTTCGGCGACCCACGGCCGGATTGCTTCGAGGTCGTCGGCATTTGCGTGGCGGACCGGCATCGCGGGTTCCGGCAGATTCCGGAGTGACACCCCCAGGTTGAACGCTTCACCGCAGCGCTGGTAGCCGCGGGTCTTGAGGAGTGCGATGGCTTCCATGAGCCGCACATCGACACCCGGAACGACGTAGTACGGTGCCGACGTCCCGATCTCGATCGTCGCGGCGCCCTTGTCTCGGCAGAACGACTCGATCCGCTCGAGCAGCATCGTGCCGACACCGCTGCGTCGTGACATGGGGTGAACGGCCAGTAGCTTTACCCAGCTGCGTGTGCCGCGCACCACGCCGGCCCCCACGGCGTCGAGGCCGCCGTCGTAGACGGCGAGGACGAGCTGCGGATCGGGGTCGATGAAGACCGACCGGACGACGGAGCTCGTCGTGAGCAGATCGTACGGGCACGCCACACGCGTGAAGGCGGCGATGGCCGGTGCATCGGCGGCCGTCAACTCAACCGGTTCTCGCATCCAACTAGGATGGCGCGAATGCAGATCGACGGGCTTGTGGCGCTCGTGACCGGAGGTGCATCCGGGCTCGGTCGAGCGAGCCTCGAGGCACTGCTCGACGCGGGAGCGAAGGCCGTTATCTGCGACCTGCCGAAGTCACCAGGCGAAGCCGTTGCGTCCGAGCTTGGCTCGTCGGTCGCGTTCGCGCCGACAGACGTGACCAACGAGCAGGAAGTTCAGGCGGCCGTCCAGACGGCAGTCGATACGTTCGGAGCGCTGCACATCGTTGTGAACTGCGCAGGCATCGGCTGGGCCCAGCGCACGGTC
Organism: Actinomycetota bacterium; assembly: GCA_035640475.1. Taxonomy (GTDB): domain Bacteria; phylum Actinomycetota; class JAICYB01; order JAICYB01; family JAICYB01; genus DASQWC01. The sequence goes on along the minus strand of DASQWC010000048.1, from coordinate 20,714 downwards.
TCGAAGTCGGGTCCACACGACCTCAAAGTCTTCGAGCTCGTCATCCGCGTGAATCTGATTGGGACCTTTAACGTCATCCGGCTCGCCGCGCAGCAGATCTCCTCACAAGAACCAATCGGCGAAGAGCGCGGGGTCATCGTCAATACGGCCAGCGTTGCGGCCTTCGACGGACAGATCGGGCAAGCGGCGTATTCGTCGTCCAAAGGCGGGGTCGTGTCGATGACGCTCCCCGTCGCACGCGACCTCGCGGCCAGGCAGGTCCGCGTGGTGACGATCGCGCCCGGCACGTTCGACACGCCGATGCTCGCCGGGCTCCCGGACGAGCAGCGCCAGAAGCTCGCCGACGAGATCCCGCACCCGCGCCGTATCGGGGACCCATCGGAGTTTGCGGCGCTCGTGCGTCACATCGTCGAGAACCCGATGCTCAACGGAGAGACGATCAGGCTGGACGGCGCGCTGCGGATGCCGCCGAGATAAGGAGAAGTGTGATGCTCAAGGAGTTCAAAGCATTCGTCCTGCGCGGAAACGTCGTCGACCTGGCCGTCGGTGTGGTGATCGGCGCAGCGTTCGGGGCGATCGTGACGTCGCTCGTAAGAGACGTCCTGACGCCGCTTCTCGGTCTGCTGAATGTTCCGGACTTCAGCGAACGGAGCATCGGTGTCGGCAAGGACGCGATCAATTACGGTCTATTCATCAACGCGATTGTCAGCTTCTTGCTCATTGCGGCCGCGGTGTTCTTCTTCGTCGTGAAACCCGTCAACCGGCTCATGATCGGCGGTAAGGCAAAGGAGGAGCCGAAGGTCAAGGAGTGCCCGCACTGCCTGAGCTCCATTCCCGCCGCGGCAAAAGTGTGTGCGCACTGCGGCCGGGCCGCCACGGCGTCGCGCAGTCGCAAATAGGGTAGAGACCATCTATGCAGCTCGAGGGAATTCACCACATCACGGCGATCACGGGCAACGCGCCGGCCAATGTCGAGTTCTACGTCGGTGTGCTCGGGCTCAGGCTCGTAAAAAAGAGCGTCAATCAGGACGTCCCGAACATTTACCACCTGTTTTACGCGGACGAGAAGGGAAGCCCCGGCTCGGACATCACGTTCTTCGAATATCCGGGCATGGCGCGGGGACGCGCAGGTGCCGGCATGGTTCACCGGATCGTGTGGCGCGTTGCGTCCGAGGATTCGCTCGCGTTTTGGGAGAAGCGCCTCGGCTCCTTCGACACCGTCGTCGAACGCCACGACGGCCTGATTCGGTTCAAGGACCCGGAAGGGCTCGAGCTGGAACTCCGGATCGTGGAGACCTCGGACCCGGTGCTCATCGCCGATCACCCGGAGATCCCGGCCGACCTCGCCCTGCAGGGGTTCGATGGTGCGCGCGCGTACACGGACGACCCGGATCGTAGTCGCTCGTTGCTGGAGGAGACGCTCGGCTTCCGGTCGTCCGGCACTGGTGCATACGAAGTTCGAGGTGACCGGAGGGGCTCGTTCTACGAGTACGACGCGTCGGCGACGCGGGGGGAGCAGGGCGCGGGGACCGTCCACCACATCGCGTGGGCGGCGCCGCCCGAAGAACACGCCGACTGGCGCGACCGTGTCGTCGAGGGCGGAGCGAGCGTGACGCCGATCATCGACCGCTTCTACTTCAAGTCGATCTACTTCCGGGAGCCGAGCGGCGTCCTGTTCGAGATCGCCTCGATCGGCCCCGGATTCACAGTCGACGAGCCGGTCGAGCAGCTCGGCGAGAAGCTGTCACTCCCTCCCGACTACGAGCATCTGCGCGCCGAGGTCGAGCCGTTGCTGACGCCACTTCCGGACATCCGCCGGTGGCGCCCGCAGCGCGCGGCCAGCTAGACCCTCAAGACGGGCAGCTTAGAATTCCTGCGAATGGTGGATTTGTTCGTGGCGGCGGGCGACGAGCTGCACGCGTCGCTGCGAGCCGCGGCCGAACAAGGACCGCTCACGGTCGATGGAACATCCGGCGCGACCATCGTCCTCAGACACGCGGACGTCGAATCGCTCGCACGCGATCCGCGCGTTGCCGGCGTAGGCCTCACGTTCTTCGATCTGATGGGCATCACCGAGGGCCCCCTGCGCGATTGGTACGGGGGCCTGATGTTCACGAACGAAGGAGAGAGACACGACCGGCTCCGCAAGCTCGTCGCGAAGGCGTTCTCGCCGCGTTCGGTCGAGTCGTTGCGAGCCGATGCGGCGTTCTATGCGAAGGACGCGCTTCGGTGTGCGGCCGTCGACGGCGGATGCGACCTTACGCAGACCTTCGCGCTGCTTGCGATGCGCGTCATGTGCAAGCTGCTGGGTGTGCCCGAGCCCGACGTCGCGGTCTTCGGCGCGTGGACCGATGCACTCAGCCCGGTGTTCGGCGTGATGGACGCCGGACAGATCTCGGATGCGGAGCGCGCGATCGTCGCTCTACTCGGCTACGTGGAGGACCTCGCCGAGCGGCGCCGCAAGGACCCCGCAAGTGATCTCATAAGCGCGTTGCTTGCCGCAGAGAATGACGGCGACCGGCTCTCCCACGAAGAGCTCGTCGCGATGGTCGCGAACCTGCTCGTGGGCGGGCACGACACGACGACGAGCCAGATCGGCTGCACCTTGCTGACGCTGCTGCGGCACCCGCACGAATCAGAGCGCGTGCGCTGGGATCCGGATCTGCTTGTGTGGGCCGTCGAGGAGACGATCCGATACGAGCCGAGCATTATCGGTGTGCCGCGGACGGCCGTCGAGCCGCTCGTCGTCGCCGGAACGCAGCTCGGCGCTGGATCGGTGATGGTGCTGTGCACCGCTTCGGCGAACCGGGAGCCGGGCGTTTGGGAGAACCCGGACACACTGGACGTTGGACGCTTCGCCGTCCACGGAACGCCGCATTTGCTCAGCTTCGGCGCCGGCCCGCACTTCTGCCTCGGCGCAGCACTTGCGCGAATGACGCTGCAAGAGTGCGTCCGTGCCACGGTCGCGTGCGGTCCGGAGCTGACGCTCGCGGAGGATCCCGCGAACCTTCCGTGGCGCGTGGTGCTGGGACGGTCGCCGGCGAAGCTGCCCGTCGTCCTCTAGACGATGCTCGTCGAGTGGCCTGCCCAGTACTTGTCGCGCAGCAGTCGCTTGTAGAGCTTGCCGGTTGGTAGGCGCGGCAACTCGTCGGTGAAATCGATCGAACGCGGGCACTTGAACCGCGCGAGGTGCTCGTGACAGAAGTCGATGAGCTCGCGCTCGACGCCCGGACCGGGCTCCACATCTTTCATCAGCTGGACGACCGCCTTGACCTCTTCGCCGAGATCTTCGTTCGGAACACCGATCACGGCGGCGTCCATGACCTTGGGGTGCGTAATGAGCAGATTTTCCGTCTCTTGCGGGTAAATGTTCACCCCGCCGGAAATGATCATGTAGGTCTTGCGGTCGGTCAGATAGAGGTAGCCGTCGTCGTCGACGTAGCCGACGTCTCCGACGGTGCTCATGACACCGGCGTCGTCTTCCTTCCGTGAGTCCGCCGTCTTGCTCGCGTCGTTGTAGTACTCGAAGTTCGTCGCGCCGCGAAACCACACCGTGCCCGAGGTGCCGACGGGGCAGGGGTTCATGTCGTCATCGAGGATGAGCAGCTCTCCGAGCACCGGCTTGCCCACGGTGCCTTTGTGTGCGAGCCATTCGGCCGAGTCGCAGAACGTAAATCCGTTGGCTTCGGTTGCGCCGTAGTACTCGACGATCTTCGGGCCGATCCACTCAATCATCGCTTCCTTGACCGGCACCGGGCACGGCGCTGCGGCGTGAATGATGCATTCCAGCGACGAGATGTCGTAGGCCCTGCGTGTCTGTTCGGGCAGCTTGAGCAAGCGCGAGAACATGGTTGGGACCATCTGCGAGTGCGTGACGCCGTATCGCTCGACGAGCTGCAGGAACTGCTCGGGATCGAAGCGCTCCATGATCACGGAGGTCGACCCGAGCCGCATGTTCGCCGACACGCTTGCCTGGGGGGCCGAGTGATACAGGGGCGCCGGTGAGAGATAGATCTGGCCTTCGCGGAACCGGAACATGAGCTTCACGAACTCCATAACCGGCAACGCGTCGGCCGGATGCATGTCTGCGAGGGGTCGCAGGATGCCTTTCGGCTGGCCGGTCGTCCCGGACGAATACAACATCGCGGCGCCGAGTCGCTCGTCTGAGATTGGCTCCGTCGGGAAGCCGGCGACCGCCTCCTCGTAGCTCTCCCACCCGGGCGCGGTTCCGTCGCACATGAGGAAGCGCCGGACCTTCGGGCACAGGTCGGGAAGGAGCTCGGCTACTCCCTTCTTGGCGGCCGACGTGATGAGCACCTGCGACTCCGAGTCGTTGACGATGTACGCGACTTCCTCGGCCGCCAGATACGAGTTGATACACGTGAAGTACAGGCCCGTCCGCTCGGCAGCGCCTTCGGCCTCGAGCATCCGCACGTTGTTCTCCATGAAGAAGGCGACGTGATCGAGGCGCCGGAGGCCGAGATCTCGGAAGAGGTGAGCGAGCCGGTTCGCCCGGGCTTCGTATTCGCCGAATGTGATGATCTCTCCGGTGCCGCCCATGATGAACGCGGCCTGGTCAGGATTGCGCCGTGCGTGCTCTCCCGGATACATCGCCGTATCGTCGCACGTAGACTGCTTCGGATGTCGTCCAGGGAGGGGCGGTAGTGCGACTCGCTCGCGTGGCCTTGATTGTCATTGTCCTCGTATCCACGACAAGGGTCGGGCCCGCCGGAGCTCAAGAGTGTGCGGCGTCCGTCGACGAGAAGGCATTCCCGAGCGCTTCGCGGATTCGTGCACTGAACAAGGTCATGGCCGACGCGGGAGCCAGGCCGACCGCGTCACCCGCGCACCACCGTTACGTCGCGTGGCTCGAGTCGCAGCTTCGCCGCATCAAAGGCGTACGCGTCCGCAAGCGGTACGAGTCGATCAACCGCTGGCTCGAGCGTGGGACGCGGCTGTCGGTGCAGGGGCGGCGGGTGCGTGTCTCGGGCGCCGTCCCGTACAGCAAAGCCGGATCGGTGCGTGGGCAGCTGATCTACGTGCCCGCGGGCACGGCGGTTTCGGCGAGCGACGTCAAAGGCAAGATCGTGCTGCGCGATGCGCTGCCCGGTACCGGACCGCAGGCCATCTTCTTCGCCGTGGCTTACTACGTCCACGACCCGGACGGCTCAATCGACTACGCGGGAAACTACGAGCGCGACTTCTCGGGCTACGCGCAGCGCGTCACCGATCTCCAGGAGGCTGCAAAGGCCGGCGCGGCCGGTGTCGTATTCGCGCACACGCTTCCGTACGAGCAGGTGCGGGGAAACTACCAGCCCTACAACGGTGTCTTCTGGGATGTCCCGGCCGCCTTCGTCGGAGTCGATGAGGGTGAGCAGCTCAAGAGATTGGCCGGCAAGAACGCCGAGCTCGTCGTTCGAGCGCAGGTCACACCGAACGTGCCGTCACCGACGCTGATCGGCACGCTCACAGGTGGGAGCCGAGAGCGAATTGTCATCGCCAGCCATACCGACGGGATGAACGCCGTCTGGGACAACGGGCCGACATCGATCCTCGCGCTCGCGCAGTACTTCGCCAAGCTTCCGCTCGAATGCCGCCCGCGAACGCTCGAGTTCGTCATGTCGACCGCTCACCTCTATCTGTCTGAGAACGGCGCACACAACTACGCCCACGAAGAGCTGGACCCGGGCTACGACGAGGGAACCGTGGCGTTCGCCGTCGCGCTCGAGCATCTCGGGGCGAAGGAGTTCTGGCGTTTCCCGCGCAAGGGTCGTCCCGGCTTCGAGCTTCGCTACACGGGTAGGTCGGAGCCGTTCGTGACGTTCTCCCACGAGAGCCCCGTCTCGCTCCAGGCGCTTCTGACGAGTGTGATCGAGCGTGACATCCGCAGGACCTGGATCCTGCGTGGGGCCGACGCTCCACAGGTGGGCTTCCCGCCGCACCGGAGCTACGGGGGCGAGGGCGGTGCGTATCACGGCGAGCTGCTCCCGACCCTGGCGGGAATCACCGGCCCGAACACGCTGTACAACCCGGCCTTCGGTCTGGACGAGCTCGTCGATTTCGAGCTGATGCGCCGCCAGACGATGGTCTTCGGAGACACGATCCTGAAGCTGCAGGATCTGCCGAGACAGCTCATCGCCGGGGCGGACACCGTCTACCGGGCCGGCCGCGACCTCAGCCCGTAGAGCGCCGGCGGAATTGCCCCGGCTCGAGTGTGCGTAGCGCTTGGCGGCATTCCCTCCGGCTCAGTGGCCGCACTGCCGAGCCGGTGGGCACGTCGACGAAGTAGGCCAAGCCGTAGGGCACGCTTTGCTCCGTCGGATCGAGGTCGAAGTCGCCGAGTGGTCCGGTCAGATGCGGTGTGATGAGCGTACGCCCGCACTCGAGGGAGCCGCCTTCGAGCACGGGATATGCGGCAAGCGTCCGGTCGGCTCTGTTCAGGGTGAGCGCGCCGTGCAGATCCCACGGCGCTGCGAAGACGTGGACACCGGGCGCCACTTGACCACGCGCTCCAAAGACGTAAACCGTCGAGTCGCGAGGAAGGCTGGGGACCGATGAGTCGAGCACATTGAGGACGGCGTCGGCTTCCGTCCGAGCCTCGGCCCAATGCGCCTTGTCGGTCGAGAGTGTTCGCAGATATGACGCTCCGATGGCCAGAACGAGCGCAATGGTGACCGCAGGCGGCAGCCACCGAGTGCTCGGCCGGATTCGTCCAGCGAGAACGCCCGTCAGAGCGGCGACGCAGTAGGCAAAGACCGCCATCGGGAACGCGGCGAGGATATTGACGCGGTTCTCGAGTCCGGGCTTCCACGCCGTCCAGTACGCCTGCGGGACGAACGGCGCGTAACTCGCAACGACTCCGGCCAGGGCAATGCCGGCGACGACGAGCAGACGCCGGATCTCGAGCGCCGGCGCGTCGGTCGTCCGGCGAGCCGCGTACCAGAGTGCTCCACCGAGGACGACGAAGACGATCAGTACAGAGAGCCTCGCGTACCCGCGCACCGGAAGAACCGCCGTCGCGGTCAGGGTGACCGCCGATTTTGCCAGATCGATGGCGCGGTCGATCTGACGGCTCAAGTCCTGCGGCGGCTTGGTCGAGGCCACGATGCTGTAGACGGCGGCGCCGCCGATGCAGACGGCATCAACCGCCCACCGAGTCAGTGCCCGTTTCACGGGTGCGCGCGTCAGATAAAGGGCACCGACCGCCAGCGCAACGGCGGCCACGACCTCGTAGGTGAGCACGCTTGCCACCAGTGCGGCCGTTCCTGCTGCCGCGTAGAAGGTCGATCGTCGCCTCGCGACACGGAAGCTGCGCAGCGAGAGTGTTGCTCCTCCAAACAAGAACACGAGCGCAATCTCATGAAGGCTCGCGTTCGCCCACAGGTGGATCGAGTCGGCCCACGGGAACAAGAACCCCAGGGCGGCGATACATCCGGCCTCCACACGCCGCAAGCGCAATTCCCGAAGCAGTGCGTAGGCGCCCAGCGCCGTGAGGGCACCCAAGACCAATGCGAGGACGAGGTGAGGCACGGGGCTCGATGTGCCCAGCAACGCGAATCGCGCCGGCTGGAAGACGGCCATGAGGGGCCGGGAGCCGAGGATGATCGTCATGTCCTGGACGCCCGCGCCGAATCCGCGCAGCGCCTGCGTCGAGGCGAGCGGCCAGTCGTCCGAAACGAATCCGCCGTTGGCCACGTGGGAGCCGAAAGCAGCAGCGGCGAGGATGCCGAGCACGAGTCCAGCGACGGCGAGCTCCGTCGCGGCCTTGCTCGCACGCATCGCATTAGGATGCCGCAAGCGACTCATGGCTGAACACGTTCTGATTCTCGGAGGGGGCTTTGGCGGCCTAACGGCCGGCGTCGAGCTGAAGAACGCTTGTGGCGAAGATGTGCGGGTGACGATCGTCGATCGTGAGCCCGACTACCACATGGGCCTCACCAAGCTCTGGGTCGCGACCGGCAGCCGTAGCGCCGCGTCCTGCCTGCATCCTCGTTCAGGCGTCGAGCGACACGGGATCGATTTCGTTCAGGCCTCGGTTCGCAAGATCGACATCGCCAATCGATCGGTGCAAACCGACGACGCTTCACTCGAGTACGACCGACTGGTCGTCGCTCTCGGGCTCGACGTGGATGCGAGCGCCGTTCCGGGTATCGCCGAGCACGGCCTCAACCTGTACAGCCTCCAGGGGGCCGAGCAGATTGCTCCGGCGCTCCGAGAGTCACCCCGTCGCATACTCGTGACGATCTGTTCGACACCGTTCAAGTGTCCGCCGGCTCCCTACGAAGCATCGATGATGATCCGCGACGTCGTGGGCGCAAGCGCGGCCATCGAGGTGACCAGCCCGGAGCCGCGTCCGTTTCCGATCCTGCCTCCAGAGGCGGGCGAGCGCGTTGTGGCCATGCTCGCCGAGCGCGACATCACGTATGCACCCGGCGCGAAGATCGTGGAGGCGGAGGCCGGTACGGCTCGTTACGAGGACGGAAGCGAGCGCAACTTCGATGTCCTCATTGTCGTTCCGCCTCATCGTCCGGCCGCGCTGCTGGCCGACACCGGACTGACCGACGGCAGCGGGCTCGTCGTCGTCGACCGGGAGACGTTACGGACACAAGCCCCGAATGTGTATGCGCTGGGGGACTGCGCCAAGGTCTTGTCGTATACGGAAATGCCGATCCCTCGCACGGGCAACCTGGCCGAGCGCCAGGCGAGTGTCGTCGCGAAGAACATCGCCAGCGAGATTCGCGGCGATGAGCCTGCTGCGCGATTCGATGGGCGCGGCTATTGCTGGGTCGAGACGGGCGGCCAGAAAGCGATGCGCGCGGAAGGCGAGTTCTTCGGCCGGCCGCATCCGATCGGACACTTCGCCGTGGCGCCGGACGAGGCCGGCTACCGCGACAAGGTTGCCTTCGAGAAGGAGCGACTGGCGGCCTGGTTCGGGCGCTAAAACGCACCGCTTGCATCTGTTGCTTCGCTTGCCGACTTCCGCGCTCGTGCCCTTGTGTGCGCCCCGCGACCTGCGGGAATGAATTACCTAAGGCAGATGCAAGCATGTCGGAGGTGCGCTTGAGGCGTCCGTACTCGATCCACGAAGGGGATGGGCCTATCGTCGCCACGGCGATACACGCCGGTCACGACGTTCGCGACGACGTCGCGGTATTGATGGCGCTCGACGAGCGAACTCGGCGGCGAGAAGAGGATCCATTCACCGACGGCTGGACGTCGATCGCTCCAAATCGTGTCCTCGTCCACCGATCACGGTTCGAGGTCGACCTCAACCGGCCGCCCGAGGATGCGGTCTGCTTCGTGCCCGAGGACTGTTGGGACCTCCAAGTTTGGCGCGACGAGATCCCCGCGGCGGTGGTCGACGAGTCGCTTCGGATCTATCAACGCTTCTACGACGACCTTCACTCCCTCCTCGAGGGTGTGATCGATCGATGCGGACACTTCGTCCTCTTCGACCTTCATAGCTACAACCATCGACGGCTCGAGTGTCCGGCCGATCCCGAGGGCAACCCCGAAGTGAACGTGGGAACCGGATCGGTGGATCGGAACCGCTGGGGACACGTCATCGATCACTTCATCGAAGGAATGCGCAGCGAAGGGCTAGACGCTCGCGAGAACGTCCGGTTCCGCGGCGGTCACATGGCCGGCTGGACGAACCGGCTCTTCGCCGAGCACGGTTGTGCGCTTGCGATCGACGTGAAGAAGTTCTTTATGGACGAGCGGACGGGTGAGCTCGATCGCGAGGTCTGGCAACGCGTACGCGACGCACTCGCCGCCACGCTCCCTCACGTGCTCGACCTCACCGGCGCGAGGTGATGACGTGCGCGGATCGCGTCTCGACGAGCGAGGTGTGGACGACGACGTCCTCGCCCGTTTGAGGTCGGGCCACGGCCTTACCCAGCAACTGGACGGTGGTCGGCTGTACATCGACCGTCCGATGCCCTTCGTTGCGGTCTCTCGCATGGTCTCGCGCCGACCGCGTTTCGAAGAGGTCGTCTATGGACAAGGGTCGTATCTCATCGCGCCCGAAGAGCCGACAGCCCCGGCGCGTGCGACCTTCGCGAACGTCCTCGGCGCTCTCGCCGATCTCTTCGGTGCTGTGCTCGTTGTCGAGCTCTGGGCGGGCGATGCGGGCGCCGAACCGAGGCTTCGCATTCACGTATCGACCGACGATGAGGAGTCGCCGACGGTGACCGCTCTCATCAACGCCCTCGCGGAAACCGATTCTGGCCCGAGCTTGATGCCGGCACAGATCATCGGCTCCGACCACGCCCCGGCCCCGCCCGGCGCACCGGCCCTGGTGTCCCCTGAGATCGCGCGCAAGACCGCATGCACGGTCATCGGTGTGGAGATTCCTCCAATTTTCGTCGATCCGGAGACGGGCAACCGCCTGCCGGTCGTTTCCCGGGCCTTACAGCGCGATCTCACGACCGCGCTCCATCGCGCCTTGTTCGAGTTCGCGATCGTGCAGACGTCGTTCGAAGTCAAAGACTTTCGCGCGCTGGGCCGCCGCGATCTGCTGGAGGCTGCCTACGTCGCCGACGAACGCTTCGTCGAGATCGCCGAGGAGCTCGATCTGCTCTTCATGGTCACGCCGGTGAACTCCGAAGAGGCTTGGGCCGAGTTCGATGACTCAGGGTTTGCTCGGCCTCCGAACTTCCGATACCGCCCGCTGAGGAGCGATCCCGACGTCCTCAGGCGGTCGCTCTATGACGTCGATCTCGACGCCGTCGAGGATCCGACACTGACCGCACTGTTCCGGGAGAAACGTCGAGAGATCGACCGCTGCATCACCCTCCTCGAGGACCGCGACACGAACCAGTTCTTGCTGAGCAGCCTTCAGCTCTACGGCGGAGGAGATGAGGAGCTCGAAGAGCTCGCCACGAGTCTCCTGAACGCATCATCTGCACGCCACGACGAGGACGGCACATCGGCGTTCATCGGCGCAGACGTTTTTGCTCGACGCGCGACCGATGAGCTCGACGCGTACCGGCGAGTGTCCGCGATCGACTGCACAGTAGAAGTGCGCGACGACTATCCGGGCGTCGTCGTATCGAACGGAAACCTCGTCGTGGGTGCCGCTGCAATGATCCCGGAAGAACGCTGTGACGCGCTCGTCCAGCACGAGATCGGCACGCACGTCGTTACTCACGTGAATGGTGCGGCACAGCCGCTGCGTCAGCTCCAGGTGGGACTTCCGGGCTACGAAGAGACGCAGGAAGGGCTGGCGATCTTGGCCGAATACCTCGTCGGCGGTCTGACGGCCGGTCGTCTGGCGACGATCGCGGCCCGCGTCCTCGCCGTTCGATCCGTCGCGGCAGGTGCAGAGTTCATCGAGACCTTCCGGCTCCTGCATACCGACTGGGACGTGGCTCCGCGTGCGGCGTTCGGCATCTCCATGCGTGTCCATCGCTCGGGTGGTCTAACCAAAGACGCGATCTACCTGCGTGGGCTGGCCGCGCTCCTCTCCTACATTGCCGCCGGTGGAGATCTCGAACCGCTCTTCGTCGGAAAGCTCGCGTTGGAACACGTGCCGATGATCGAGGAGCTGACATTGCGCGGTGTGCTCGGGCAGCCGCCGCTGCGGCCGCGCTGGCTCGCGCACCCGGAGGCCGATCAGCGGCTTACCTCTCTTCGTCGCGGCCGCAGCGTCATCGATCTCGTCGAAGAGGGCTCCAGATGAGGATCGCGTTCCTGGTCAACGACGTCGCCGGCGAAGACCCTCTCTACACAACGACTCGGCTCGCCATGACCGCGGCCGAGGCCGGGCACGACGTCTGGTACATCGGAACGGGAGATCTCGCCTACGACCCAGACGAAGCCCTGCGTGCCCACGCGCGCCGCGCCGAACCCAGCGGCGGCGATCTCGAACGATTCCTGGGCGCCGTTCAGGATGAGAACGCCGAACCGGGTCGTATCTCGGTCGAGGATCTCGATGTCTTATTCCTCCGCAACGATCCCGCAGACGACATCGGGAGTCGCTCGTGGGCACGTTCTGTCGGTGTCGTCTTCGGCACACTCACAGCGCAGCGCGGTGTCCTGGTCGTGAACGATCCCGCCGGACTCGCGAAAGCATTGAGCAAGATGTATTTCCATCAGTTCCCCAGCTCGATCCGACCGAGGACGCTCGTGACGCGGGAAGCCGAAGAAGTGCTGTCGTTCTTGAGCGCGATCGCCGGCGGCGCTGTACTGAAGCCGCTCGAAGGCTCGGGTGGCCGGAACGTATTCTTCGTGGAGCACGACGGCGAGACCAACGTGAATCAGATGATCGAGACGATCCGTCGAGACGGATACATCGTCGTCCAGGAATACGTCGAAGCGGCAAAGCCCGGCGACGTGCGGCTGTTCATGATGGACGGCGAGCCGCTCTCCAAGGACGGGACGTATGCCGTCTTCCGGCGTGCCCGCACGACCGACGACCTTCGAAGCAACGTCCGTGTGGGGGCCGAGCCCGAAGCCGTCGAACTCACCGACGAGATGCTCTTCATCGCGAAGACCGTCGGTCCGAAACTGGTCGAGGACGGAATGTTTCTCGTCGGTCTCGACATCGCCGGCGACAAGCTTCTCGAAGTGAACGTCTTCAGCCCCGCCGGGCTCGGCAGCATCGAGAAAGTTACCGGAACCGACTTCACGCCAACGGTCATCGAGGCGTTGGAGAAGAAGATCCGCGCCGATCGAGACCGTCCGGGAGACGCGGCGTGAACCTGCACGTGTGCGCGAGACGCTGCGCGCGGAATCGAACCACGGCCACGGGTTTTGCATGGCGGCCGTTAGGTGCTACGGCACCAGCAGCACGGGGACGGCAGCGCGACCGCTCATAATCGGGTCATGGGAAGAATCGTCGTTGGAGTCGACGGCTCTGAGAACTCACAGCTGGCGCTCGCCTGGGCCGCCGCCGAGGCGAAGCTACGCGGATCGTCCTTGCATTTGATCCACTCATGGACGTTCCCACCCGCTTTCCCGGGAGCCGACGGGCTCCCGCGCGCGGATCTGAAGGGATCGGCAGAGCAAGTGCTGGCCGATGCCGTCGCATCACTTCCGAAGGACGGCGAGATCCAGCTCAAGGCGGAGGTGGCCAACGAGCTTCCGGCACAAGCGTTGATCGGCGCATCGGAGGGCGCCGAGATGATCGTCGTCGGCTCCCGCGGTCGCGGCGGGTTCAAGGGGTTATTGCTGGGATCTGTATCGCAGCAGGTCGTCCACCACGCTCACTGCCCGATCGTCATCGTGCCGCACTCAGAGAGAGCGAAGTAGCCGCTAAGGCGCGTTTCACACATTCCTTCGGGGACGAGTCGGTCTCGATCTCGGTGGCGTCTGCCCACGGATCGGCGCGCGCGGCCATGATTGCAGCGATCCTTTCATCAGCGTCAGAGACATCGCGCGTCCGTGCGCGTATGCGTTGCGCAGCCTCATCCGCGTCGAGGACGCACCGCAGCTGGTACAGATCGGTCGATATCTCGCGAGCGAGCTCGCCGCCCTTCTCGCGATGCTCCGTTCTCAGCCAGGAGGCATCGACGATGACGGACTCACCGTGCTGGAGGAGTGCTCTTGTCCGCTGCAAGAGCGCGTCGTACGTGCGTTCCGTCATCTCGTTCGAGTAGACGCCGCGGCGAAACTCTGCGGCGGCTCGCTCTGCATGCCCCATGCCCGCGAGATCCTTACGGACCTCGTCGGAGCGGAGCAACGCCCACCCCGTCGCATCGGAGAGGCCCGCCGCGAGCGTCGACTTCCCGGTACCCGGTAATCCACCGACGAGCACGAGCCGGATCCTCGCCTCGTCGAGGTGTTGGACGGCCATCTCGAGGAGGGTCGAGGCCTCGATGTCCTTCGCTTCGTTGCCCTGCTCGTATGAAAGGCAGGCGACCTTCGACCGGACGAGTGCCCGGCCCGCGATGTAATGGTGGACGAGACTCTGCGGGTATGTCTCCCCAGAGAACTCGCGATAGAGATCGAGGAAGTATCTCGCCTCGGGGGCCGCGCCGAGCCGTTGGAGATCCATCGCCAGGAAGGCGACGTCCGCAAGAACGTCGCCATAGCGCAGGCGATCGTCGAACTCGATGCAGTCGAGCACGCGGGGACCGTCGTCCATGCAGAAGATGTCGTCGCTGAGGAGGTCGCCGTGGCCGTCGCGTATGCACCTCTGGGCGACTCTGTGCTCGAACAGCGGCCGCCGGCCGTCGAGGTACCGGTGAGCCATCTCATCTGCGCGCTCAAGAGCTTCGCGGTTCACGATGGGGCCGGCGAAACGCTCCATCTCGGCGAGGTTCTGGTTCCAGGCACGTCGAACCGATGTCCAACGCCCCGCAGAATCGATGTCCTCGGAGGTCGCGGCGGCGGCGTGAAACGCGGCGATCTCGCGGGCCAGCGACCGGAGACATTCTCGGACATCTCGACCGCTCGCCACGAGCGCCGAGAGCTTGCGTTCCTCGGGCATTCGGCGCATCTCGACGATGTGGTCGATCTTCGTTCCGTCCCCGTCGACGACGTCGAGGACGCCCAGGTACACGTCCGGTGACAACCTGCGATTGAGCTCTACCTCCCGGTGGCAGATCCGCTCTCTGGCTTCGCGCGTCGACAGATCGATGAAGTCGAAGCGCACCGGCTTCTTCAGCTTGTAGACGCGATCGCCTACGAAAAACAGGACCGAGATGTGTGTCTCGACGATCCTCGAATCAATCATGACGACCCCTAGGTCGTCAGTACCCCGGTCATGCCCTTCAGACCCACGTCCATGAGCGTCCAGCCGACTCCGGCGTGGAAGGGCTCACCAGCGCGGAAGCGCATCGGCAGGTACACCCCGAGCAGCTTCTTCCCGAGACGCCATAGTGGCGAGACGCCGACCTTGTATTCGCCGTCGGCGTCGGGTCGGACTTCCACGGGACGAAGAGGATCGCCGGTGAGCCGCAACGGAACCTGCGCGAACGTGGCCTTGTCGAACATCTCCATGACACACATGGACACCGGATCAAAGCCGCCGGCCGGCTGCCGATCCTGAACGCGCGCAGCGACGTGCTCGGCCGTCGAGTCGGCCTCGAGGAAGGCGAGAAATGCCTGTTTCACCGGGAAGTCGCCGGCGTCACCGGGCGCGTAGACGCCCGGGTAGCCGACGACCTCGCGGCTCGGAAGATCTGTCGTGATGAAACCGCGCTCGTCCGAGGGAAGGGCGGGGTAGTGAACCGCGGCGACGTAAGGCGGGAACGAGATGAGGTCGTCGAAGGAGCGTGTGACTCCACCCTCGAAGCGAGCCTCGCCGGCCCGTATCCGCTCCACAACCTCCTCGGTGTGCCCCTCGATGCCGCGTTCGGCGAACTCCGATGCGACGACCTGGTGCAGCCGGGGGCCAAAGGCCTGGATGAAGGAGCGCTCGTACGTCGAGTAGGTGATGTTCACCTGATCGCGAACACCGTGGCGTCGAAGCCACGTCTCCAGCATGAAGACGATCTCGTAGAGGGGACCCGAGCACTTGTTGTTGGGTGGGACGACGAAGAGGACGTCGCTCCGACGGCCGGCCTCTGCGCGGATGAGCACCTTGTCCAGACGGCGCCGGAGATCGAGCATCGCGTCGACTGTGAAGATCTGAGCGGCGTGTTCTGTCAGTCCCGGGATCTCTTCGGGCCGCATGGACGCACCGGTGGCGAGGACGAGGAAGTCGTACGGCACTCTGGTGCGGTCGGCGAGGACAAGCGTCTGGGCGCCGGGGTCGACGTCCACCACCTGGCCCTTGATGAACGCGATGTTCCGTCGCTTGAGCGGCTTGTCGAGGTCGATGAAGAGGTGGTCGGGTTCTGCTCCGAACGGGATGTAGGTCGTGTTCGGCTTGAAGAGGAACCGCTCATGGTCGGACACGACGGTGATGTCGACGTTGTCGTGCAGACGCATCCGTGCCATGAAGGCGGCCTCGAGGCCGGCGAATCCTCCGCCGGCCACAACAATCCTCGGTCGCGCGGTCATCAGCTTCTCCCTCCTTTAGTGGCTTCCGCCCGATGCGGACTCGACGTCACCGGCCTGGAACAGCCCGAGCGCGCCGCGGCTCGCGTTTCGGAACTTGTGCGTGACGATGGGGTAGAGGCCGACCTCGTCGAAGGTGAACTCGACGAACCCACCTTGGGCGGGCTGGAGGTCGAGCGCCTGGGCACCGCCGCGATCCGCACCGGGACGCAGCGTGTAGTCGCCCTCCTTGTACATGGTGTCGAAGATCGTCCCGACGACGTGGAAGGAGGAGTTCTCGGACGGCCCGGCGTCGAGCACCCACGCTCTGATCCGCTCTCCCGGCTCCACCCTGATGGGGCGGTGAAGGTACTGGTTGAAGTAGCCGTTGAAGACGATCGCGTCGTCCTTCCCGGCCAGCATCTTCGAGTAGTCGCCGACCTCGCCCTGGGGGCCGAGGTAGAGCTCGGACTGGACGAATGCGAACTCTTTGTCGACGGCCGGAAGGCCCGGCGGATCGATGATCAGGGCGCCGTACATGCCGTTGCCGATGTGGTCGAGCGCGGGAGCCGTCCCGCAGTGGTACATCAAGGCGCCGGCATGCTTGGCCTCGAAGCGGTACACGAGCTTCTCGCCGGGATTGATGGTCCGCATCTCGTCGTTCCACGCGACCTTGCTCGCGTGGAAGTCGATGGAGTGGCCCATCTTGCCTTTGTTGACGAGCGTGATCTCGAAGACGTCGCCGACTTTCCCGCGCAGGGTCGGGCCGGGAACCATGTCTCCAAACGTCCAAACCTGCTGCTTCGTGCCCGGCGCCACCTCGACGACACGCTCGGTGGCTTCGAGCCGGATCTTGTGTGTTGTGGGCGAGGAGGCGGCGGCCAGACGAGCGTCGCGAGCGTCGAAGCTGACCGCGGGCTTGGCGTTCGCGTCGATCTGCGCCGAGCCATCCGCCGGCTCAACCGGCCCGGCAGCCGGAGCATCTCCGGCTCGAGTCGCCGCGAAGAACGAGACGATGAGCGAGAGCAAGACACCGGAAGGCGACCCAACCGCGCCAAAGGTCATTCCGCAGCATCTTCCGAGCTGACTCGGCATCTCTAGGCGCTCCTGAAGCGCGTACCGGTTGCTCGATCCGTGGTTCTGTGATCGTCATGGCGCCTCCTCGACTGGGGTAAGCGTCGATGAATACTCGCGGCGGTCCATCCGGGGAGCGCCTGGGTTCTTCTCGGGGGAGAGCACGGATGCTTCTCGTCGGTGGACGACGAACAGCGGGACGGCTGGACCTACGAAGCTGCGCGAGCCCTTGTCGCTTCGGCGCGACCGCGCGAGGCCGGATGGTAGATGCGGGAAAGAAGCCAGGCGACGCGGTCTGTAAGGACGTCGATCTGATCGAATCCTCGACTCGTCACCGGCCATACGCCGACCGCTTGCCACTCCTGCTGGCTCATTCGGTGCCCCGGCGCGACCAGCACGACCGGCTTTGCGTAGAGGTTTGGATGGACGCGGACCTCGGTGAGCTCGGCGATTGGTTGAGGCCCAGCGATAACGACGACGTCAACGGCGAGCCCCTCCGTGTCGGTGGCCCCGCGGCAGCCGCGGACGATGATTCCCGGAATCATGAGCTCGAGCGCACGCTCCAGCCGTTCGTCGGATCCTAGGACCAGGACGTTGCCGCGCACCGTCAACTCCTTCGTCGGGTCGCTCTGGTTGTAGTCGAGGAGACGAGCTCGGCCATCCGTGGCATCCACTGACTCCGACGTGGGCCGATTCAGTCCCACGCTTCAGTCGATCGTGCGAACTCGATGTTGCGAAGGCCGGGGTTGGGCGCCTGGAACGCGAGGTTGTTGACGACGTCCATGACGCCATCCACAGATGCCGCCAGCGATCCGGCGACGCGAACATCTGACTCGTAGAGGACGTAGCCGTTCAGCGTAATGACGCCGTCCGTCGAGTCGACGTGGATGTCGGCGTCCGGAGGTACGAAGGCGCACTCCGTGAGAAACCTGCCGACGGCCGCGACGAGCTCCCTGTCGGACCGGTCAAAGACGCCGAGCAGGTCGCGTCGCGCCACAACGCCGATGACCTTCGTGCCGGCAACAACAGGAAGCTGCCTCAGCCTAGCCTTTACCAATCGCCGGCCAACGGTTCGGAGCTCCTCGTCGGGCCCGGCGGTCTGGACGGATGTCGTCATTACCTCCCCGACGGTCTCCCGTGCCGTGACTCCCTCCTGGGGAACGAGATCTGCTTCGGTGACCACACCAAGAAGCTCCCCTTCGTCGTCGGTCACCGGCGCACCGCTTATCCAGTGGGTATGCAGCACTCTCGCGGCTTCCCGAGCAGGCGTTGAGGGGGCCAGCGTCACTGCTGGACTTGTCATCACGTCTCGCACATGCAACCTCGGCACGCTGCCTCCTTCCTTCGTGGCGAGCCTCAGCTTGAGGGCAATCTCCTCGGCAGCCATCCGTGCCGGACACCGGAAATCGCGGACGAGCACGGATTCGAGCCGGCGGCGAAACGCTGAGGGTCGTTCATGTCAACGAAAGGAGCGGTCATGGGGACGATCGTGGTTGGAGTCGACGGGTCGTATGGATCTCGTCGCGCCCTTGAATGGGCGATCGACGAAGCACGGCGACGAAGTGACGAGCTCATCGCCGTTCATGCGTGGAGCCTTCCGATCGTGGTCGGGACCTTCGAGGCCGTGATCCCCGTTGCGGAGAACGTCGACTTCCAAAAGGAGGCAGAAGGCTACCTCGAGCGGACCGTCAAGGAGGTCGCGGGTGGTGATCCCGATGTGCCCATCCGCCTCGAGGCAACGCAGCGGCCGGCCGCGTCTGCGCTCGTGCACGCGTCCCGCGACGCCGAGCTTCTCGTGGTCGGTTCCCGGGGCTTTGGAGGCTTCCGAGGGCTCCTTCTGGGATCCGTCGGGCAGCAATGCGCTCAGCACTCGCATTGCCCCGTGGTGATCGTGCCGCACGAGGAGCGTAAGGCGAGCTAGGACGGCCCAAAAAAGCAAATGGGCCCGGTGGCTTGCCACCGGGCCCATTTGCTTTTCCGTCGTCCGGATCAGGCGCTCTTCTGCGCAGAGAACAGTTCAACGAGAACGTCGCGTACAGACAACAGACCGATGAGCTTTCCCGCCTCGACGACGGGGAGATGACGGACGCCCATTTGCGTCATCATCCACGCCGCTTCGCGAGCATCCTGTTCGGGAGCGACGACGACCGGGTCGACCGTCATGTAGTCGGCCACAGTCGCGGTATCGATGTCGGCGCCGTCGGCCATGGCCCGGGTCAGATCGCGCTCCGTGATGATCCCGACGACATTCCCGTGATCCAGGATGGCAGCCGAGCCGACGTCGTTGAAGCGCATGCGGCTGGCCACCTCGGCCAGGCTCTCCCGCGGACTCGCCGTCACCGTCATCGGGCTGTACAGGGAATCGACCTTCATCGTGCCTCCTTTCTCACAAGCAAAGCGGGGAGCCGGAGTCCTTTCATCCGTGCAGGGCACGGGACGTGGCGTGCCTCGGATGGCGAGGCGCAAATTCGGTGGCTGGCCCCGATGGTGCATGAAGGCAGACCGACTACGTTTCGGCCATGAGAACGAGCAACGACACATCGGCCCACGCCGTCCTGGCACCTGTGGACGCCGCGACGCTGTCCGGCCTCGAGGTAGACGACGGATTCGAGGCCTACGCGGACGGGAACCCGACCCGGATCGGGTCGATGCTCATCGAGGCGGCCGAGAGCTCCACCTCGCGCGTCGCGATCGCGCTTGGGCCGGCTCGGCACATCGTCGGCTTCGCGATCGCTCGGAGCCCGGACCGTTCGAGCCGGCTGTACACCGCTGTTTCTGCCGTCGAGTTGACGGCGTTCGAGGTGGCTCGGCTCGAGCGCCGGAAAGGCGTGTTCGGAGCCGTGTTCCGTGCCCTGCTCCGGCGTGATCTCGAGGAATCGATCGTCTTCAGCGTCGCCGATCCCGAACTGAGGTTGCGCGGCGAGACGGCGCGTTCGTTCCGCGAGCGGCTCGAGACCGTTCTCGGATCGGCGGGGTTTGCTCCGATGCCGACCGACGAACCGGAGCTTCACGCGCATCGAGACTCGACGCTGTTCGTCCGCGTGGGCCGCGGTGTCCCGCTTCCGGATGTCGAGGACTTCTACGCGCGACTCCGAGCGCCCCTCGACGTGTCGGTGGCGATCTCTTTGCGCGCTCCGGTCATGCGCAACCTCATCCGTGCTGATCTCGAGCGCAACGGCTTCCGAGTTCGGTCCGTAAGCGCCGGAGGCCGAGACGAAGGGGCCGACATCCTCGTGACCGATGACGGCGGTACCGGAGGACGACTCACGGTCAGGCTCAATGGCGAGGTCGAGCCGCTCTGGCGCGGCGACGTTCTCTGGTATCCCGTCGCGCTTCTCGAGACGCTTGCTCCCGATCTCCGCCGAGAGCTGATCAAAAGGAGAGACCGGCATGCCTGACGTCTACCAGCAGCGGATCGTTAACGGTCGTCCGGAAGACGTCGCCCGGTTGCTCCGCAACCCGCAAGCGTGGCTCGAGGAGGCGGCAAGCCGGGCTGCCCACTTCGGCCGGGCAGCGGGCGTGAAGCTGCGTTCGAAGCTCGGCTTGGGCCGGTTGCGGACTGGCGTTGGGAAGCGAGCCAGGCTCGAGGTAGGTGACGCGCGATTCGTCCGAGACCATTTCGTCATTCCCGTGACGTGGGAAGCATCGGGCTACGCGGGCCTCTTCCCCGTCATGGACGCCGTCATGGAGGTCCACCGCGCTGGTGCGGAGCA
>DASQWC010000047.1:0-28939 GCA_035640475.1 Actinomycetota bacterium | reverse complement strand
CCCGCCTCGTCCGCGAGCGCGTCGACGAGGTTGTGTCGATCCCCATGCGCGGCCGCGTCGGGAGCCTGAACGCGTCGGCGGCGGGAGCCGTTGCGTTCTTTGAGATCCGCAGACAACAGCGATGAGCGAGGAGCCGGATCGCATCGAGGCGTCCAAGGACGTCGGCGTGCGCATCACGTGGTCGGACGGCCATGTCTCGCACTGGGACCTTGCCACGATCCGCGGCGCGTGCGGCTGCGCGACGTGCCACGAGCTGCGCCACGCGGGACGCCCGGTCTACCTGGGCGACGCCGACCAGCTCGACGTCTCCGACGCCGAGCTCGTCGGCGCCTACGGCATCACGTTCCACTGGAACGACGGCCACAGCACGGGCATCTACTCGTGGGATGACCTTCGAGGCGGCTGCCCGTGCGACGAATGTCGCACGGCCCGCCGCATCGAAGGTCGCGCGAACCCGCTGGACCGCTAGAAGTGCAGCTGCTTCAGGAAGAAGCCCTCGGGGCCGTAGCCCTGCGTGATGGGCGTCCATGAGATCGTCGACAAGAGTCCTTCTCGCGCCGCGCCGCCGGCGATGACGAGCCGGCGAGACATGACGGCGTAGCCGGCGCCGTGCACCGGAAGGATCGGCCGGATCGCCCGCCGCCACCGGCCGCGCTCGTTCAGGACGTAGTGCGCATCGATCACGCGTCCTGAGACCACGCCCGGATGCTCACCGCCGACCACGTGCAGGCCGTCCTCGAGGACGCCCACCGCCATCGCGCTCATCGGCTCCGGCAGGGCCGGGCCGCGGCGCCATGCGTCGTCGGTGGGGTTGTAGATGTCGACGCGAGCCGTGGGAGAACCGCTCCGGCCCCCGACGGCCCACACCTCGCCCCTCCAGGCGACGGCACGGAGGTGGTCGCGATTGCCGGCGAGCGGGGCACCGGTCGTCCAGCCGTCGCGCTTCGGGTTGTAGATCAGCGTGTTGTCCGTCGGCCCCACGCCGCCGACGACGTAGAGCTTTCCGCCGAGCGCGACCATCGCATGTCCCTGACGTCCCTCCGGCATGCGCGCTTGCGCTTTCCACGGAAGGCCGGGCGGCGCGCGCCAGAGCGTGTTCGCCGGCGTCCAGCTCGTCGCGCCGGAAGCGCCGCCGCTCACGTAGACGGAGCCCGCATGTGCCGCAGCGGCAGCGTGGTGCCGCGGAGCCGGGAGCGAGCGCGCAATCGTCCATTCGTTGCGCGCGAGATCGTAGACGTACACGTCGTCGGACGTCCGGCCGATGCCGTAGAGACCGCCGGCGATGACGAGCTTGGAGCCGACGCCGGCGGATGCGACCTCGCCGCGTGCGCGCGGCATGTCCGCGATGCGGCCCCACTTACGTTCTTGCCTTGGGCCGGGGTTGGTGATCCGCAGCACAGGCAGGGCAAGCGCAAGGACGATCGCAAATGAGCCGGCAACGTAGCCGGCAATGCGCAGCACCGGCCGGATCCTGTGCATGTGGCGTACTGTAGCGAACGCGAATCACGAGGGGAGGGGACAGTGGGCGACGATCTCTTGTTCGAAAACAGCGAAGGCGTCGCGTGGATCACGCTCAACCGGCCGGACAGTCTGAACGCGATGTCCAACGACATGATGCGCTCACTCGGGGAGTCGCTCGATCGTTGCGCGAACGACGACGAGATCCGCGCGGTCGTGCTCACGGGAGCGGGCGATCGCGCGTTCTGCGCGGGCGGCGACGTGAAGGGGATGGCGGCGCGCACAGGCGGGAGCGGAAACGGTCCGCCGCCGAGCACGGATGATCGCATCGCAGGCCTGCTCGCGAGCATGCGCAGATCGTCGCTTGTGCTCCACACGATGCCGAAGCCGACCATCGCGTCGATCAACGGCTACGCCATGGGCGCCGGGCTCTCACTCGCCCTCGCCTGCGACCTGCGGATCATGGCGGCCGAGGCGCAGCTCGGGACGGCATTCGCCGGCGTGGCCCTCGCCGGCGACTACGGCGGCACGTGGTTCATGACGCGGCTCATCGGAGCGGGACGAGCACGCGAGCTGTATCTCCTCAACGAACGCGTCCCTGCCGAGAAAGCCCTCGACCTCGGACTGGTGAACTGGGTCGTCCCGCGGGACGAGCTCCGCATCGCCACGCAGGATCTCGCCTCACGACTTGCTTCCGGTCCGACGAAGACGCTCGGCATGATGAAGGCGAGCCTCGTGCACGCGGAGCACGCCGACCTCGAGTCGCTGCTCGCGCTCGAAGCGCGGCACCAAGTCTTGAGCGGCGCGACCGAAGACCATCGGGAAGCGGCGAAAGCCTTCGTCGAGAAGCGAAAGCCGAACTTTGTAGGAAGATGACGCTCGAAGGAAGCTATCGCGGGTTCAACGTCGTCCTGCACGACCCGGGCATCGCGGTTGTCACGATGGACGAGCCCGATCGCCTCAACGGCCAGACGCCCCCGATGAAGCGCGACATGACGGAGTTCTTTCTCGAAGCGCAGATGGACAACTCGATCAGAGTCGTGGTCGTCACCGGCTCTGGGCGCGCGTTCAGCGCGGGTGACGACATGACCGGACGTCGTCGCGACTACGAGAGCAAGACAAAGCTCGCGAAGAGCTTGAGCTGGGACGGCTCGAGCGAGATGGGCACGTACGCGGGCCTGCGTACGATCTCGCAGCAGCTCAATCTCGCCGTCCGGCACCTGGACAAGCTCACGATCGCAGCCGTGAACGGCGTCGCCGTCCAGACGGGCTTGTCGCTCGCCCTTGCGTGCGACTTTCGCATCGCCGGCTCGAGCGCACGACTCGGCTCGGCGACGCTGCGGTTTGGGTTGCAGCCCGATGAGGGCGGTCACGCGCTCGTCGTCGAGCTCATCGGCCTGGCGAGGGCCATGGACTTCTTCATGCGCAAGCGAATCCTGTCGGCCGGGGAGGCAAAGGAGTACGGGCTCGTGCACGAGGTCGTCCCGGACGACCGGCTCATGGATCACACGATGGACCTCGCACGCGAGCTGGCCGAGGGCCCGCAGGTGGCGATGCGGTTGCTCAAACGGTCGCTATACAACGCGGCGGAGATGCCCACCGCGCAGGCCTTCGACGATATCGCTGCGAAGACCGCGATCTCGGATCATCATCCGGACGCCGCCGAGGGCGTGGCCTCGTTTCGCGAGAAGCGCGAGCCGAAGTTCAACGCCTGGCTCAAAGGCCGCGAATGACGGAGGAACCTCAGAAGTGGAGCCTCGAAAGGCTCTTGGGGCTATTTGAGCTCGAGGAGGTCGGAGACGATGTCTTCCGGGCTCCCAATCCGGTTCGCGGTCCGTGGACGCGCGTGTTCGGCGGCCAGGTGGCGGCGCAGGCCGTGCGCGCGGCGCAGCTGACCGTTCCGGCCGATCGCCCGATCCATTCGCTGCACGCGTACTTCATTCGCCCCGGGCGTCCCGGCGAAGACATCGATATGTACGTCGAGCGTCCTCGCGACGGCGGATCATTCACGTCGCGGCGCGTGAAGGCAGTTCAGCAAGACGAGGTGATCTTCGACATGATCGCGTCGTTCCACCGGGCCGAGCAGGGGCCCGAGTACCAGATGCCGATCGCGGAGGACGTCCCGTCACCGGAGGATGCTCCCGAGCCGCAGGGCATGTTCGGTCGAATGCGCTCGATCATGCCGTTCGACATGCGCGAGCTCGGACCGACCGAGCCCGTCGACGGCATCTACAGATCGACGCGCCGAGCTTGGTTCAAGACGGCCGGCGAGCTGCCCGACGATCCGAACATCCATACGTGCGTGCTTGCGTTCGCCTCGGACATGGGCGTCGTCTCTGCCGCGCGAGTGCCGGTGGCGGGCGAAGAGGAGTGGGAACGGTTTATGGGCGCGAGCTTGGACCACGCCGTGTGGTTCCACCGCCCGATGAAGGCCGACGAGTGGATCCTCTTCGACCTGAGAACCGTGTCGAGCTACGGCGCGCGAGGTCTGGCCGCCGGCACCATGCACGCACGCAACGGGGTGCTCGGCGTGTCGATCGCCCAAGAGGCGCTGATCAGGCCGCTCGCAGGCGAGCGTCCGCGCCCCGGCTAAGTCGCGGCGGTTTCGCCGACGAGAAAGGCCCGCGCGGCCGCCATCGCGTCGTCCGCCGACATCTCGCGGCCGGCCGCCATCGATTCGGAGAATTGGTCCGCGCCGAGCCGTTCGACGAGCTCGGGCTCCAGCCATTCACGTTTCTGCAGCGACCACGAATGAGACGAGCCGCTCTCGTCGAGGATCGCGTCCACTGCGCCCAGGAGTGAAGCGGCGAGCGCTGCTTCTCCCAGCGTCGCGGCTTGCCCGGCCACGCTCTCGAGGCACTCGGCAAAACCGATCTTGTTCCCGAGCTCCAGTTGTAAAGCGAGGGCTTCGAGCTGCAGCGCGGCTGCGTTTTCGCGTTCACCGAGATCCGAAGCGATCTTGCCGAGATAGGTGAGCGATTCCGCCACACCGCGCCGCTCGCCGAGCTCGCGCCGGATGGCGAGACTCTCCTCACAGTGTCGGCGGGCGTCTTCGAGTCTTCCTTCCTCGTAGGCCACCTCCCCCAGGTTGTGGATCGCCTGACTCATTCCGTTGAGATCTCCGAGCTCTTTCAACACGCCGATCGTGTCCTGGTAGAAGCGTGAGGCCTCTTCGTAGCGCTTCTCTTGCTGGGCGATCACTCCCAGGTTGTTGAGCGCATTCGCCACCCCCCGCCGGTTTCCGATCTCTTCGGCGAGGGCCAGGCTCTCCTCGTAGTACGGACGCGCTGCGGCCGTCTCGCCCAGCATCAGTGAGACGACGCCCAAGTTGAGAAGGACGCTCGACATGCCCGGTTTGTCGTCGAGCTCGCGTCGCACGCGCAGCGATTCCTCGAAACGGTCGCGTGCAGTCGCCAGCTCACCGACGGAGAACGCCACCGCGCCGAGGTTCTGGAGCGAGGCAGCCATTCCGGCCCGGTCGCCGGCTTCTTGTCGCGGACCGAGGCTCTCCTCGAATCGTGCTCGCGCTTCCTCGTAATTTCCCTGCGACCACGCGACGGTGCCGAGATTGTTCAGCAGCCACGCGATCCCGCTGGGATCACGTTCGGGAAGGTCGCGCAGGATCTCGAGCGATTCCCGGAACTTGGACGACGCGTTCTCATAGTCGCCTTGCGCTTGCGCGACGCGCCCGAGGCCGTTGAGAGTCGCCGCGATGCCTTTCCGGTCCTCGAGCTCACGTTTGACGTCCAGTCCGGCCCCGTAGTGCTCGCCGGCCTTCGTGTACTCGCCTTGCGCGAGCTCTGCGTTCGCGAGCTTCGTCAACGATGTTGCGAAGTCCGAACGATTCCCGAGCTCGCGGGCGGCGTCGACGGATCGTCCGTAGAACGTCGCGGCTTCCGGGAACGCGTAGCTTTGCTCCGCTTTCTCGGCGGCATGGTTCGAGTAGGCAAGGGCTTTGTCGTGCGTGCCGGCCGAGTGGAAGTGGAGCGAGAGCAGCTCGCTGATCGCAAACGGGTCTTCGGTGTGGCTCTCGATCGAATTTCCCGCACGCTCGTGGACGTCCCGTCGTTCCCGGAACGAAAGCCCTTCGCGGGCCGTGTCGCGAACGAGCGTCTGGATGAACCGCCACTGTTGACCCGAGAAGTCGACGAACTCCGCGAGTCGCTCCCATCGCTCGTCGCCGGGTTCGGGCAGACCTTCCACGACGTCCTCCGCGACGCGGCGGTCAAATCGGCTCCCGAGGACGGCCAGCTGGCGCAATACGAGCCGATCCGCGGGAGGAAGTCCGTCGACGCGTGCGGCAAGCATCGACTCGAGACTGTCGGGCAGATGTTCGAAATCACGTTGCTGCGAGATAAGGTTCGCGAGCTCCGCAAGGTAGTACGGGTTGCCGTGACCACGTTCTCGCAGCCGCCGGAGCTCGTCGGGCAGCAGGCGAGTCGTCGACCTCGCCTGAAGGATCTCGTCGGCGGCCTCATCGGAGAGTGGTCCGAGCTCCAGCACGTCGTCGGCCGGACCGAACGGTTCGATGTTCTCCGAACGGTAGGTGACGCAGAGCACGAGCGAAAATCGGTCGGCCTGTCTCGCGAGGTGACGCAAGAGGTCGGCCGAAGCTGCATCGATCCACTGCGCGTCCTCGATGATCCAGATCGTCGGCACGGATAGCAGGACGTCCAGCAGCTCGCCGAGAACCTCGTACAGCTTGTCCCGGCGCGCGGCGTCCGACAGCTTCTCGACCTCGGGAGTCGGCTCGATGACGAGACCGAGGGGGAGCGCGAGGAGTGGGATGTACGGCTCAAGCTCCGGTGCCGTCGCTCGGACCCGTTGCGCCAAGTCGGCGATCGTGTTCCCGCCGACCAAGCTCCCGAGCAGCGCCCGGAACGGGAAGTAGGGAGACGCCGCCGCATAGCGGCCGCAGCGCTCTTGTGAGACGAGGACGCCGGGAATCGACCCAGCGCGCGAGAGAAGCTCGCCGAGGAGCCGCGACTTCCCAATGCCGGCCTCGCCGCGGATCTCGACGAACCGCCCCTTACGCTCGCGTGCCTGATCGAGCGCTTCGGTGAGGAGATCAAGCTCCGTATCCCGGCCGATCAGCGGATGGCCGCCCGGCCCCCGTTCGCGACGTCCGGCGATGTCACCGACACGATAGGCAACAAGCGGCTCGGCCTTTCCTTTCGCCACGAACGCTGCGAGCTCGGTGAGCTCGAACAATGTCTCCGACCGCTCGGTCACGGCTGCGGTCGACAGGATCTCGCCGGGCCCGGCCTTGGCCATCACCCTCGCCGCGGTGTTAACGACGTCGCCGATGACGGCGAACGTCCGGCGGAACGGCGGGCCAACGTATCCGCAGAAGCCGTGTCCGCGGTTGACGCCGACGCGGAGGTCGATGGCGCTCGGGTAGTCGACGATCTCCCGGAGTGCGCGCAGCATGCGTTCGTCGTCGTTCTCGAAGGTCTTTATTGCTCCGCTCGAGCAGATGATCTTCGGTCCGCCGTCGTAGACGTCGGTCGAGACGAACCCGACGCTGTGCGCCGCGAAGGCCGATTGGATCTGAGCCACGAGGTCTTCGAGGTGGCGTGAGGCAATCTCCGGACCCGATTCGACGATCAGCTCGTCGAGATTGGCGAGGTGCACGAACGCGACGACCATTTGCCTGTGCTCGAGCAGCTCGACGCCCGACGCGAGATGTTCGCGAAGCATCTGCGGAACGAATCGCTTCGCCTGAACCGTCGGCGGCCATTCCGGCCAGGAGGTGAAGAGCTCGGGCACGGTTGGCAGGCCGACGAGCTTCGGGCTTCCCTGTCCCCTCTCGATGAGATCCGGGTCGAGACGGTCGGCCAGCTCGGGACTGAGCCGAATCTCGCCGGCCGACGCTTCGCTCTCCATCTCCACCGTCCTCGTGGCGGCTGCCCCGGTCACGATGAGCTCGCGGTGGCTCGTGCCGACAAGGAAGAAGTCGACGTCGCCGCAATGTGCACCGACCGACATCTGCAGGCGCACGTCGCCGGCGGGTGTCGAGATGAGCCCGATGCGGTCGAGCGTTGCCTGCATGTCGACGGCGGCGCGGGCTGCTCTGACCTCGTGATCGTCGCCCCAGAAGAAGATGAGCAGCGCGTCGCCGCCGAACTTGAGCATTGTGCCGCCGAGACCGCCGGAAACCGACACGAGCTCGGTGAAGGTCGCGTCGAGATGCTGCGTCATCTCCTCGGCGCCGACCTTGCCGAGCGCGGCGAGACGCTCGGACATTGCGGTGAATCCCGAGAGGTCGGTGAAGACGAGCGTCCCGGGGATCGATCGGTGCTTCGCGTTAGGAGCTTCGGTGACCCACTGGGGGACGAGTCGGGGAACGAACGGAGTGAGATCGGCCCCCGGTGGTGAACCACCGGGGGCCGAATCCTGCTGCGTCAGACGTGCTGCTCGCAGCCCGCCTCCGACTCCAGCCGAGTGCATGTGTCCGGACCCCCGCCGGCATCGCCGAAGTCGCCGTTCACCTCACCGCCGTCGCCTCCGTCGAGGAAGTCGGAGCCGAGACCGGCCTGGAGTGTGTCGTCGCCCTCGTCTCCGAACAGCGAATCGGAGCCGTTGTCGCCGCCGCCGATGAGCGTGTCGTTGCCGGCGCCGCCGTGGATCTCATCCTTGCCGTTGCCGCCGTCGATCGTGTCGTTTCCGTCGCCGCCGTACATCGTGTCGACGCCGTTGCCACCATTCATGTTGTCGTCGCCGGCGCCGCCGTCCATGAAGTCCTTGCCGTCGCCGCCCTTCATGGAGTCGTTTCCGTCGCCGCCGTACAGCGTGTCGTTCCCGATGCCGCCGTCGATCGTGTCGTTGCCGGCGCCGCCCTCGATGCGGTCGTCGCCGTCGCCGCCGTTCAGCACGTTGTCGCCGTCGTTGCCGATCAGGGTGTCGTTCCCGGAGCCTCCGTTGCAGTTCTCGAAGGAGGTCGCGGTGTCGGCGCCTTGACCGCCGGTGACGGTTCCCGTCTGGAGGTTGCACGTGACCGGCGCCCCACTCGTCACGATGACGACGCTGTCCTGCCCGTCGCCGCCGTCCATGACGTCGTCGCCGCCGGAGCCGTCGACGTTGTCCTTACCGCCTTCACCGAAGAGCTTGTCCGGTCCGTTGCCTCCGATGAGGAGCTCGTCGACTCCGGGCTCGGCGCCCTCGGGACGGACGGTTCCTTCGTTGCCGCCGCCGTGGAACTCGTGCGGCTCGTCACAGCTCACTCCGCCCGACGTAGCCCGGATGACGTCCACGCCGTGACCGCCGCGGGCGTTCTCGATCTCGCAGGGCAGACCCGCCGACTCACCCGGGCTCCCGGAGAAGGCGCCGGTGACGACGTCGAGGATCGATCCCGGGTTGGTGAATTCCGTGGCGCTGAAGTCGAACCAGTCGCCGTTGGTCTCTCCGCCTTCACCCAGGCGCCACGTGTCTCCGGCGATTCCGCCGTTGCCGTCGGGCTCCGAGCCGGACCTGGTCACGCCCGCGACGCCCGTGTCGTCGCCCGCACCCAGCGAGATGAAGTTCGGGACGTTGTCGTTGTCGATGGCCGTTTGGCTTCCGCCGTCCGCGAAGATGTTCTCGACGTTCGGGATGGAGGCGGTTGCGCCGCCGCTGATCGTGCCCGCGCCGAGATCGGCCGTGAAGTCGGCCGTCAACGGCGTGTAGTCGACGTCGTCGTTTCCATTGCCGCCGTCGGCGGTGTCATTGCCGAGATAGGGGACGAGTCGGTCGTTGCCGCCCTGACCCAGGAGAATGTCGTTGGCGTTGGCGCCGATGAGCAGCTCGGGACCCTCCGAGCCGTCCGGACGAAGCGTGCCGACGTTATCGCCGCCCTCGAACACATGCGGCTCGTCGCAGCTGACGCCGCCGGACGTCGCACGGATGATGTCGTTGCCCGGACCGCCGCGAGCGTTCTCGATCTCGCAGGGCAGACCGGCCGACTCACCGGGGCTACCCGAGAAGGCGCCGGTGACCACGTCGAGGATCGATCCGGGATTGGTGAACTCGGTGGCGCTGAAGTCGAACCAGTCGCCTTCCGCTTCTCCGCCCTCACCCAGCCGCCACGTGTCGCCGGCAAATCCGCCGTTGCCGTCGGGCTCGGATCCGGACCGGGTGACACCGGCAACCGCGCGGTCGTCGCCGACGCCGAGAGAGATGAGGTTCGGGACGTTGTCGTTGTCGATGGCCGTCTGGCTACCGCCGTCCGCGAGGAGATTCTCGACGTTCGGGATGGAGGCGGTTACGCCGCCGGTAATCGTGGCCGCGCCGAGGTCGGCGGTGAAGTTCGCCGTCAACGCCGTGTAGTCGACGCCGTCGGTGCCGTCGCCACCGTCGGCGATGTCGTTGCCAAGATACGGGATCAGGCTGTCGTTACCGCCCTGGCCGCGGAGAATGTCGTTGCCGTTTGCGCCGATGAGCAGCTCGGGTCCTTCCGAGCCGTCCGGACGATGTGTGCCGACGTTGTCGCCACCTTCGAAGATGTGCGGCTCGTCGCAGCTCTGTCCGCCCGAGGTGGCACGGATGATGTCGTTGCCGGGGCCGCCCACGGCGTTTTCGATCTCGCAGGGCAGGCCGGCCGACTCACCGGGGCTTCCCGAGAACGCGCCCGTGACCACGTCGAGGATGGATCCGGGGTTGGTGAACTCGGTGGCGCTGAAGTCGAACCAGTCGCCCGGCTCGGGTCCGGTCTCGCCGCCTTCACCGAGCCGCCAGACGTCACCGCACGTGCCGCCCTCTTCGGAGCCGGATCGAATCAGACCAGTGACGCCGCGGTCGTTGCCTGGACCCGTGGAGATGAAGTTGCAGACGGTGTCGTCGTCGTGGACGGTGTCGTTGCCGATTCCCGTCAGGTAGGTGGTGAAGTCGGCGATCGTGTCGGTGCCGATGTCGGCGCCGGTAGCGGACATCTCCGCCGGGTTGATGGTGACGCCATTGGAGGCCCAGGAGTAATCGAGCGTGTCCTTGTTGCCGTCGGCGTCGAGGTTGTCGTTGCCGGCGCCGCCGATGAACCGGTCGTCGCCGGAGCCGCCGCTGGCGGTGTCGTCGCCGGCGCCGTCGCTGACAATGAGCGGAAGAACCGCGGCGCTGCCGTTGAGCGTGTCGTTGCCGGCGCCCAAGACGAAGGTGAGACCTTCGACATTCGGTGTGGTGACGTCGCGATCACCGTCGCCGTTCACGTTCACGCCGGCCGCGTTGGCGATGACGCTGTTGTTGGGCGCAGCTGCGGCGGTGTAGTCGAACGTCAGGCTGTCTTCGCCGCCGGCCCCGTCTACGTTGAACTTGATCTCGCCGTTGCCCAGAGTCGTCCTGGTGAAGGCCGTGGGGTCAATGATCGAGGCGTTCTGCGGGCTCGAGTTGCCGATGTAGTTGATCTGACTGGTTGTCGCCGTCGTCGCTCCGACGCACGGCGCGCCGTTGACGACGATCTGGCCACCGTCGACGGCGATTGTCGTGTTATCAGGTCCGACCGTGACGATCTTGGCGATCCCCGTGCCCGGGACGAGCGCACACGTCGCGGCGCTCTGTGCGCTCGTCAGCAGGTTGAACCCGACGAACGAGCCGATGCCGAGGATCAGGACCGGGACGCCGAGCTTCAGGAGCCGGCGGCGCCGTTTCGGTCGGCGTTGATCAGAGCCAATCTCACTGGTTTGCATGCGTGCGTCTCCCCCCGTTGGTCTGCTGAATCATGACCGGCGCCAACGGAAACTTCTGTGAATTACTACTCACATACCTGAGGTCAGAAGTTAACGCAGGGTTACAGGAGTAACAGCCCGCGTTTATAGCGTCCGACCTGGGCAAACGATACCAGCGGCATGGTGGTCTCGCTGGGAAACGGACCGCCACGTAAGAGGCGGCGCCGATCGGCGTACCCCATGGTGGAGGGAGCCACGATGAAGCGAGCCTGTGCCGCGGTCCTCGCCCTGGTCGCCGTCCTGGTCGTCGGTCTTCCCGCACAGGCGCAGCTCCCGCCGACGCCGCAGGTGCCCCAGGTCCCGCTGCCGGAGCCGGTCCCCAGCACGGTGATTCAGGTGATCGACACCGCCGTCCCCATCGTCGGCCAGACGGCCATCGCGCTGCGTCCGGCCGTCATCCCGGTCGGCTTTGCGTTGCGTGCCCCGTGTGCGGGTCTCGGCGCCGCCGGGTTCGTTCTGGCCCTCGGGAGCTCGGTCGTCGTCACGCCGTTCCCGACCGGCGTCCTGATCGGCCCGGCGCTGATCCTCTGCTCGGGAGCGTTCGAGCCCGGCCCGGCCGACCCCGTCCTCCAGCAGCTGGACGACGCGACGGGCGACATGGTCGAGGAGCAGACCGACCCCGTGCTCGAGCAGCTCTCGGGCGCCGCCGATCCCGCCAAGCCCCAGCTCGACGAAGGCTGCGGCGTCATCAAGATCTTCGCTGAAGCACCGCGCCAGGCACCGCCGCCCGTGCACAGGATCGACGCCATCGGCGTGCTCTGCGAGTAGCGCCATACACTTTGCGGCGTGAGCCGCGCATCGTCGCTGTTGGATCTGCCGGGGATCGAGGATCCGCGGCGGAGCGCGGTGCGCGAGTGGCTCGAGGCCAATCCCCGACCGTCGGGACGGCAGCTGGCCGAGGCGGGGTACGTCGCTCCCCACTGGCCGGCCCCGTGGGGCCTCGAGGCCGACCCGATTCACCAGCTGATCATCGACGAGGAGCTGCGACGAGCCAAGGTGAGCAGGCCGGCGAATCCCATCGGCATCGGCTGGGCGGGTCCGACGATCCTGTACGCGGGAACCGAGGAGCAGAAGCAGCGCTACTTGTTCCCGATCCTCGCCGGCGAGGAGCTATGGTGCCAGCTCTTCTCAGAGCCCGGATCCGGTTCGGACCTCGCCAATCTTTCGACGCGCGCCGTTCGCGACGGCGACGAGTACGTCGTCAACGGACAAAAGGTTTGGACGTCACTCGCACACGCGGCGCCGCTCGGCATCCTCATTGCGCGAACCGATCCGGACGCCCCGAAACACCTCGGGATCTCGTACTTCGTCTGTCCCATGCATACGCCCGGGATCGAGATCCGTCCGATCTACGAGATGACCGGAGGACACACGTTCAACGAGGTGTTCTTCGACGATGTACGGATTCCGGCCGCCAATCTGGTCGGCGAGCAGGGACGTGGATGGGAGCTTGCCAAGGTCACTCTGGCCAACGAACGCGTCTCGCTCTCCCGCGAAGGCGCGCTGTGGGGACAAGGCCCGACCGCCCGCGACCTCGTCGAGCTCGCGCGCTCGCAGGGAGTGACGGATCCGGTCCTGCGCCAGCGGCTGGCGGACGTGTATATCGAAGGTGAGCTGCTGGGCCTGATCAGAACGCGATTGGTGCAAGCCAAGCTGCGCGGTGAGCAGCCGGGGCCCGAGGCCTCGGTCCGGAAAGCCCTCGCCGACGAGCACGGCCAACACATCATGAATCTCGCGAAGGATCTGGCCGGTACGGCGGGCCTTCTCCTGGACGGGTTGGACGACGGCGGATGGTCTAGAGGCTTCTTGTTCGCTCCGGCGCTGACCATCGGCGGCGGGACGTCGGAGATCCAGCGGAACATCATCGCGGAACGCGTGCTCGGGCTCCCGCACGACGTGGACGTGGAGAGAGGCAAGACATGGGCCGAAGCGCGCAAGGCCTAGGCACGAAAGCAACCCACGCAACTGTTTCCGCGGGGGGTTCGGGGGGCGCAGGGCGCGAAGCGCCCGTGAGCGCCCCCGATCAACTGCAAGCGCCCGGGAGCGCGCAAGAGCCACCGAGGCGTAATCTGCAAAGCACTATGGCGAACCAGATCTCGATGGTCGACTACCTCGTTCTCGACGGGGAGCCGCACCTCGTCGCAAACGTGTGCAAGGGATGCGGCGCAACCTATTGGGACCGGCGCAACGCGTGCGCGAAGTGCGGCAAGCAAGAGTTCGACACGAAGAAGATGTCCAACGACGGCGAGCTGATCTCGTTTTCGATCGTGCACCGCGCAGCACCAAACGTTCCGACACCGTACGTCTCGGCGGTCGTTCACTTGGACGGCGGCGGCGCGGTGAAGGCGAATCTCGTCGACGTCCCGGCCGACCCCGAGCACGTCAAGCTCGGCATGAAGCTGAAGCTGAAGACGTTCGTTGCGGGGACCGACGACGACGGCACTGAAGCCGTCGCCTTCGGCTACTCGCCGGCCTAGCAAGACTCACGTAGGGAGGGAGTGACATGTCCGACAACGTCTGGGTTCTCGGCGTATCGATGCTCAAGTTCGGGCGTTACCCGGACAAGGACACCGTCGACCTCGGCTCGGAAGCCGCCATTGCCGCCATGCAGGACGCCGGCGTCACGATCCACGACATGGGCGTCCTCGGCGTCGGATGTCTCTACGAAGCCAACGCCATGCTCGGCCAGCGCATCCAGAAACAGATCGGCCAGACCGGAATCCCCGTCTACAACGTCGCCAACGCATGCGCGACGGGCGCCAGCGCGCTGCGCACGGTGATCCTCACCGTGAAGTCCGGTGAAGCCGACATGGGCCTCGCCATCGGCGTCGAGCAAATGGGCAAGATGGGCCTCCTCGGCGGGGCCGCTCGAGGCCGCAGCGAGAAGCACGAATACACGCGCGGCGGACGCTACGGCGCGGTTATGGGGACCGAGGGCATCCTCGGCACGAATCTGATGCCCGGCGTGTTCGCGCAAGCCGGCATGGAGTACGCCTACCGCAACGACGGCGTCGGCTTCGAGCAATTCGCCAAGGTTGCCGAGAAGAACCACTGGCACTCACAGCACAATCCGCTCGCGCAGTACCAGAAGGTGTTCACGCTCGAAGAGGTCATGAACGCCGAGATGATCTCGTACCCCAACACGTTGCTCATGTGCTGCCCGACCGGTGACGGCGCAGCCGCGGCTGTGGTTGTGTCCGACGAGAAGCTCAAGACGCTCTCCAAGGAACAGCAGAAGCGCGCGGTCAAGGTCGCTGCTTCGGTGTTGACATCTGACCCGTGGAGCGAGGACGGCCAGGTGCAACCGGACGTGAACACGCTCACGCGCAACGCGGCCGACAAGGCATACGAGCTGGCCGGTGTCGGCCCGGAGGACCTCGATCTCGTCGAGCTCCACGACTGCTTCGCGACGGCCGAGCTCTGCCATTACGACAACCTGCGCCTGTGCGAGCCGGGCGGCGCCGGCGCCTTCATCGACTCCGGCGGCCCCCGACGCGACGGCAAGACGCCGGTGAACGTGTCCGGTGGGCTGATCTCAAAGGGTCACCCGCTCGGAGCAACCGGGGTCGCCAACGTCTTCGAGGTCACGACTCACCTGCGCGGCGAAGCCGGCGACAGGCAGATCGCCGACGCCAAGGTCGGCATGACGCACGTGATCGGCCTGGGCTCGGCGTGCTCCGTGCACATCCTCGAGAAGGCGGCCGTCTAGCTCGACGGTGGCGGAGAACCTCAGGCTCGACCGTGTCTGCATGGGCGCCAAGGACGTCTCCGTCACGGCGCAATGGCTCCAAGCTGTCGCGGGTCTGAACGCGAGAGAGTCGTGGCTCTTTCGGACGGGGCTCGTCAATCGCATCGCGTACTCGGGCGGCGCCGCAATCGAGGTCATGGGCGTCGGGTTCCCGGGAGCCGAGATGGTCAGCCCGTTCGTCGGACAGGTCTACGGACGAACAATCGGCGGCGACCGCTGGATCACCTGGACGCTGCAGACCGACGACATCGATGCGACTGCGTCGCGCCTCGGTCTGGAGGTCATGGACGGCTGGGCGATGTCGTCGTCGGGCCAGCCCGTCGAGTGGAAGATGGCGGGCATCGTCGAAGCGTTCTTCTCAGAGCCGTACCTCCCGTACTTCGTGTCGTACTCGAACGGCAACGACGCGTGGCGGGAGCGAGCACTCGAGCCCGCTCCGGTCTTCGACGTTTCACGCATCGAGATCGTGGGCGACGCCGACCGGTTGCGGAAGTGGATCGGTGACGCCGAGGTACCGGTCGATGTCATCTCCGGTCCGGCGGAGATTCGCTCGGTCGTCATCAAAGCAGATGAAGAGCAAATCGAGCTCAGGCCGGGGGAAGGCTAGGCTCTCGAATCGTTCACGCGACGTTATGAACGGGTGCAATCACTTCGTCCGGTTTGGTGTGCGCGTCGATGCGAAGCGGTTGTTTCGTGAACTCGTGGAGTACGATGCTCGTGTCTGAGATCGTGAGGAGGGGTCCTTGAGCGACACGACCATCCAACGTCCCGTTCGCTACACCTCGACGAGCGGCATCAACCGCGACCTGCTGCCGTGGCGATTGTGGTCCAAAGCGAAGCAGCTCTTCTGGGACCCGGCCGACATCGACTACTCGCAGGACGTCAAAGACTGGGAATCGATGTCCGACGAGGTCAAGACGCTCGTCGCTCTCGGCGCGCGCGGGTTCATGGTCGGCGAGGAGGCAGTGACGCTCGACATCCTTCCGCTCGTCCAAGCGATCTCCGATGAAGGACGTCTCGAGGAAACGATCTTTTTGACGTCGTTCGCGCTGGAGGAAGCCAAGCACGTCGACTTCTTCCGGACGTGGTTCGATGCCGTCGGCTTCGATCCGACGAGCTTGCCGGCGGCCGGCTACGGCAACGGGCAACAGGAGCAGGGTTACCAGACGGGGGGAGCCCAGGACATCTTCGGCGGTGAGCTGGAGCGCGTGATGTCGAGGCTCAACACCGACCGATCGCCTGAGGCCTTCCTCGACGCCGGGCTCACCTACAACCAGTTCATCGAAGGCGTCGCCGCCATCGCCGGCTACAAGGGCTGGAGCAAGTTCTTCGAGAACTACAACGTGCTCCCGGCGCTGCAGGAAGGGCTGTCGCTCATTCAGCGCGACGAGCGGCGCCACATTGCCTACGGCACCTACCTGTGCCGGCGGCTCATCGCTGCGCACCCCGAGCTGTGGGAGTTCGTCGAGCGGCGATGGGCCGAGCTGACCGGACCGTTCCTCGCCGCGCGCGAGCAAGTCTCCAGAGCGCGGACCCAAGCGTTCGGTGGGGGCCGGGGGCGGTACGTGAAGGCGCTCGTCGAACGGCGCATCCAGGTGCTCGCCACCGCGCGAGCACAGAGCGTTGCGGAAGTCGAGGGCGGAACGCTCGAGGAGCTCGAGTCGACCAACGAGCTTCTCCCGGCAGCCTCGTAGCGTCCGCGCAGTGACGCTGAAGGTCCTGACGCTCAACCTCTGGAACGTTACGGGCCCCTACGAGCGGCGCAAGCCGCGTATCCGTGAATGGATCGAGCGGCTCGACCCGGACGTCGTCGGCTTCCAGGAAGCGATGCGTGGCGACGGCTTCGACCAGGTCGCTGAGATCCTCGACGGGCTCCCGTACGAGATCGAATATGCGTGCGCATCGATGTGGGGCGAGCGCGAGTTCGGCAATGCCGTGGCGAGCAGATGGTCCGTTGCC
This sequence comes from Actinomycetota bacterium, assembly GCA_035640475.1. Classification (GTDB taxonomy): domain Bacteria; phylum Actinomycetota; class JAICYB01; order JAICYB01; family JAICYB01; genus DASQWC01. Next base: position 12,082 of record DASQWC010000047.1, on the reverse strand, counting down.
GGCCGCGAGGTGCTGCAGTTGCCGGACGTCGATACGAACGAGGGCCGGGTTGCCTTGTCGGTCACGATCGATGCACCGTTCGGCGAGCTATCGTTCACATGCACACATCTGAACTGGAAGCTGCATCACGGCTTCGTTCGCGAGGCACAAGTCGTCCCGCTGTGCGAGATGGTGCTGCGGCGGAGACCACGTGAGGGCTTTCCGCCGATCGTCGTCGGCGACTTCAATGCCGAACCGGACTCAGACGAGATTCGGTATGTGTCGGGGTTCGCATCGCAGCACGAGCGCAGCGTGATGTTCTACGACGCGTGGCGCGTGGCCGGCGATGGGGGACCGGGCTACACGTGGTCGAACCGCAATCGCTTTGCCGCGATCGCGCTCGAGCCGGAGCGGCGGATCGACTACATCTTCGCCGGCTACCCGATCCGCGCTGGTGATCGGTACGGCGTCGGCAAGATCACGACGTGCCGCGTCGTGTGTGACGACGGAGTCGACAACGTCTGGCCGTCCGATCACTTCGGTGTCTACGCGGAGCTCAGAACCGAGCCGCTGCCGCAGCCCGACTGGTACGACGGCTAGGTCCGCCGGCGCCGACGCGCTCGCTGCTTCGCTGCTTCCAGCGCCCGTCGTGCCCAGCTGTACTCGGTCGCCAGCACGGCGAGGCCCGCGGCGATGAAGAGCAGTCCCGGGCCGGGAACGACGAGGAGGACGACGCCGACGCCCAGGAGGCTGAAGCCGACGGCGGTGACGGCAACCCTTCGGCCGCTGCGGCCGACGAAGACGACGATGTCGCCGAACTGTGCCACGTGTCGAGCCTATCCTGAGTCTTTGAGCAGGCTGGCGTGGCGCAATCGGTAGCGCAACGGATTTGTAATCCGTAGGTTGGGGGTTCGAGTCCCCCCGCCAGCTCGAATGGAATTCTGCGACGAGTGCGGGTTTCGTTTCGATTCGGTCCCGCGTGACCGGCTCGCCGACACCATTCGGTCATTCGGCCCTGCGTACGCGGATGTGCTCTCGAAGCCTGTCGATGCCCTTCGTGCACATCCGGTCGAAGGTGTGTGGTCGGTGCTCGAGTACGCGTGCCACGTAAGAGATGTCTTCCGGACGCAGCGCGAGCGCATAGCCATCGCGCTGCGCGAAGACGTCCCAGAGTTCGTTCCGATGGGCCGTGACGAGCTGCCGGCCGCAGACCGCTACAACGAGCAGGACCCGGCCGTGGTGGCTGCTCAGCTCGGGGATGCCGCCGACGAGCTGGCCGACGCGCTCGACGCTCTTGACGACAGCGGCTGGAACCGGACCGGGATCTACAGCTGGCCCGTGAAGGCAGAGCGAACGCTCGACTGGGTCGCGCGCAACACCGTCCACGAAGGAAAGCACCACCTCATGGACGTCGAGCGGCTGCTCAGCTGACGGGGAAGCCGACCACGCGCTCGAGCTCGGCGAGTGCTTCCGTGGGATCGACCACTTTGATCGTCGTGATGCCGAGCTCCCGAGCCGGTTTCAGGTTCACGCCGAGGTCGTCCAGCATCACTGCTTGCCTCGGCTCGATCTCGAGGAGCTCGCACGCCGTCGTGTAGAAGGCCGGCTCCGGCTTGCGGATGCCCACCTTCGACGATTCGACGATGACGTCGAAGATCTCCAGGATCGGACGCGGTCCGTTCTCGCGCTGTATGCTCGCGAAGTTGTTCGTGAGGCACGCCTGCTTGAGTCCGTTGCGTTTGATCGCGCGCAGCGCGGCCACCATTTCCGGCCTGATGTCACCCGACAGGCATGCCAGGACGGCCCGTGCATCGATCGGGTGCCCGGCCGCGGTCGCCTCGGCTTCGTACAGATCGCAGAACTCATCGAGCGTCACCTCGCTGCGCTCCATGCGTGCCCATGCGTTTTCGTGATGGTTGGCGGCGTTCAGGCCGCGGATGAAGTCGGCCGGCAGTCCGTTCTCACGCTCGTAGCGAGTGAACGATTCGAACGGGCTCGTCGAGATGACGCCGCCGAAGTCCCAAAGCACGGCGCGGATCATGTCGCCGTCATGCTAGCGTCGGCCGTCATGGGTATCGGGATCGAGACGCACGGCCACGTCGGGTTCATCGAGCTCCGTGACCCGCCGCACAATTTTCTGACCGTCGATCAGGTCAAGGCCGTCGCCGATGCGCTCGAAGCATTCGACAACGACACCGAGATCCGTGCGGCTGTGCTGGCCGCCGACGGCCGCTCGTTCTGCGCGGGGGCCAAATTCGGCGGCGGGAGCAACGACGGCGAGGCCGTGGGTTCCGGCGGGCCGCCTGATCTGTATGCGCAGGCTGTTCGGCTCTTCGCTGCCCAGACACCGTTCGTCGCGGCCGTGCACGGTCCCGCCATCGGCGGCGGTCTCGGCTTCGCGCTTGCGGCGACGATGCGCGTGACCTGTCCGGAGGCTCGGTTCTCGGCCAACTTCGTGAAGCTCGGCATTCATCAGGGGTTCGGTCTGTCGGTCACGCTCCCGGAGCTGATCGGACCGTCGAAGGCCGCCTACGTCCTGCTCACCGGGCGGCGCTTCAAGGGCGACGAAGCGACGGAAATCGGAATGGCCGACATCTGCGTGCCGCAGGACGAGGTGCGCGCGACGGCGATCCAGATCGCCGGCGACATCGCGTCCGGCGCACCGCTGGCCGTCGCGGCCATCAACCGCACGCTCCGCGCCGGGCTGGCCGATCGTGTTCGCGAAGCAACGCGGCACGAAGCCGCCGAGCAGGCGAAGCTCTTCGGCACCGAGGACGCTCGAGAGGGCATGCGCGCCGTCGGAGAACGCCGCGAGGGGAACTTTGTCGGTCGCTGAGCTCAACGGCATCGAGATCGGATATGACGTCGCCGGCGACGGACCGGCCGTGCTCTTCACGCACGGCTATCAAGCCTCCCGGCGCATGTGGGCGCCACAGCTCGAAGCCTTGGCGCCGCGCTTCAAAGCGATCGCGTGGGACCTGCGCGGACACGGCGAGTCGGGGATCCCGGACGACCCGGCCCAGTACTCGCACGACCTGATGCTCGGCGACATGCTCGCGCTCCTGAAACACCTCAGCGAGAGCAGCGCCGTCCTTGTCGGGCACTCACTCGGCGGCTTCGGCTCGCTTCGCTTTTATCTCGAGCATCCGGACATGGTGCGTGCGCTCGTGCTCTTCGGCTCCGGGCCCGGCTACCGCGACCCGGAAGCTCGCGGGAAATGGAACGAGATGGCGGAGCGTTTCGCCGGCGGCATGGAGAAACGTGGTCTCGATCTTTTGCAACGCGCCAGCCTCGAGGTTTCAAGCGCGAAGCACAGGTCCGCCCAGGCGCTGGCACACGCCGCGCGCGGCATGCTCGCCCAGCAGGACTCGAGGGTCATGGATGCGATCACCGACATTGCCGTTCCGACCCTCGTGATCGTCGGCAGTGAGGACGAGCAGTTCATCGGCTCGAGCGAGTACATGGCCAAGAAGATTTCGGGCGCCCGGCTCGTCCTCGTCGAGGGCGGCGCGCACGCCGCAAACATGCAGCGACCCGAAGCGTTCAACGAGGCGCTGTTGTCGTTCCTCGACGAACTGCAATGAGTGCCGATCCGCTCCGCACGAAGATCTGCGATCTGCTCGGCATCGACTACCCGGTGATCTCGGCCGGCATGGGCTTCGTCGCGCGCGCCGAGCTCGCCGCCGCCGTCTCGAATGCCGGCGGTCTCGGGGTCGTCGGCGGCGCCGGGTTCACGCCGGAGCGGCTGCGGCTCGAGATCCGGAAGACCCGCGGGCTCACCGACAAGCCGTTCGGCGTCGATCTCTTGCTGCCGATCCAAACCACCGGAGACGTGCTGCTGCCGCGCCCGCCGTCCGAGCGGCCGGAAGTGGACGCGGCCGAGCTCGAGGCTGATGTGGGCGGTGAGTTCGCGTTCGTCGAGGGACGCGCTGTAACGCCCGAGGAGCTCATGCAGATCGTCCTCGAGGAATGCCCGCCGGTGTTCGCATCCGGTCTGGGCAATCCCGGCCCGTGGGTGTCGCATCTGCACGACCGTGGCGTCGTGGTCATGTCGCTCGTCGGCACGTCGCGCGCCGCACGCAAGGTTGCCGACGCCGGCGCGGACATCGTCGTCGCGCAGGGGACCGAGGGCGGCGGGCATACCGGGCGAGTCGCGACGGCGGCACTCGTGCCCGCCGTCATCCAGGCCGTTGATCCGACGCCGGTCGTTGCCGCGGGAGGAATTACGAGCGGTGCCGGACTCGCGGCTGCGATTGCGATGGGCGCGCAGGGCGTGTGGATGGGCACGCGCTTCGTCGCGACGCACGAAGCGCACGCGCACATCAACTACAAGAACAAGATCATCGATGCCGATGAAGATTCGACCGTCATCACCCGCGCGTACTCCGGCAAGCCGCTGCGAACGATACGCAACAAATGGACGGCCGAGTGGGAGGACCGCCGGGACGAGATCCTGCCCTTCCCGAAGCAGTTCCGCCACTCCGCGAAGGTGTACGTCCTGGCGAGGCGGGACGGCGATACCGACCTCGGCTCGATGCCGTGTGGACAGGGGGCCGGGCTGATCCACGAGCTGCTTCCGGCCGCCGAGGTCGTCCGCCGAGTCGTCGACGACGCCCGGCTCGCCCTCCGCAGGACGGCCAACATAGACTCTTGACTCGGTAATCAAGAGACGCGGGGAACCTGGGAGGGGACCCCTGGCACGAGCGGCTGAGCGCGTCCGCACGAGTGCGGACGTCTTGTGGGGGCAGCGGCCAGAGTGGCTCCGCCGTGCCGCGCTCGGCGCCGCGGCCGTCGGCCTCTGGTATCTGCTCGACAACACGCTCGATCGTCGCCTGCCCGTCGGGATCATCGTCCTCGGAGCTGTGTTCGGGTCGCTGTATGCCTTGACTGCCGTGGGCCTCGTCTTGATCTTCAGGGCGAACCGCGTCGTGAACTTCGCGCAGGCCGAGCTCGGCGGGATCGCGGCCGTCGTCGCCATCCAGCTCGTCATCCAGTTCGAGTGGAACTACTACGTCTCTGTCGTGCTCGGCCTGGTCGGTTCGACGATGCTCGGTGCGCTCATCTACATCTTCATCATCAGGCGGTTCCGCAACGCGCCGCGCCTGATCCTCGCCGTGGCCACGATCGGCGTTGCGCAAGTCCTCGCCGGAGGATCGATCATCATCTCGTTCCTCTTCCAGGGACAGCCCTCGGGCCGGACCTTTGTCACGCCGTTCGACGTGCACTTCAGCATCTATCCGGTGCTGTTCCGCGGCGACCACGCGCTCGCGATGATCGCCGCACCGGTCGTCATGATCGGTCTCGCGGCGTTCCTTCGGTTCACCGACTACGGCGTCGCGATCCGTGCGGCGGCCGAGAACGGCGACCGGGCCAACCTGCTCGGCGTTCCCGTGCACTACTTGCATCTCGTCGTCTGGTCGCTCGCCGCATTCCTGTCCGCCGCCGCGGCACTGCTTCGCGTGCCCGTCGTCGGGTTCTCCTCGTTCGCATCGGTGACGGGCGGCGGCAACTCGTTGCTCTTGCGAACGCTCGCCGCTGCCGTGCTGGGAAAGATGGAGAGCATCCCGCGCACCGTGCTCGCGGCGCTGGCCCTCGGCGTGTTCGAGAACTCGCTCGCATGGACCTACTCGAACACGGTGATCTCCGACGCTTTCCTCGTCGTCATCATCCTCGGTGCGTTGTTGCTGCAACGCGGGTTCTTCTCGCGCGCGGCCGAGGTCGGCATGTCGACGTGGCGGGCGATCCGCGAGGTGCGGCCGATTCCCGCGGAGCTGCGCGGCCTTCCCGAAGTGCGCGCCGGTATCTGGGGGATTCGCGCGCTGATCGCTGGGTTCGTCCTGACCTTCCCGCTGTGGGCGGCCACGGGTCAGGAGGAAGTGACGAGTCTCATCTACATCTACGCGATCGTCGCCGTGTCGCTCGTGATCCTCACCGGCTGGGCCGGACACATCTCACTCGGACAGTTCGCACTCGTGGGCTTCGGCGCGGCGGCCACGGCGGTTCTCTACGGACGGCACGGATGGGACTTCTTCGGCGCCATGCTCGTCGGCATCGCCTTGTCGGCGGTCGTCGCGCTCGTCATCGGGCTTCCGGCGCTGCGAATCCGCGGGCCGTTTCTGGCGGTGACCACGCTTGCGTTCGCCGTGACGGCCGGAAGCTACTTTCTCGAAGACCGCTTCTTCCCGTGGTTCATCGAAGGCAACATCCAGCGTCCGTTCTTGTGGGATCGGATCCCGCTCGACGCCAGCTGGAAGATCTACTACTTCTCGCTCGGCTCCCTGGCGGTGGCGCTGTTGTTCGCACGCAACCTTCGCCATTCGAGAACGGGCCGGGCGCTCATCGCCGTCCGCGACAATCAGCTGGCGGCCGAGAGCGTCAGCATCGACTCGACGAAGGTGAAGCTCGTCGCGTTCATGATCTCCGGCGCGCTGGCCGGGTTCGCCGGCGCCGTCTATGCCTTGCACCAAAACGGCATCTTCACCGGCTCGTTCGATCCCGAGGTGAGTGTCCGGCTCTTCTCGATGGTCGTGATCGGCGGCCTCGGATCGCTGCCGGGAGCGATCCTCGGCGCGGCCTACGTGCGAAGCGCGGAGTTCTTCCTGTCCGGCGGGTGGGCGCTTCTCGCGTCGGGGGCCGGGATCCTCGTGCTGCTGATGTTCCTTCCCGAAGGGCTCGGCGGCGTCGTGTACGGGCTGCGGGACGGCCTGCTCCGCGTCGTCGCGCGACGGCGCGGGCTCGTCGTGCCGAGCCTGCTCGCCGATATCCGCGTCGAGCAGGCCGACCAGGATGTCGATCTCGCGCAGGTGCTGTCGGCCGACGAGAAGCGTCTGGGCGCCCGCAAGCCGGTCGGAGCGAAGAGCTAGCCGTGGCCCGGACGACTCAACGCGCGCGGCGGCGTCTGGACCCGCGGCGCATCACGGGAAAGGCACCGCTGTTCCCGCTGGTCGTGCTGTTCGGGCTCAACGCCGTCGACGAGCTCGACAGGACGGCTATGAACGTGCTTCTTCCGAACATCCGCGACTGGTTCGGCATCAGCCTCACGACGCTCGGCCTCATCACCGCCGCCGCCGTCCCGCTCGCGCTGCTGCTCGAGCTTCCCGTCGCGTACCTGGCCGATCGGCGCAATCGCGTGCGCATGGCGGTCGGCGGGGCCGGCGTGTGGGGGACCTTCACGATGCTGACCGGGCTTGCGTGGAGCGTCCCGATCCTCGTCGTGGCGCGGATCGGCTCGTCGATCGGCAAGCTCTTCTCGAGCGCGATCCACCGCAGCCTGATCTCCGACTACTACCCGAGCACGACGCGCACGCGCGCCTTCTACGTGCACGGCATGGCGAACTCGGTCGGCCAGATCATCGGCCCCCTTGCGGCCGGTTTGCTCGCGTCGCGGTTCGCGTGGCGGACGCCGTTCGTCGTGCTGGCGATCCCGACGTTCATCTTCTTGCTGCTCGGCCTGCGCCTGCGCGAGCCGAAGCGCGGCGTCCAGGAGCGCCTCGAAGCGGGTGCCGACATGACGACGGCGGAGATCGAAGACCGCCCGCCCGGCTTTGCCGAGACGTTTCGTGTGCTCTTCGCGGGCCGGTCCGCGCGGCGCATCTACTACTCGCTTCCGTTCCTCGCCGCCTCGATCATCGGCCTGCTCGGCTTCATCAGCCTGTTCTACGCCGACGTGTACAACGTGAAGGAAGTCGGCCGCGGCATCATCTTCGCGTCGGTGGAGCCGCTGCAGATCGTCGGTGTGATCCTCGGCGCGATCTTCCTGCAGCGATTCGTGAACGACAATCCCGGCCGCGCCATGCGCATGCTCGGCATCGCGGCGTTGATCGTCGCCGCCGGCATCGTGACGATGGCGCTGTCGCCGAACCTGGCCGTCGCGATCGCGGGACACATGCTGTTCTCGCTCGTCTTCGCGACGCTGCTCCCGGGCTTGTTGTCGATCTTCTCGCTCGTCGTGCCGTCCAACATGCGCACACTCGGCTTCGCCGCCGGCAACCCGTGGATCCTTCTCGGCGTCCCGGTCATCCCGCTCGTGTTCGCCGCCGGCGACACGATCGGTCTGCGGGCGGGGCTGCTTTGTCTCGTCCCCGTTTACTTGATCGGGTCGTTCCTGCTCGCGTCATCAGGCTGGACGATCGACGAGGACATCAAGCGCGTGCGGCTCTCGCAGCGCACGCAGGCCGAGATGCGCCGGAGCCGCGACGAGGGGCACGAGAAGCTCCTGATCGTTCGCGACCTGGATGTCGCCTACGACGGTGTCCAGGTCCTGTTCGGCGTCAACATCGACGTCGACGACGGCGAGATCGTCGCACTCCTCGGGACGAACGGCGCCGGCAAGTCGACACTCCTCAAAGCGATCTCGGGCCTGGTGCAGTCGACGGCCGGCGCGATTCTGTTCGACGGCCGATCGATCACCAACGTCGATCCCGTGCAAGTTGCGCACTCCGGCATCGCCCAGATCCCCGGGGGCCGCGCGGTCTTCCCGACGCTGACGGTCGAGGAAAACATTCGCGTCGCCGGCTGGATGTTCCGCGGGGATGCGGAACACCTCAAGGAGTCGACGGAACGCGTCCTCGAGACGTTCCCGGTGCTGCGCGAGCGCTGGAAGACCGCCGCCGGCGACCTCTCCGGCGGCGAGCAGCAGATGCTGTCGCTCGCGCAAGCGTTCATCGCACGTCCGAAGCTGCTTTTGATCGACGAGCTCACTCTCGGACTATCGCCGACGGTCGTGCAGAAGCTGCTCGACATCGTCCGGGCCATTCACGACCAAGGAACGACGATCGTGCTCGTCGAGCAGTCGGTGAACGTCGCGCTGAAGCTGGCGCAGCGGGCGGTGTTTCTCGAGAAGGGCGAGGTGCGCTTCACGGGCAAGACGCGCGATCTGCTCGATCGTCCCGACGTGCTCCGCGCCGTCTTCCTGCGCGGCGCCTCGGCGATGTCCGGCGACGGCGCCGTCTCTCGACCGCGCACGTCGGCGCCTCCGATGCCGAAGTCCGCAGACGTCGTCCTGGAAGTAGAGGGACTCACCAAGCAATTCGGCGGGATCGTTGCCGTCGACGATGTCGACCTGGAGCTGCGCTCGGGCGAGATCCTCGGCATCATCGGCCCGAACGGCGCGGGGAAGACGACGCTCTTCGATCTGATCACGGGCTTCCAGCCGCTGAACTCCGGGCGCGTCACGCTTCTCGGCCGCGACATCACCGTGCTGCCGGCCAACGCGCGCACCCGCGCGGGCCTCGGCCGCTCGTTCCAGGACGCGAGGCTCTGGTCGTCGCTGACCGTCGCCGAGACGATCGCCGTCGCCTTCGAACGTTCCATCACCGACCGGTCGCCCGTTCGCGCGATGCTCGGCCTCCCCGTGGTCGGGGAGGCCGAACGCGACGTGCGCAAACGAGCCGAGGAGCTCATCGAGCTCCTCGGCCTCGGTGCCTTCCGCGACAAGTTCGTCTCCGAGCTGTCGACCGGCTCCCGGCGGATCGTCGAGATCGCGACGATCCTTGCGCACCGACCGTCGGTGCTCCTGCTGGACGAGCCGTCGTCCGGCATTGCGCAAAAGGAAACGGAGGCGCTCGGTCCGCTGCTGCGCCGCGTGCGCGAATTCATGGACGGCAGCCTCGTCGTCGTCGAGCACAATGTGCCGCTCGTGAGCTCCCTTGCCGACCGAATGATCGCGATGGATCTCGGCCGTGTGATCGCGGAAGGTCCTCCGGCGGCCGTGCTGCGCGACCACGCCGTCATCGAGTCGTATCTCGGCACGAGCGGGTACAAGGAGCTCGTCGGCGGGATGGGTGACCGGCCTCGCCGCCGCAAGACGCGCGCGCGAAGATGAGGAAAGCCGTCCTCGGGTTCACGACGTTGTGTCTGCTCGTCCCCTCGTGCAGCCTCGGCCCGCGACAGGACTGGGGCGACGCGATGCGAGACGCATACGCGACGGCTCGGCGTGAGGCGACGGCCGAGGTCCGCGCCGCCGTCGATCTCAAGGTGATCGAGACGAACATTCGCGAGACGCCCAAACCGGTCATCGCGCGCCTGGAAGGCGTGGTCGACTTCCGGCGCCACGACGCCGAGCTCGTCGGGACGACGAAGGCCCGGCCCATCGTTGTGTTCGACGACCTGGTTGCGTACCTTCCGCGCAGCGAATCCTCGCGCGCCGCGGGGGGCAAGCAGCACTGGACGTACTTCGACTTCAAACGAGAGCCGAGCGTCGACGTGGACGACCTCGATCGCCGCCGCGCCGTGGGGGCCGGGCTGATCTCGCCGGCGCTGGCCGTCGAGATCCTCGGCGGCGTGCTCACGGGGAGCATCGAGCGTGTGGGCGTCGAGAAAGCCGCCGGAGAGCGGGCGACGCACTACAAGGCCAGGTTCTCGCAGGACGCGGTCGCGCGAGAGATGGACGACGAGGACCGCCGTGAAGGTCTGTTGCGAGTCTTCGAATCGCTCGGCGTGAAAGAGGACGTCTTCCCGGGCGAGGTGTGGCTCGATTCCGACGGCGTCGTCCGAAGGATCTTGTTCGTGCTCAGACAGCAGAAGGACCGCGTGAATGCGTTCGAGATGCGCGCCGCGTGGGAGTTCTACGACTTCGGCGCGGCCGCCCCCATCAGCACACCGGCGCGCACCGACTCGGTCCGGAGCACGCGCGTCAAGGACTTCATCGAGGAGTTCATCAGGGAAGCCGCGTAGCTAGGGGTATTCGGGGAAGACCGGCGGGTCCCCGCGAGGCCACGTGTTGTTCGTGAACCGCTTGCCGCCGTACGTCGCCATGTACATCCCTCCCTGGCCGTCCGGCGCTTTCGGCTCGGCACAGCGGCTGGCTCCGCCGGTGTTCCCGGCGAAGGCGGTGCACAGGTAGTAGATCTCCTTGTGATCGTCGACGCCCCCGTGGTCGTGACCGGAACTACCGTCGGGTGCCGTGCCGTAGTAGACGAGCCCGCCCTCGAAGTGCGGGGCGCCGCCCGGAGGCAGGCGCCAGATGGCGGCCGCTACGTTCTGCGGTGTGAGGATCGGTCCGGCTGCTTGAAGCACATTGAACAGGCCGAGCGTAGCCGCGTACTCCACTTGGGCACCCGGCGGAATGTCGGTTCCTGTGGCCTTCTTGTACGTCTTCGACCCCTCGCCTTCGTTGCTCAAGATGCGGAAGACGTCGCCGAGCTGGCTCATGCCGAACAGGCTCCACTGCACCTCTTCTTGGTCCCACAGCCGCGCGAACTGATCGACGTCCGTGAGACCGGCGCCGTTGGTGATCCACTCCGGGAAGTACTCCTGCCCTCGCGCCGACTGCGTCAGGAAGATCGGTGAGATGGGATCCGAGGCGAGAACGACCGTCGTCACGCCGTCGGCGTGGAACTGAACGACGGCGCGCGCCGCCTCATCGGGCCACCGCTGAATGTCGAGTGGATAGTTGTATCTGCTCCCGTCCTCCGGGTTGACGCCGTATTTCTCCTTGAGGTCCTTCTCCGAGATCCGGACGCAGTATTGGTACTGATCGTTGTTCGGAACCCAGGTCCCGAACACGCGCGGCTTGTTCTTCTCGAGCCGCTTCGCCCACTTCGCAGGCCGGTTCGCCAGCCGTTTGCCGAGGTACTCGGCGAACTGATGCGCGATGCGCTCGCACTCCATGGTGCCGTTCCACAGATAGGGGTGGTACTTCCGGTACCAACGTTCGGGGTAGTACGCCCCGGCGTTGAGGCTCATCATCTTGCGCTCGGCTGCGCACTCGGCGAAGGGCGACGTTCCCCCTCCGGGGGTGCCCACGATTACGAACGGCTTGTACTTCGCCAAGATCGAGTCCGCGTCGGCGCAGGCTCCCTCCTTGCCTTTGCTCAGTGCCTCCTCTGTGCTGTCGCCGTACTCCGACTCGTACACGATGATCTTGACCTGGCGGCCCCACAGCTCGAACGTCTTGTTGAAGTACTTGATGAACTCCTCTCGTGTGGCCTCCCGCTCGTCCTGTGACGCGAAACCGGCCTGCTGGACGACTGCGTCGACGGCCTGCTGGTTGGCGCTGTCGGGGAATCGGCGTTCGACGACGACGATCTCCTTGGCCGTCACACCGCGGCTGGTTGCGCCGCCGTTGTTGCCGCTCCACGCCGGATAGCAGGGGACCGCGTAC
>DASQWC010000046.1:0-19172 GCA_035640475.1 Actinomycetota bacterium | reverse complement strand
GCGCCCGGTCCCGAGCTCGCCGTCATTCCGGGAGTCGCGCGCGCGCCGACGGCATCGGCCGCGGCCACGGCTGATCGCGCAACCGCCTGATCGTCGTTTCGGACGACGACGCCGGTGACGGCAACGGCGGCGACGACCGTTGCCAGCAGAAGTGAGAGGGCCTCCCGGCGGGCCGCCGAGCTCGAATTGTAAACTGCGGATAACAATTTAGGGCCGGGGGTCGACATGGCAACCAAGACCTACGAGACGGTGCTGATCGATATCGCCGATGGTATCGCGACACTGACACTCAATCGCCCCGAAGCGCTCAACGCGTTCAACACCGCGCTCGACACGGAGTTCCACGAGGCGATGTGGGAGCTCGAGCGCAACGAGAGCGTTCGCGTGATCGTCGTGACCGGAGCGGGTAAGGCGTTCAGCTCGGGTCTGGACCTCAGCGACGGCGGCGCGGCGCTGTCGGGAGCCGAAGCCACGCACGAAGGCGAGATGGGCCTGACGGCCGACACGATTCCCGATCGTTCGGCCTTTTGGAAGATGCGGACCCCGGTGATCGCCGCCGTGAACGGGGCCGCCATAGGCGCCGCGCTCAACGTCGCCCTGCTCATGGACATCGTGATCGTCGCTGAGGATGCGAAGCTGCGGCTGCCCTTCGCGCGCATCGGCGTCGTGCCCGACGCGAACGCCACGTGGCTCCTGCCCCGGCTCATCGGGACGCAAAAGGCACTCGAGCTGTTCCTGACCGGCCGGTTCTTCACGGGGGCCGAAGCCGCCGAGCTCGGGCTTGCTTTAAAGGCCGTCCCGAAGGACGACGTGTTGCGCACGGCGCTGGAGCTGGCCCGCGAGATCGCGACGTACGCCGCGCCGGCAGCCGCCGGCCTGACAAAGCAGCTCGTCTACAAGTTCATGCTCGAGACCGACCGGCAGAAAGCGTTCGCGCTCGAGACGAAGATCATCTTCTGGCTCGGCCAGCAGCCGGACGCCATGGCCGGCGTGATGGCGCTGCTGCAAAAAAGCGAGCCGAGCTTCACCGGGTCCAAGCACACGGAGCTGCCCGAAGACCTCGGGTAACGTGCGTATCCGCCGCATCCTGCAGCTGCGCCGGCGGGCCGTGAACCTCGTCTGGCTTCCGAAGGCCTACGAGCGGTACGCCGCGAAGTTCCACTTTCTCTGTGCACTCACCCGGACGCCTCTCCTCGCTGGAGAGTCCGTTCGAGCGATTCGGCCAGCCGCAGGAACTCCATCGGCAGCGGGAAGATGAGAGTCGAGTTCCTCTCGGCCGACACTTCGGCCATCGTCGAGAGGATGCGCAACTGCATGGCCGAAGGACGCGTCGCAAAGATGTCCGCCGCTTGTCCCAAAGTCTCGGCCGCCTCGAACTCCCCCTGCGCGTGTATCACCTTGGCGCGGCGCTCGCGCTCTGCTTCGGCCTGGCGGGCCATGGCCCGCCGCATCGTCTCGGGCAACTCGACGTCCTTGACCTCCACGAGCGTCACCTTCACTCCCCAGGGGTTTGTCAGGTCGTCGATGATCTGTTGGAGGCGCTGGTTGACATCTTCCCTCGAGATGAGGAGATCGTCGAGGTCTATCTGGCCGATGATCGACCGAAGCGTCGTCTGCGCGACCTGAGAGGTTCCGAACAGATAGTCCTGAATGTTGACGGTGGCCTTCACCGGATCGACGACGTTGAAGTAGGTCACCGCGTTGACGCGCACGGTTACGTTGTCTTTGGTAATCGCCTCCTGCGGCGGGATGTCCATAGTGATCGTCTGGAGGTTCACCTTCACCATTCGATCGACAAGCGGGATGATGAAGAACAAACCGGGCCCCTTGGCGCCGGTAATGCGGCCGAGCCGGAAGATCACCCCACGCTCGTATTCCTGGACGATGCGCACAGCGGACAGGAAGATGATCAGCAGGACGACCGCCGCTGCGACGATCCCCCATACCGTTGCCTCGCTCATCCGCCCTCATCCTCTCTGTCGACTAGGAGCTCGAGACCGTCGATGGCTTTCACTCGTACACGCTCTCCCTCGTGCAGGGAGCTCTCACCCTTTACGGTCCACCACGCGCCCTCGAGGAACACTCGGGCACGTGTGCCGTCGGCGTGCCTGACCTCGGCGACGCGCCCTTCGAGCTGACCCGCTCCGGTCGCCGAGTGCGCCCTACGCGCCTTCCACACAAGCCGGCCTGCCACGATGACCGCACCCATCAACACGGCGGCCGTGGGCAAGATGACGAACAGGTCGACGGAAACCGGCCCGCGAACCAGGAACAATCCGGAGAGCACGAGCGAGACCGCGCCGCCGCCGGCGAGCACGCCCACGCCGGGGACGAACAGCTCGGCGATGAACAGGGCGGCCGCGAGGATCAGCAGGGCAATGCCGACAAAGTTCACCGGCAAGACTGAAAGCGCGAAGAAACCGAGCACGACGAGTATGACCCCGACGATCCCGCCGAATCCGATCCCGGGATTCGACAGCTCGTACACAATCGCCAGCGTCCCCAGAGACATGAATAGGAAAGCGAGGTTGGGGTCGGCAAGGCGCTGCCGGACGCCCTTGACGAAACCGAGATCGTAACCGACGACGTTCGCGCCGTCGGTGCGCAGGACGACCTTGTCACCGTCGATGAGCGACACTTCTCGCTCATCAAGCTGATCGAGCAAGCTCTGCCGGTCGGCGACGAGCAGATCCACGGCGCCGATACGAAGTGCGCGCGATGCGGGTTCCGATCTGCCCTCAGTGACTATGTCGCGCGCGAACTCGCGGTCCCGTCCGCGTTCCTCGGCGATGGCCGCGACATAGGCCGCCGCGTTGTTGATGACTTTGTCCCCGACTTCGCCGCCCTGCAGGGCGACCGGCGTCGCAGCGCCGATGCTGGTGCCCGGGCTCATGGCCGCCACGTGTGCGGCCAGCGCGATTACTGCGCCCGCCGAAGCGGCCTGGGCGCCGGCCGGTGTGACCCACACGATCACGGGAACGCGGGCATTGAGAAACGATTGAACGATCTCACGCATCGACGTCTCGAGACCGCCGGGGGTATCCAGCGTGACGAGGACGGCGTCGTGATCACGCTCGCCGAGCTCGACCGCCTCGCGCAAATGGTCCGCGATCACCGGCGTGATGACGCCGCTCACCTCGGCCAGCAGCACACTCGGCCGGTCCGATTGCGCGAGGACGCTCGGCGCTACAGCGAGGACGATGGCCGCTCCGACCACCGCAAGTGCGCGTTGCGATGCAGCGAGCACGACACCATCGTGTCACACCCGACCCGAACGGATCGGTCGGCCGTTCAAGCCTCACCAGAGCCATGGAGCGAGCCGCTTGCGCGACGCGCAGAACGCCTGGTACTCGTCGCCGAGCGCATGGAGGAGCACCGCCTCCTCGACGCGGATCCGTTTCGACAGGCCGATGACGGGACGACGATCGCGACGATAAGAGCGAACGGGTTCGCCGTCGAGATACCGGCGCCGATACACGAGACGAGCAGGGCCGTATAAGACGGATGGCGCACGAAGCGGTACGGTCCGCCGCTGACGACGCGTTGATCCTCCGTCGTCATGACCCGATAGGTGAAGAAGCGTCCGAGCGTGCGGATGGACCAGATGCGCAGCGCAACCCCGCCGAGGACGACCAGTCCACCCGCTACGAGAAACGGCGTCTGCTTCTCCTCAGCGACGAGGAGCTCCGACATCGCCGCGTCGATGATGAGCACTCCGAGCAGGCCGGCGAGCGTGGCACCGAGCGACCATCGCTGACTTCCGGCATCCTCGCCCGTATCGGAGCCGGCACGCACGATCGATGTGCGAACCTCGAGTCCGCCCCAGATCCCCATGGCCACCCAGAAGAAGATCCGAGCTCCGATCACTGGATCGCGCATACGCGTCATCTACCGCAGCGGCCACTCTGCCGGACGGAAGTTCTGACAGAGGCTATTTCATCGCCGCTTCGAACACCGTCCGGTGCTCGGCGACCCAGTCGTAGCACGCGCGAACGTCCGACACTGCGCCGCGCGCGCGGAGGTAAGACATCGCTTCGTCGCCGGCATCGGCTTTTGCGTCGATACCGCGCCAGCAGCGGTCCTGCCACCAGAGGATCGTCTCGACGACGTCCCGCCGGTCGTCCAAACCGTACGCATCGCACAGCAGGCGCACACGGCGGGCGGCGTCGGCAACGTCGGCGTACCGGGGGCCGAGTCCGACGTACTGCCAGCACGCATGGGCGACATCGTGGATGCGCTTGCCCGGCGCTGCGCTGTCCCAGTCGATGAACGCGACGGGCCTCAATAGGTCGCCAGCCGATCGGTACACGGTGTTCCGCGGGGCGAGATCGTTGTGGCAGACGACCTCGGCGCCCTCGGCGAGACTCGCTCCGGCCGTCAGGTCGTGAAACTCACGGACGAGACGTCCGACGACCTGGAGGCACTCGTCGGAGCCGACGCCGTCCGGTTGCTCCTCCTCCCACGCGACGTGCCCTTCGAGATAGCTCAGGACCTCGCGGCCCTCGTCGTCGACGCCGAGAAACCGCGGCGCGGCCGTCCAGCGATGTGCTTCGAAGTGCGCGAGCAGGCGGTGGACGTAGTCGGCACGCTCAGCCATGCGCCTCCGCACCGTGTTGCCGACGCGGACGACGCTGCTGACGGCGCCCCCGGGCAGCTCGCTTGAGGAAGCTGCCATCGACTAGCGCACGTCGTAGGGCTCACCCGCGTAGTTGAAGCAACTGCACGCGGCGTTGTACTTCATGTTCCGGACCTCGGCCGTGCCGTCGTAGCGGCCCGGTCCGAAACGGCTCCCGAACGCCCACGGAGAGTCGAACGAGCCCCTGATGGATTCGACGCCGATCCTCAGCGCATCCGCGCTGATTCGTCCCGTGCGTTCGAGTGCCCGCTTCAGGAAGAACAGCCCATCGCAGTACGGTTCGGCGAACCGAGCCTGCGCACCATCGAAGCCGGCTCCGCGAATGATGTCGTGACACAGCTTGCTCGCACCGGTGTTCGGACGCGGGTCGTACTGCGCCTCCGTATCGATCGCCGGCTGCCAACCGACGACGGCGGCCTTTGCGAGCTGCGATGCGCCGTGATTGGCAGCGAGGAACCCGGGCGGATCGAGCGTGCTCAGCCCGTAGGCGGGACGGAAGCCCTGCCCCTCGGCGGCCGCCATGAACAGCAACGGCAGCGCGGCACCGGTCGGAACGAAGAGCACATGCGTGACGCCCGACGACTGGAAGCGCAGGACGGCATTGGACGATTGCGCCGACACGGAGCCGGCATCCGACGCCCCTCGCGCTTCGCTGACCGCCGCTTCGTCCACGACGGATACTCCGATCTTCTTCAGCGCCGGACGGAAGATGCGCTTGGAGACGAACTCGTGCTCCGCGGTGTCGTAGCGGACGATCGCGACGCGAGCCGACCGTCCGTAGAAGCCGGACCGCGCAAGCCCCTCGACGATGAAGGCCAGTCGGTCGCCGTCGGCAAGCGAGGGTCGGTACAGGAACGGCCGGTACTTCGCCGTCGTGCCGCGAGTGAGGACCTTGTGCAGCTCCCAGACCAAAGGAACCTTGTGCTGGGCGAGGCAGGCAGGAAGCACGTTCGAAGGCGTGAGCGAACGGCTGACGACGGCAAAGACCTTCTTGTCCTGGGCGAGGTCCTCGCAGGCGGCTTGGGCCTGCGCGTCGAACGTACCGTCCAGAGGGTCGGTGACGTGGACGAAATGCTCGACTCTTCGCCCGCCGATTCCCCCGTGAGCGTTGATCCATCCAACGATGGCTGCGATCTCACCCGGCCCGGTCACAGGAAGCCGCGCGACGCCGAACTGATTCGCGGCGTTGGCGTTCTGTGACACGTGCACGCCGATCCGGATCTTCCCACCGCGAGCAGTCGAGACTCGTTGCGCGTCGCCGACCGTCCCGCCGGAGGGGTCCGAATCTCCGGCCGAACCATTCGGTCCGGAACCTCGCCGACCACGCGACTCGCCGCGCGCCGCGTCCTCGGCAGCCTCCGATGCGGCGGGACCTCGTTCGGAAGTCGCTTCGCGAGCTTCATCGCGAGACGTCGAGCCGCACGCGGACAGCGTCAACGACATTGCGAGCAAGACGCCGCATAAGCGACGCACGCTTGTACTCATTGCACCTCGGCTGCTCCCCGCGCTCAGCTCGACAGCGCGCCGATCCGCTCGAACAAGGATGCCAGCAACCGGTTCGAGAAGATCGTGATGTCTCGCTGACCGTCCTTCGTGGCGCGCAGACTGACGCGAAGACCTTCACGGGTGCCGCGAATCGCGTCGTCGGAGGGATGTGATGCGATCACTCCTGCGATCCGCTTCGCCTCACCGAGCAGCTCGGCCCGCGGGACGACCTTCGTCACCAGCCCCATGCGCAATGCGTCGGTGGCCCCCACGCGCTCACCCGACAGCAGCATGTAGGACGCGTTGCTGTGCCCGATCAGCCTCGGCAGCCGGTAGAAGGTCACGGCGCCCGCCGTGAGCCCGTACTGGACGAACTGGGTCGCGAACTGTGCGTCGTCGGACGCAATGAGCACGTCGCACCACAAAATCAGCTCGAGTGCACCGGCGAAGCAATACCCGTGGATTGCGACGACGACCGGTTTCGGAAACTCGAACTGCCGTGGGAACTCGGGCTCTTCCGGCTGCTCCTTGAAGCGCTTCATGAGCTCATGGAAACGATCGCCCGACCACGCCTGCTGCAGGTCGTCCCCAACGCTGAAGGCCTTCTCGCCCGCCGCCGCCAGGACGACGGCCTTCACGGCGTCGTCGTCGGCTGCGCTGGTGAACGCTTCGTCGAGGCCTTCGACCATCTCCCAGTTGATGGCGTTGAGCTTGTCGGGACGGTTGAGCGTGATCGTCGCGACGGCGTCTTCGACCTCGTACAGAACGAGATCGCTCACGCGGAAGGCTCTGTCCCCACGACGGACACGAACGACACGCACTCACCCGGCCCGCCGCCGAGGTTCTGCGTCAGGCCGAGCTTGCGTCCGGCTTCGACCGAGGAGATCTGGCGCTCACCGGCCAGACCGCGCAGTTGCAGCCAGCACTCGAAGAGCATGCGCAGGCCCGACGCGCCGATCGGATGGCCGAACGACTTGAGGCCGCCGTCCGGGTTGACGGGAAGCTCGCCGTCCAGGTCGAACGTCCCGGCCAGCACCTCCTTCCACGCCATGCCGCGCTCGGCAAAGCCCATGTCCTCCATCAGGACGAGCTCGGTGACCGTGAAGCAGTCGTGCACCTCGGCCATCGCGAGCTCCATGCGCGGGTCGCTGATGCCGGCCTGCGCGTAGGCGTCCGTTGCAGACCGCAGCACCTCTTCGATCGACGTGTAGTCCCACTCGGGATCCATCTGCTGGATGGCCGGACCCGCGACGAACGACAGCGCTTTCACGTACAGCGGGTTGTCTGTGTACTTGTGAGCGTCCTCGGCCCGGCAGATGATCGCCGCCGCCGAGCCGTCCGAGACGCCCGAGCAGTCGAAGATCCCGAGCTGTCCGGCCACGAGCGGGGATGCCTTGATGGCCTCCTTCTGCACTTCCTTCTGGAACTGCGCGCGCGGGTTGAGCGCGCCGTTTCGGTGGTTCTTCCACGCGATACGGGTAAGGACGTCCTTGAACTCGTCGGCGTCGACGCCGTACTTCTTGGCATACGCCGGGCCGAGCATCGAGAAGATCGCCGGCGCCGTGATCTGCGTCGCCGTCCCGTCGCCGCCGATGCCGCCGCCGGCCAGGCCGGAGAACCCGTTGTCCTTCAGCTTCTCGACACCGACGGCCGCGACGAGGTCGTAGGCACCGGCCGCCACCGCGTAGCAGGCGTTGCGGAACGCTTCGGAGCCCGTCGCGCAGAAGTTCTCGAGGCGAGAGACCGGCTTGTAGTCGAGCTTGAGGGGCTTGGCGAGCGTGATGCCCGAGTTTCCGGACGCCATCGTGCCCAGCCACCACGCATCGACGTCGTTGAGCTTGATCCCGGCGTCGGCGACGGCATCGGTCACGGAGTCGACGAGCATCTGGTCGACACCCTTGTTCCAGTGCTCGCGGAAGGGCGTGCAGCCCATGCCGACGATGCACACGCGGTCGCGAATGCCATGGGAGCCCATCAGTTCCCTCCTCGAATAGGTCTCGCCTTCCAGTGGTAGTTCACGATCCCGCCGGACTCGAACAGCCTCCGGAACGTCATCTCGACCCTATTCCCGATCGCAACCGTGTCCGGATCCGCATCGGTCAGCTCGGCCCGGTAGCGACCGCCGCCGTCGAAGTCGATGACGACGGCGATCTTCGGCGGGCTCTCGCTGAACGCGAGACGATCGATGGTGAACGTCGTGATCGTCCCGGGCACGTCGGCCATGCGCTCCGGCTTCATTTGCCTGACCGCCTGACACCCCGCGCATACGTCCTGCGGCGGAAGATGTCGCATGCCGCAGGCCTCGCACGTGCTTCCGGTGAAGGAGAACTTCCACGGCGCGTATCGGTAGGCCGGCGGCGCCTCGGGGGCCAGCGGATCGGGCCGGCGTGGCGGTTCGCGCCGCAGGAACCCGCGCCACGTGAGGAACTTCTGGTAATCGAGGTCGTCGCGCGTAGAAGCGATCTGATCGGCGACGGTGTTTGCACGCTTGTAGCCGGCGATCGCGTTCGTCGTGCGGAAGAAGAACACGTCGACACCGTCGGCTACATGGATCACGCAGATCGTCTCGCCCGGGTTTGCGACGTCGAGCACACTCGACAGCAACAACGCCGAATGCGCCGCGCCGGTGAACCCCACCACCGATGTCAGATCATCCACGACGGCTTCGGTCCGGACGCCGGTGGTCCGTGCGATCGTGCGCACCGCGCGTTGGTGCGTTCCGGTAACGATCAATCTGTCCACCTCGGTCGGCAGAACGCCGGCGGCCTTGAACCCCTCGGCTACCGCCTGATCGGCCAGCGCTACATACGCGTGCTCTCCGAAGCGCTCCTCCCACACTCGCGAGTGCCGGTCGCCCGGCAGACGCCAGCGCTCCAGGAACTCGCCGGTGGCAGACGCACCCCCGAGGCTTTCGACGATGAAGTCGCCGGACGGGGCACACAAAAACGCGACCGCGCCGTCGCCTCCCTCCCGCTCGTCCGGGCCGCCGGGAAGGCCGGTCCGGACGTCCGATCGCAGGCACAGCGTCGGCGACGACGCCTGCAGCGCCGCCTTCAGGGCGCCGGCGCCCGACCGCACGGCTCCGGCCATATCGAACGCCGCGACCGAACTATCCAGACCTAGGGCAGCGTGGATTGCCGTCGCATTCGTCTTGTCGAGATACGTGGGTGAGCTCGTCCCGAAGTACAGGGCGGTCGGCCGCACATCATGCACCGCGTTACGCGCGGCCTCGACGGCCATCGTCGTTGCGTCCTCGTCGTAGGACGCGACGCTGCGTGTTCCCCTGCCGGACGGCGCGCCGAGCGCGGCACCGATGGCTTCGCGCTTCAGGCGGTGATACGGAAGGTAGACGCCGTAGGAAAGGATTCCGGGCACGGTTGGGCTCCCCTGTCTCGCGTTGACCAGAATGTTAGCCGACGATTACATTCGTCCGCAGCCATGGACTTCGGCCTCAACGACGACCAGGAAACGCTGCAGCGCTACGCGCGCGAGTTCCTGGAGAAAGAGTGCCCGTCGACGTTCGTCCGCTCCCAGATGGCCTCGGATACGGCGCACGAACCCGATTTCTACAAGAAGATGGCGGCGCTCGGATGGATGGGCATCGCTATTCCAGAAGAGCACGGTGGTCAGGGCATGACGTACGTCGACCTGGCCGTCGTGCTCGAAGAGATGGGACGGGCCGTCGTCCCGGGTCCGTTCTTCGCGAGTGTCTGTCTGGCCGCGCCGGTGATCGTCGAGTCGGGGGCAGACCGGAGTCTCCTGGCCGATATCGCCGCCGGTGATCGTCTCGCCACCGTCGCATACACGGAAGCCGCCGGGCGGCTCGACGAGGCAGGAATCGAGCTCACCGCGATGCGGGACGGCGACGGCTACACCTTGACGGGGACCAAGGCGTTCGTGCCCGACGCGCACGTCGCCGACACGATCATCGTCGCCGGGCAAACCCCCGACGGAGTGAGGCTCTTCGTCGTCGACGCTGCATCGCCGGGATTGACCATTACGCAGCACGCGACGATGGACACGACGCGACGGCTGTGCGAGTTGCGACTCGACGGCGTGAAGGCCGGCGCGGCCGTCGGCGACTGGGCGACGCTCGAGCGCGGACTACAAAAGGCCGCTTCACTTCTCGCGGCCGAGTGCGTGGGCGGCGCGCAGAAGGTACTCGACATGTCCGTCGACTACGCCAAGGTGCGCATGCAGTTCGGACGGCCCATCGGCTCGTTCCAGGCGGTGAAGCATCGGTGCGCCGACATGCTCGTGGACGTCGAGATGGCGCGCTCCGCGATGTACTACGCGGCCTGGGCCTCCTCGGAAGAAGACCCCGAGTTGCCGCTCGCCTCATCGATCGCCAAGGCCTACTGCGGCAGCGCGTACACCCGTGTGGCCGCTAACGGGATCCAGGTGCACGGCGGAATCGGCTTCACGTGGGAGCACGACATGCACCTGTACTTCAAGCGGGCGAAGGTCAACGACCTGCTCTTCGGCGACTCGACCCACCACCGCGACCTCGTCGCGCGCTTGATCGCGGCGTAGGCGACCGTCAGCGGCGGTTCGTCGGCGACATCAAGGCCGCGAGCGCCATATCGGCGAGGATCTGCCCGAGCCGATTGGGAGACATCGACGTCGTGAAATAGGCGACCGAATTCAGAAGACCGCCCGCGGCACGAACAGCCACTCGCGCGTCTTCCTCGACAAGCTCGGGACGTGCCGCTCGCAGCATCTGCACCCAGTCGGCGATCAGTCCGCGCTGGATCTTCGTGAAGCGTGCGAGCTCATCGGGAGCGAGATTGCGACCCTGCTGGAACGCAACCACCGCCACATCGCGGTTGTGTGCGATCACGTCGGCGGAGAGCTCGACGAGCTTGCCCAGGGCTTGCTTGGGTGGGAGCCCGCACTCTCGTGCTTCGGCAACGATCTCCTGGTGCCGCGTCATGCTTCGATCGAGGATCGCGGCCAGCAGATCTTGCTTGCTCTCGAAGTGCCGGTACACACCGGGACCGGTGATTCCGACGGCCGCGCCGATGTCGTCGATGCCGGTTTCGTGGAAGCCGTTGTGATGGAAGAGCTTCGCGGCCTCGGTGATGATCGCTTCCCGCCGGTTGCGTCCGCGGGCCGACTTTCCGTCCGGTGAGGTTCGCCGTTGCTTGGCTGCAGCTTTCGCCATGCCTGCCTTCGTGCGCTTGCCGAAAGAAGTAAACCTACCCTAACATCCGGGTCATGCAGCTCGGCGTCGTCTTGCACGACTTCGCCGACGAAGTGCAAGTGCTGGACGACCTCCTGTCGACGCTCGATCCGCGCGACTGGTTCAAGCCGACCCCCGCCGAGGGCTGGGACACGCGCGACACGATCACGCATCTCGCGGTTGCCGACGAGATGGCGCTCGAGTGTGTCGTCCAAGATCGCGTTCCGTCGCTCATGCAGCAAGGCATGGACGCACTGCTCGAGGGCGAGGACGCATTGCTCGCTGCCGAGGCGTCGATGATGCAACGCGGGCGCGCACTCGAGCCGGCGGCCGTGCACGAGTGGTGGCGGACGGGAAATGCAGCGCTGCGCGCCGCCCTGGCGGGCGTCGATCCGGCACGGCGGTTGCCGTGGGGGCCGAACGTGATGAGCCCCGTTTCCTTCGTGACGGCTCGGCTGATGGAGACGTGGGCACATGGGCTCGATTGCTTCGACGCCGCCGGCGTCGAAGCAATCGATACCGACCGGCTCCGGCACGTCGCGCACATCGGGTTGCGTTCGCTCCCCTACGCGTTTCTCGGCGCGGGCGAACCGGGCCCCGGCCCGGTTCGCCTCGAGCTCACCTCGCCGTCCGGCGCGCGCTGGGAGCTCGGCCCGACCGACGCGCCGACGCTGATCACCGGCACGGCGTCGGACTTCTGCCGCGTAGCCGTCCGCCGCGACCGCCGCGGAGAAGCCGCGCGGCTCGTGGGAACCGGGCCCGACGCCGAGGCCGTCCTGCGCAACGTGAAGGCATATTTGTGAGCGACTTCTCGCCGCACGGCGATCTCGTCGAGCTCATCCAACAGCTCATCCGCAACCGCTGCGTGAACGACGGCAGCGTCTCCTCTGGCGAAGAGCACCGGAACACCGCGCTGCTCGAAAGCTTCCTCGAAAGCTCCGGGCTGCCCATCGAACGACACACCTCGGCCCCCGGACGGGACAACCTCGTCGCGCGCATCGAGGGCAGCGATCCGAAGGCGCCGTCGCTCCTGCTGATGGGGCACACCGACGTCGTCCCGGTGAACGCGCGGCGATGGCGCAACGATCCGTTCGGAGGCGAGCTCATCGGTGACGAGGTCTGGGGCCGCGGCGCCATCGACATGTTCAATCTCACGGCGTCGATGGCCTACGCGATGCGCGAGCTGGCGCGGGCCGGATTCAAGCCGAAGGGCAGCCTCATCTACGCCGCCGTTGCCGACGAAGAGGCCGGCGGCACCTACGGAGCCGAGCACCTTCTCAAGACCATTCCCGACACGGTGCGGGCCGACTACGTCATCACCGAGTCGGGCGGGTTCCCGCTGCCCGGTGCCGACGGAACCAAGCTCCCGGTCCTCGTGGCGGAAAAGGGCATCAATTGGTCGAGGCTCCGGATCACCGGCACGCCGGGACACGGCTCGATGCCGTTTCGAACCGACAACGCGCTCGTCAAGGCGGCCGAGGTCGTCCGGCGGATCAACCAGTACACGCCGGCGACGAGGATCCACGAGTCGTGGCGCACGTTCGTGTCTTCGATGGGGCTGCCGGAAGAGTTGACGAAGCCCCTCGTCACCGAAGAAGGCTTCGTCGAAGCGATCGCCGGCTTGCCGCTCGGCTTGTCGCGCATGGCCTATTCGTGCGCGCACACGACGATCACCCCGACCGTGATGCAGGCGGGTGCCAAGCTCAACATCATTCCGGACACCGTCGAAGTGGAGCTCGACGTCAGGACCTTGCCCGGCGACGGACCGGCGGAAGTCGCCGCGATGATCGACGAGGCCCTCGGCGATCTGGCGGCCGACGTCGAGTTCCTTCCGGGCAAGGAGCACGGAGCGACGGTTTCGCCGATGGACACACCACTGTGGGACACACTGGCTCGCGTCTCGACGCGCTTCTACGCGGACAGCTCGATCATCCCGTTGCTCATGGTCGGCGCGACCGACGCGCGTTTCTTCCGATCGGCCGGATCGGTTTGCTACGGCTTCGGGATGTTCAGCCGCAAGCTCACGCTCGACGACCTCGCGCAGATGGGGCACGGCGACGACGAACGCGTCGACCTCGAATCGCTCGGGATGATCTCGGATCTGTGGGATGCCGTCGCGCGCGACTTGCTGGTGTGATCAGGGGGCGTCGACCGGGCCGGAGACCTAGATCGGGAGGCGAAGTGCCCTGATGTAAACTGCGGATAACAAACAAGGGGAACGGGTTGGCGCAGGTCGCGATCGACGAACGGCTCTTTACATGGCCCGCCGACGACCCCCGGTTGCTCGGCTCCCGGTGCGGGGACTGCGGCACCGTGACCTTTCCGACGCAAGGCTCGTGCCCGCGCTGCAACTCCGAGGACATGCAGACTGTCGAGCTCCCCGACCGCGGCACGCTCTGGACGTATACGACGCAAGGCTTCCGTCCGAAGGGACCGCCGGAGGGCGGCTATCTCGGAGACGACACGGAAGAGTCCTTCAGGGCCTACCACCTCGGTTACATCGAGCTCCCCGGACATTGCAAGGTCGAGTCGCGCCTCGTCGGTGACGCGTTCACGATCGGCATGGAGATGGAGCTCGTCATCGTCCCGTTCCGCAAGGACGAGTCGGGCAACGAGGTCATGACGTATGCCTTTCGAGGCGTGACTCCATGACCGACGTCGCGATCGTCGGTATCGGCCTCCACCCATTCGGACGATTCGACGGCATCACCGGACTCGAGATGGGCGCCTACGCCGTCCGTCAAGCGTTGCGCGATGCCGGCATCGAGTGGAAGGACATCGGGACGGCCTTCGGCGGGAGCTGGCACGCCGGCTTCGCCGACTCGCTGGTGAATCTGCTCGGTTTGACCGGCGTGCAGTTCACTCACGTGTACAACGGCTGCGCGACCGCGGGAACGGCCGTCGCGATGGCCGCTCGCGCGATCTCCTCCGGCGCCGTCGACACCGCCGTCGCCTGCGGGTTCGACAAGCATCCCCGCGGTGCGTTCGCAGCCGACCCCGGACTCCTCGGCATCGGAAGCTGGTACGCCGAGACCGGAATGATGAATACGACGCAGTTCTTCGCCATGAAGATAAACAGGTACATGCACGAGTTCGGCATCACCCAGGAAACGCTGGCGAAGGTCGCGAACAAGAACTACCGCAACGCCGCAATCAATCCGAACGCGTGGCGCCGCAAGCCGTGGAGCGTCGAGGAGATCCTCGAAGCTCCGATGCTGAACTACCCGCTGACGCACTACATGTTCTGCTCGCCCGACGAAGGCGGCGTCGCCGTCGTGCTGTGCCGCGCGGACCAGGCCAAGAGATACACCGACACGCCCATCTACCTGCGCGCCGCCGAGGTTCGAACGCGACGCTTCGGTGCGTTCGAGGTCTTCTCGACCTGGCTCCCGATCGAGCGAACCGAATCGCCGACCGTCGACGCTGCCAAGGCGACGTTCGAGGCCGCCGGCATCTCGCCGTCCGACGTCGACGTCGCGCAGGTCCAGGACTCCGAAGCGGGGGCCGAGATCATGCACATGGCCGAGAACGGGTTCTGTGCGGACGGCGAGCAGGAAGCGCTGATCCAGGCCGGCGAGACGGAGATCGGCGGGCGGTTGCCCGTCAACACCGACGGCGGTCTGATCGGCAACGGTGAGCCGATCGGCGCGTCGGGCCTGCGCCAGATCTACGAGGTGTGCCTGCAGTTGCGCGGCGACGCCGGCGAGCGCCAGGTGCCGGGTAATCCGAAGGTCGGCTATACGCAGGTCTACGGCGCCCCCGGCACGGGCGCCTGCACCCTTTTGACAACCTAGGCCCACGACGTGAGCTCCGTCCTTCTCGACGACTCCGACGGCGTCGCCGTTCTGACGCTGAACCGTCCGGACGCAAAGAACGCGATCGATCTGGATCTCGCAACGGCTCTCGACGAAGCGACGCAGCGCATGCAGGACGCACGCTGCGTGCTGCTGACGGCCAAGGGCCCGGCCTTCTGCGCAGGGGGCGACCTCAAGGCGTTCTCCTCGCAGGACGACATGTCCGGCTACGTCTCGCGCGTCGTCACCCATGTGCATGCGGCCCTCCGACGCATCGACTCGCTGGACGTGCCGGTCGTCGCGGCCGTGCGTGGCGCGGCCGCCGGCGCCGGCCTGGGCCTGGCCTGCTCCGCCGACATCGTCCTCGCGAGCGCGACGGCGCGATTCGTCAGCGCGTTCACGAAGATCGGTGTGACGCCGGATGGTTCGTCAACGTGGGTCCTCCCCCGGCTCGTCGGCATGCGTCGCGCGCTGGAGCTCGTCCTCACCAACCGCGTGCTGAGCGCCGATGAAGCCGCCGACTGGGGCATCGCCACACGCGTTGTGCCCGATGACGACCTCGAAGACGAAGCGATGCGCGTCGCGCACGACCTGGCGGACGGACCGACGGCCGCCCTCGGACGCGCCAAGCGCCTGCTGCGCACATCTCTGGACGACACACTCGACACCCAGCTGGACAAGGAGAAGGCATCGCTGGTCCTATCGGCGTCGGAGGCGGACGCCGCGGAAGGCATCGATGCTTTCCTCGGCAAACGGGAACCGAAGTACCACTGACGGGAGGCAGAGATGAAGATCGACGGCGGCATCGGCGTCTACGCGGGGACGGGCGACCTCGACGCCGGAGACTCGGCCCGCAAGCAGGAAGACGCCGGTTACGACGGCCTGTGGGCCGCCGAGACGAGCCACGATCCGCTCATCTCACTCGCGCTGGCCGCGCGCGCCACGGAACGCGTCGAGCTCGGCACCGGGATCGTCGTCGCGTTCGGCCGCAACCCGATGGATCTCGCCGTCACCGCCAACGATCTACAGCTTCTGTCGAAAGGCCGCTTCATTCTCGGCCTCGGCTCCCAGATCAAGCCCCACATCGAGAAGCGGTTCTCGATGCCGTGGTCCCATCCGGCCCCGCGCATGCGCGAGTTCATCCTCGCCATGCGCGCGATCTGGGACTCGTGGCACAACGGGACGAAGCTCGAATTCCGCGGTGACTTCTACACGCACACGTTGATGACGCCGTTCTTCAACCCCGGACCGAGCGAATACGGACCGCCGAAGGTGTTCCTTGCCGGCGTCGGTCCCGTCATGACGGAAGTCGCCGGAGAGGTGTGCGACGGCTTCCTCTCCCACGGCTTCTCGACGCCGAAGTACATGCGCGAGGTAACGATCCCGGCGCTCGAGCGCGGACTCGCCAAGTCCGGACGCTCCCGCAAGGACTTCGAGATCACGACGCCGGGATTCATGGTGCTCGGCAACTCCGACGAGGAGATCGAAAAGGCAGCGACCGGCGTCCGCCAGCAGATCGCCTTCTACGGATCGACGCCGGCCTACCGTCCGGTGCTCGAGATGCACGGTTGGGGTGACCTCCAAACCGAGCTCAACGGCATGTCGAAACGCGGCGAATGGGTCGAGATGGGCAAGCTCATCACCGACGATATCCTCAGCGAGTTCGCGATCGTCGGCCGCATGGAGGACGTCCCGAAGGAGGTCGAAGCCCGTTACGGCGGGCTCTCGGACAGGATCACCTTCGGGATCTCGCGCTCCAACGGGACGGCCGCCGTCGTGGACAAGCTCCGCGCGATCTAGTCCGCCTACTTCGGGAGCTTCACCCCGGCGGCTTCGCGGTCCCAGGTGTTGTCGTTGATTGCGTTTTCGCGGAGCTTGATCTTCTGCGTGCGCGCGGTCACCTCTGTCTTCGGGAGCTCGGCGACGAACTCGACATAGCGCGGGACCATGAACCGCGGCATCTTCGGGATCAGGTACTCGATCAGCCCCTGCTCCGTCAGCGTCGTATCAGGTTTGCACACGACGAGCACCTTCACCTCGTCCTCCGTGAGCTCGGACGGCACACCGATTGCCGCCGTCTCGGCGACGTCCGGATGCTCGTTCACGTACGCCTCGACTTCGAAGCTCGAGATGTTCTCCCCTCGCCTGCGGATCGCGTCCTTCATGCGATCGACAAAGAAGAAGTTGCCGTCCTCGTCGACCTTGAAGCCATCGCCGGTATGGAACCAGCCGTTCCTCCACGCCTCGGCCGTCTTCTCCGGCATGCCGTAGTAGCCGACGTTCATGCACCACGGCTCATCGCATCGGACGATCAGCTCTCCGACGACGCCGGGAGCAACGGGTTCATCGTGCTCGTCGACGACGCGCAGCTCGTAGCCGGGACGTCCCGACTTGAGGCGTCCGCAGCTGCGCCAGTCCACGATGTCGAACGTGCTGGCCAGTGGAGCGCCGATCTCCGTCATCCCGTAGCCGGTGTTCACCTCCAGGCCGAAGCGCTTCTTGAAGTCCTCGATCTCTGGGAAGAGCGGTCCGCAAGACGCCTGCGAGATCGGATTGTCCGCATCGTCGGGCTGCTCGGGATTGAGCATCAGCAGCCGCGCGAGAGGGCCGAGCAGGCCGACCATGTTGCACTCGTACCGGCGGATGTCGTTCCAGAACTCAGAAAGCGAGAAGCCGTCCCGGATGACGAAGCGTGAGCGGCGCTTGGTCGCCAGATACATCGTCGCCTTGCCCGACACGTGGTACGGCGGCAAGTACCCGTAGAGCGCACCCTCCTCGTTGGAGGTTCCCTCGGCCTCGATGTCGAACCAGTACAGCTCCGCCCAGGGCACGAGAACACCCTTGGAGGGACCCGTCGTCCCCGACGTGTAGATGATCGCCGCGACGTCCCAGGCTGCCGGTCCTTCGAGATCGGTCGCGGGTGTCGCGTTGCCGAGGAACGCCGAGCGCGTGATCACTTCGAACGGAAGGTCGACGGTGACCTCGTCGGTGTCCGGAACGATCACGCGCTTCAGCTTGGGCACATCGATCGCGATCTCCGGGAGCCGGTCGACGTACTGGGCTCCCATCACGATCGTGTCGGCGTCGCAGTTGTCGACGATGTAGGCGAGCATCCGGCCGCGGTACATCGTGTTCAGCGGGACCTCGATCGCGCGCAGCCACCCCAGGCCCAGCCACGCGTGGTATGCCTCGACGGTCGTCGGCATCATCACCGCGACGTTTGTGCTCGCTTGGATGCCGAGGCGGCGGAACGCGTCGGCCCACACGAGGTTGCCCTCGTGGAGCTCCGTGTACGTCAGCTCGGGACCATCGACCTGCTGGAAGTAGATCTGGTCGCCCCGGTCGGCCGCCAGCGACGCGATCAGATGGGGCAGAACGAGTCCACGATCGAGCACGATTCCCCTCCCCGCTCCGGAGAATCCGATTGTTAGTCGCCGTAAACCTATCGTCAACCCCGGCGGCGCTGGACACGCGCGCCGGCCCGAAAGTAAACTCCCGCTAACATCCGGGCCAGGGGGACGGGGGCGCCGTTGGACTCGACGCACCGCTGACGTGACGACCTCGATCCGGCTCGACCGCGACCTCGAGCTGAAGACGCGGGACGGCACGATCCTGCGTGCCGACGCGCTCCGTCCCGAGATCCAGGCAAAGGTTCCGGCCATCGTCATCAGGACGCCGTACGACAAGAACGGCGCGTACTCGACGGCCCTGTACCCGGGTCTCACGCTGGCGAAGGCCGGATTCGCGGTCGTCGCGCAAGACGTACGCTCCAGGTTCGCCTCCGAAGGCTCCAGCTGGCCGCCGCTGGACCTCTGGAACGTCGAGGGACCCGACGGCTACGACACGATCGAGTGGGTCGCGTCGATGCCGTGGTGCGACGGCAACGTCGGCATGGCCGGCACCTCGTATCTCGCGGAGTGCCAATATGCGGCCGCGAGCTTGCGACCGCCGTCGCTGAAAGCGATCGCGCCGGCCATGCACACGATCGGTGCGGACACGTTCTGGACGTTCATGTTGATGCTCGAGTCGATCGTCCTGACCTACGCGGCCGGGATGGCCATCGATGGGCTCGACC
>DASQWC010000045.1:0-10431 GCA_035640475.1 Actinomycetota bacterium | reverse complement strand
GCATCACGCTGCTGGGGACGACGCAGAGCTTCGCCGTCGGGGGTCAGGGCGCACCGACCGTGCTCATCGGCGCGTTGACGGCCGGCGTGATCGCGAGGATGCGCAGTCTGCCGATTGCCGTCTACGCGGCGATCGCGATCTCAATGCTCCAGTCGGCGGTCGGATGGAGCTACCGGGACCACGACGGACTCGTGCAGGCCGGGCTGGTGGTCGTCATCATCATCGGCCTTCTGGCGCAGCGCCGGACGCTGCAACGCGCCGAAGAAGGCAGCTCGTGGGAAGCGACGGAAGAAGTGCGTCCGACACCACGCGAGCTGCTGGACATCTCGTCGGTGAAGACCTGGCGGCGGGCGCTCATCGCCGCCGGCGCGTTGTTCGTTCTCATCTTTCCGTGGACGGTCGAGTCGGGCCTGACCAACCGCGGCGCGCTGGCCGCGATCTTCGCAATGGCGCTGCTGTCGCTGGTCGTCCTCACAGGCTGGGCCGGGCAAGCCAGTCTCGGTCAGTTCGCGTTCGTCGCCATCGGCGCGATGGTCGGTGGGGCGATCACTTCTCGGCTCGGATTGTCGTTCTGGCTCGCGCTCCCCACCGGAGCCGTGATCGCTGCGATCGTCGCGATGCTGATCGGGTTGCCGGCGCTCCGCATCCGAGGCTTGTTTCTCGCGGTCGTCAGCCTCGCTTTTGCTGCGGCGGTGTCGACTGTGCTCTTCGACGAGCGCTACTTCGGCTGGCTGATACCCGAGGACATTCGCCGTCCGACTCTCTTCTTCCTCGACTTCGAGGACGAGCGCAGCATGTACTACCTGGCCGTCGGCTTCCTGGCGCTCATCGTCGCCTTGATCGTGACGCTGCGGCGGAGTCGTCCGGGCCGGGTGATGATCGCGCTGCGCGAGAACGAGAACGATCTCCAGGCCTTCGGCATCAATGTCGTCCGAACGAAGCTGGCGGCCTTCGCCCTATCCGGATTCATCTGCGGATTGGCCGGCGTTCTTTTCGCGCATCATCAGCGCGCCGTGAGTGAGACGGCGTTCATCCCCGGTGTGAGCATCAACCTCTTCATCTACGCGATTATCGGTGGCGTCTCGTCGGTCACCGGCGCGATGCTCGGCGCGGCCTTCCAGTCGGTGGTCGAGCTCTTCCCGATCAACGATCCGACTCTCGCGTACTTCGTGCAGCCGGCGTTCGGCGTGCTCATCGTTCTCTACATCATTCCCGGGGGCCTGGCCGGGCTGTCGTACGCGATCAGGGACTCGGTCTTCCGCATCATCGCGACGCGCAGGCAGATCGTCGTGCCGTCGCTGATGGCCGATTTCGATCCCGCGGTCATCGAGAAACAGCTCATCCCGCTCGGCGCGGCCGAGAAGGAGACCACCCTGGATACTGCGCAAGATCTGTCCGGCTACAGGCTCGATTCGGGTCTCTATGCAGCCGAAGAGGAAGAGGACGGACGGCGCGGAGCCCCCGACGACCGATCTGCACTGGGGGCCGCGGCTGCACGCGCGGCGGCGGAGGACTGACGGTGGCAAAGAGCACAAAAGGACGGCGCAAGGCGCCGCCGAGGACGAAGCGGCGAGATACAGACGACGAGCCGCTGGAGGCCGTCGAGCTCGGGACTGAAACGGAACTGCGTCGGTCGGTGGAGCCTGCCCTGCCGCCGCCGGAGCCGGAGGTCGTCGCGACTCCAGACGCGCACGTCGGCTTCTTCCGGGCCGGATTGCGTCAGATCGGACGGACGCTCAAGGAAGCCTCGCAATGGGGCGCGCTCCGCGCAACGCCGTACGGGCTTGTGCCCATTCTCACGCTGTCCATCTTGGCCGGGTTCAGAGGGTTTAACGACCGCATTTTCGGTCTGGTGCTGCCGGACATGGTGCAGGAATTGGACTTGAACGTCGTGGGATTACTGACCGCTCAGAACCTCTTTGGGTTCTTCGTCGTCTTTGCGGCGCTCGGACTGTCGCACTTGCTCGATCGTGTCCGGCGCGTGCCGTTCACGGGCGTGGGTAACATCGTCAACGGCCTGGGCGGCTTGACCATCCCGCATGTCAAGACGGTCGCCCCGATAGCTGGGTTGAGCGCGTCAGAGCTCGTCGGCCGCAACCTTTCGCTTGCGCCCGATGTGCCACTCGTGAACGACTACTACCCGCCGGAGACGCGCGGACGTGCGTTTGCGTTGTACACCATGCTCTTCTATCTCGGCTTTTACGGTTCGCCGTGGATCATCGGCAACATTGCCACTCGGTGGGGCTGGCGTACGCCGTTCTACCTCTTTGCTCCGGTTTTGGTGCTCGGTGGGATCGTTGCGCTGCTCGTGCTTCGTGAGCCGATCCGGGGTTATATGGAGCGCCGCTCGCTTGGGATCAAGGAAAGTGAAGCGAGACAGGCCGAACCCCCGCCAAGCCTGGGCCAATCGTGGCGGACGATCTGGGGCATCCGTACCATGCGCCGGCTGTTTGTCTCAGAGATCTTCGGCCGTGCCGGCGATGGGCTCTACGGTGCCGTCTACGTCTTCTTCATCTTCGAGGAGTACGGCTACGACGCCTCGGCGCGGGGAAAGCTCCTGGGATTTACCGGCTTATTCGCAGTGGTCGGAGGCTTCTTCGGCGGGGGGCTGGTCGACACCATCATGCGGAGGAAGCCGCAGAATGCTCTGATTCTGTCGGGCGTCTATCAGATCGTTCGGGCGCTCGCGCTTGGGTTGACCGCGCTACGCCCGGCACCCGGCGTGTTATGGGCGATGGGCGCGTTGTTCGGGTTCGGCCTGGCCATGACGGGTCCGGGACGAGAGGTCTTCAAGGGCCTCATTCTGCCCGCTCACGTCCGCGCGTTCGGGGCAACGATGACCTTCCTCGGCGCTGTTCCGTCGATCATCATCGAACAGCCGTTCATCTTCAGGATTCCGGATTGGGGGTTCTCGGGTGTGATGGCTGCGTCGGTGCCGCTGTACCTCATCTCTGCGCTGCTCGATATCTATGCAGCCGGGACATTCGACCGCGACCGGCGGAGTGCGCTCGCGTCGCAGGCGGCGTCGGTCGAGTACAAACGCGCGAAGAAAGCCGGCGAGCTCAAGCTCCTCGTGTGCCGGGACGTCATGGTCGAGTACGACGGCGTCCAAGTGCTGTTCGGCGTCGACTTCGACGTTGCCGACGGTGAGATCGTCGCGTTGCTCGGCACGAACGGAGCAGGCAAGTCGACGCTGCTCCGTGCGATCAGCGGGAGTCACGGAGCATCTAGCGGTGCGGTCGTGTACGACGGCCGTGAGATCACCTTCGTGCCGGCACACGAGATCGCCGGACGGGGCATCGCGCATGCGCCCGGCGGTCGCGGGATCTTCCCGAGCCTGACCGTGCGTGAGAACCTCGAGCTGGGCAAGTGGCTGCACACGCACGCCGTGCGCGACGCCGACCTCGACGAGGAGCCACGCCCACTTGCGGATGTCGACATGAAAGACGTCCTCGAGATCTTCCCGGCGCTCAAGGACCGCATGGACGCGCTCGGCGGTCAGCTCTCCGGCGGCGAGCAGCAGATGGTGTCGCTCGCGCAGGCGTTCCTCGCGCGCCCGCGCCTCCTGATGATCGACGAGCTGTCGCTCGGTTTGTCGCCGGCGGTCGTCCAGGAGCTGCTCGAGTGCGTGCGTCGGATTCACAAGCGCGGGGTGACGCTCATCGTCGTCGAGCAGTCGGTCAACGTCGCGCTCACGATCGCCGAACGCGCCGTGTTCATGGAGAAGGGCGAGGTGAAGTTCATCGGCCCGACGAAGGATCTGCTGCGCCGTCCCGACATTCTGCGAGCCGTGTACGTCAAGGGCACCGGTGCTCTCGTCAGCGCACCGGACACCGCCCGCGCCGAGCAGCGCCGCCGCGCCGCCCTGGAGAATGCCCGGCCGGTGCTCGAGGTCGAAGGACTGTCGAAGTCGTTCGGCGGCGTGAAGGCCGTCGACAACGTGAGCTTTGCGTTGCGCGAGGGTGAGGTGCTCGGTCTCATCGGTCCGAACGGAGCGGGGAAGACGACGATCTTCGACCTCATTTCCGGCTTCCTCAAGCCCGACGCCGGCAAGGTGATCTTCGATGCCAACGACGTGACATCGCTCGGCCCGGACGAGCGCGCGAAGCTGCAGCTCATTCGGCGTTTTCAGGACGCCAAGCTCTTCCCGTCGCTCACCGTGTACGAGACGTTGCTCGTTGCCCTCGACCGGCGGCATCAAGCGCGCAACATGGTGCTCACCGCGCTGCAGGCGCCGCAGGCGCGGCAGTCGGAGCGCCGGTTGCGCAGCCGCGCCGATCAGCTCATCGAGCTGCTCGAGCTGGGCGCGTTCCGGGACAAGTTCATAAAGGAACTTTCGACCGGTCTGCGTCGTATTACTGATATCGCATGCATGCTCGCGACCGAACCAAAGGTGCTGCTGTTGGACGAACCGTCGTCGGGAATTGCTCAGGCGGAGGCCGAATCGCTCGGGCCGCTGCTTCGCCGTGTCCGCGTCGAGACCGGCTGTAGCATCCTCATCATCGAGCACGACATGCCTCTCATCTCACGCGTCGCCGACGAGCTCCTCGCCCTCGTGCAGGGCGCCGTCGTCACGCGCGGGGCCCCGGACAAGGTGCTCAACGACAAGCGAGTGATCGAGGCGTACCTGGGGACGTCGGAAGCTTCGATCAAGCGCTCGGGAGTGGTGGTCACGTGAAGCGAACAATTCCGGCTCTCTGTCTGGCAGTGCTCGTCGCGTTCGTCGGGTGCTCGTCGGACAAGAAGGTCGGCAGTGGCATCGACGTCGAGAGTCTTGACGCGAAAGCCCGCCGCTTGGGCAAGCTCGACATCCCGAAGGAAGGCGAGGGCGGCGGCGGTGGCTTCGTAGGTCAGAAGGAGAAGGAAGCCGCCCAGCAGCAGCAGAACGCACAGACGCAGGCCGAAGCGGAGCAGCTGCAGAAGCTGCGCGAGGCTTCGTCGGTCGCCTTCAGCATCACCCGTTCCGGCTACGACCCGTACTACATCCGCGTCTTCCAGGGCGGTGTCATTTCGGTGACGAATCGTGACGCCCAGAACCGCACGGTGACCGCCGACCGTGGTGAGTTCGACTCGGGGCCGATCGCCCCCGGTGAGACGTGGACGTACGACGCGACGCGCGTGGGAAAGTTCAACTTCCACGACGAGACGCGTCCCTTCGTCGTCGGGACGCTGGAGGTTCTCGCTGAATAGGCTGCTCGCGACGGCAGCGTGCACGCTGCTGCTCTTCCTTCCCGCCTGCGGATCGCCCTCCAGCGAAGCCGTCCCGCGGCGCGCGCCGCAAAAGGCGGTCGTCTCGTTGCCTTCGCAGATTCTCGGGCTGAAGGTCGTCGAAGAAAACGTCGGCGGCGACATTCGGGGAGTGAGCGGCACCTACCTCGACAGCCTCGGCTTGTTCAGCTTCCGTGAGGCCAACGACCTGCTGCGCGCAACACTCCAGATCGGACGGTTCAACGAGGTCGCCGATCCGCAGCGCAAGCGGTTCCGCGACGCCATCATTGCCCAGCTCGGCTCGACGGTTCCGGTCCAGATGCGCGTGGGAGACAACGACGTGTGGCTGACGTCGGGAACCGAGCAGAACATCTTTACTTGGTTCGATTCCAAGGGCTTCTACGTTCTGTCGATCCGCAGCGACTACTCCTTCCCACGCACGCTGCTCCGCAAGCTCCTCGAGACGAGCCCGCTCAGATGAAGCGGCTCATCGGGCTGGTCGCTGTTCTCGCCGTCCTGGCGGGCGGGTGCAGCAATCCCGACGAGGACGCCGATGAGCTGCGCGCCTTCGTTCGAACATCGGGGCGTGAGGCGCGCACGTTCACGTACCAAGAAGCATCCGACGAGCGCGCGTTTTCGGTCCGCGGAAGCGTCCAGGACGAGCTGCGGTACTCGATGGACCTCAGCTCCGGACGCACGAAGGTCATGGAGTACATCGTCCGGGACGACGCACTTGCCGTTCGGTTGAATCCCAGCTTCGCGACGCGCATCGCCAACGTGCTCGGTGACCCTGTTGTCGACAAAGCGCTGAAGGAGGGACGGTGGGTTATCGATCCGGCCGGCGCGCCTCCGCTCTTCGAGTCGGAGGTTCAAGCGGGTGGCGAGGTGAGCGGCGATCCGTTCCGCACGGCGCGGGACGCCCTCCGGTTCGTGCAGACGAGCATGGGCTCTGCGCGCCAGATCAAAGAATTTACGAAGGACGATGTGACGTATCGATCGGCCCTCGATCCGTGGCGCTATCCGCCCGAGGAGAGCCGCAGAGAAAAGCGCTACGACTTGTTGCGGCCGCCGCTGCCGGTCAGCGAGGCGCAGACCCTGCAAGGCGCCGGCGACATCGGCCCACCGCAGTTTCGAAAGACCTCGGTGTTCGTCTCAGGCCGTCGCGTCCGCGAGATCTGCTCGCTCGTGGACGTCCAGCGTCACGAAGCGTTCCTCGAGCTGCGCCGCAAGGGGCTCGGCTCCAACCCGTTCCTCGCCCGGCTGCTGAGACGGATCGAAAAGAAGGAGACCTCGGTTCCGATCGTCGAGCGCTATGTCTACGCGAAGATCGGCTATCCGGAGAAGATCTCGGTGGACGCGCCCGCCGACGCAACGACCGGCAAGCTCGAGACGTTCGTCACGGCGCTGGAAGGGGCCTTCGCAGCCGGGCTCCTCAGGCCGAGAGCGACGCCGGATACCTCGTCTTGCCGGCGAGTCGAAGAAGAGGATTCCTAGCCCGCCGCTAGGCGAGTCGCTGTTTGATCGTCCCGTCGTAGGAGTTGCAGGGGTCGGTGCGCGATTCGAACACGTCGTCCTTGCCCTGCCACTGTCCGGCGAGGAAGCGCTGGCCCTGGCGCACGACGCGCCAGCACCCCGGACGGTTGCTCGGAGTACCGCCGCCGCGCGATCGTCCCGACGGGTCCCACCATTGCTCCATGGCGTCCTTCACCGACGTGTAGTCGCCGTCGTCGAAGAAGAAGGCCGGAGAGTACGGATCGCTGCTCGATCGCTCCGGAATCGCGTGGAACCCCGCCTCGACGTTCTCCGGGGTCAGCCTCGGCCCGGCGACCTGAATTCCCTGGAACAGCATGAAGTGGTCGCGATAGAAGTCACGCGCCCAGAGCCCGGCAGAGTCATTCGGGTCGTTTGCGCCGGCCGGGTCGCCTTCCTTGTATGCGCGGTAGCCGGGTGAGTCCTCGATCCGGTTGATCCGGGTGTTGAACGTCATCGACCAGGCGTTCTGCCATGTGTTCTGGTTTTGGATCTGTCCGATGAAGTTGTTGTCGTTGTCGATCTGTCCGGCGACGACAATCTCCGGGTAGTAGCGCACGGCGTCTGCAGCGTTGGAGAAGCGGCCCTCGACGCCGATGTACAGGACGGTCGTCACGTTCTCACTCTGGAAGCGGGCGACGGCCTCGCTCGCATCGGTGCCCGTGTCCGTCGCATCGGTCGCGTATCCGGTCTCCGCATACGCCGCTTCGACCGGCTCGATGCCGCAACGTTTCAAGTCCGACAGCAAGAGGTCGGTGAAGTGCAACAGGCCCGGCTCGTCCGTGTCGTTCGGGTAGAAGACGCCGAACTTTCGTTGCTGACCGTTGGCGCCCCCGACACCGGGCGGGTTACCGAACCGCTTCACCGGATACGGCTTCACCTTCTGGCAGATGTATGAGGAATACAGGGCTTCCCAGTGCTCGACGTCCGGCCAGAACGCCCACCCCAGCGGCGCGTTGTGCCGGTAGAACTCGTTCGAGAGCCCGGCTTCGGTTGAGGAGAACGTCAAAACGCCGAGCTGCGCGAGCGCCGTTTGGTATTCCTGGTTGAAGCCGTTGAAGGCGGCTCCGTCGATCACGGCGAACGGCTTCAGCCGCTCCCAGTTGGAAACAGCGTCGCTGCGCCGCTCGGCGGCCGTGTCGGAATCCGTGAAGTACGCCCAGTAGTGCACCCGGCGCTTGTACGTCTGGAAGCGCTCGTTGAAGTACTTCGTAAAGCCCTTGAGTGTCCGGATGACGGCGTGATCGCATTCCTCCGGATTCGTGTTCGGTCCCTGGTTCGTCCCGGGACAGTTCGGGAGCCGAGGCTGGTTGACGTCGACGTACGTGCCGGGAGCCGGTGAGACCTCGGATCGTCCGGGAAAGCCGTACGTCGCCTCGTCGAAATAGACGAGCACAGTGATCTCGTTCGCGCTCGCGCCTTGATAGGTCGCGCCGAAGTTGTCGCCCTCGAAGAACGGAACGCACGGCGGGGACGACGGGTCTTCGGTTTGTCGCGGTGGATCGCCGATGCATCGCTTCTGCAATGGACGTCCGCCGAGACCTTCCTCAACGGGCGGGGGAAGCGGCGGCGCCTTCTTCGTGAGCGTTCCGCTCGTGCTCAGCCCCAGCGACGAGAGATTGCCGGCCGGCGGCGGCTGGTTCTCGTCATCCGGGGGAACAGGCGCGTACTCCAGAACCGTCGTCGGATTGGACTGCGGAAGGTTCAGTGACGACGGCAGGAGGAGAAGCGCGAGGACGACGCCGATCGCCAGCACGGAGAGCGGCGGGTACATGCGCGTCCAGCTCGGGCGTTGCTCGGGCGCCGGCGCCTGTTCTTGGGTACTCATCGCTTCACGCTATCGCTGCCTGAAGCCGCCGTCGTAGCCCGAGCAGGGATCTTCGCTCCCGTTGTCGAACACGTCGTCCTTGCCGATCCACTGTCCGGCCAGGAACCGCTGACCCTCGCGCACCACGCGCCAGCATCCCGGGCGGCGGCTCGGCGTCCCGCCTCCGCGTGAGCGGCCGCTCGGGTCCCACCACGCCTCCATGGCGTCCTTCACCGACGTGAAGTCGCCGTCGTCGAAGAAGAACGCGGGTGAGAAGGGGTCACCCGACGGCCGCTCCGGGATCGCGTGGAACCCCTTGTCGACCGACTCCGGCGTCAGCCGCGGCCCGGCCACCTGGATGGCCTGGAACAGCATGAAGTGGTCCCTGTACAGATCGCGTGCGAAGACGCCTGCGCTGTCGTCACCGTTGGGATTGCCTTCCTTATACGCCCGGTACCCGGGCGCGTCCTCGAGACGGTTGATGCGGATGTGGAACGTCATAGCCCACGCGTTGCGCCACACATTCTGGTTCTGGAGCTGGCCGACGTAGTTGTCGTCGTTCTCGAGGTCGCCGGCGACGACGATCTCCGGGTAGTACCGAATCGCGTCGAGCGACGCGGTGAATCGTCCCTCGGTTCCCACGTAGATGACCGTCGTCACGTCCTCGCTCTGGAACCGCGCCGCGGCCTCGGTCGCGTCGGTTCCCGTATCCGTGCTGTCGACCACGAAGCCCGACTTCGGATACGTGGCTTCGACCAAGTCGTCGACCCCGCAGCGTTGCAGGTCGGCGAGGAGGAGCTCGACGAAGTGCTGGAGCCCGGGCTCGGCGGCATCGACGGGGTAGAAGATGCCGATCTTTCGCGTGCCGCCGTTGGCCGCACCGGCGCCGCCGTTGAAGCGTTTCACCGGATAAGGAACGACCTTCGTGCACAGGTAGGTCGACAACAACGCTTCCCAGTGCTCGATGTCGGGCCAGAACCCCCACGAAAGCGGTCCGTTGGACCGATAGAAGTCGTTCGTCAGCCCGGCCTCCGTCGACGAGAAGGTCACGACGCCGAGTCGCGCCATCGCCGTCTGGTACTCCTGGTTGAACCCGTTGAACGTCGCGCCGTCGATCACGGCGAACGGCTTCAGGGTCTCCCAGTTTGCGACGGCGTCGCTGCGGCGCTCGGCTGCCGTATCCGACCTCGTGAAGTACGCATAGTAGTGCACGTGCCGCTTGTACGTCTGGAAGCGGTCGTTGAAGTACTTCGAGTAAGCCTTGAGCACGCGAACGAGCAGGTGGTCGCACTGCGTCGGGTCGCTCTCCTGGATGCCGCCGCTGTTGTCCGGCGGGCAGTTCGGCAGCACCGGCTTGTCGGCGTCGACGTAGGTTCCGTTCGGCGGCGTCGACTCGAGTTGACCGGTCAGACCGTAGCCGCCGACGTCGTAGTACACAAGCACGTTGATCTCATTCGGCTTCACGCCCTGATACGTCGCTCCGAAGTTGTCGCCTTCGAAGAACGGGACGCACGGCGGTGCGCCGGGGTCCTCGGTCTGCCGCGGCGGGTTTCCGATGCACCGCTTCTGCAGCGGACGACCACCGACGCCCTCATCGACGGGCGGGGGCAGCGCCGGTGCTTTCTTCGTGAGCGTGCCGCTGGTGCTCAAGCCGAGCGACGAGAGGTTGCCGGCCGGCGGCGGCGGCTTCTCGTCGTCCGGCGGGACGGGTGCGTACTCGAGAACGGTCGTCGGGTTGGACTGTGGGAGGTTCAACGACGACGGGAGCAGCAGGACCGCGACGGCGATCGCCGCCAACAGCATCACCAGTGGCGGGTACGAGCGGCTCCAGTGCCGGCGATGCGTGCGGACCACCCCTCTCCTAGGTCGTGTCCCGCCTGATGCGG
>DASQWC010000044.1:0-28665 GCA_035640475.1 Actinomycetota bacterium | reverse complement strand
CCAGCGGCTTGAGGAAGATGTTGCCGACGACGCCGACTCGGCGTCCGTCGAGCTCGGACTCGAGATCGCCGTCGAGCAGTGACGTGTCGAACAACGAGGCCCGCGTCCAGAAGATGTTGAAGCGGTCGTCCTTATCTGCGCCGCACTTCTCGCCGAGGTTGTCGGAGAAGGCTTCGAGTGTCGCGCGCATCACGCCGTTGACGGTTGGTGTGCTCTGCTGCGCTCCCTGCTCCGGCGGCGTCCCCGTATCGGACGGCAGCTCGATGCCCGGGTCGATCGTCAGGAACGCCTGCTGCACGGTTCCGACGAGCTGGAAGTCGCCGATCGACTCGACGGCCGGTGTCGGCTCCGGCTCCAGTGTCGGCTCTTCTGTTGTCTGCGGCCTGCCTCGGCGGCAGGCGCCGGCGGCGACGACAAGGATCAGGCAAGCGACGAGCGCCATCAAGC
Organism: Actinomycetota bacterium; assembly: GCA_035640475.1. Taxonomy (GTDB): domain Bacteria; phylum Actinomycetota; class JAICYB01; order JAICYB01; family JAICYB01; genus DASQWC01. The sequence continues at coordinate 28,218 of DASQWC010000044.1, read as the reverse complement.
GCAGGTGCTTGGGCATCGCGATGGAAGTTCCCGCTTCCCGGCTCACCTAAACGAAGAGGCTAGCGTCAGCGCCGGGCCAAGTCGAGGCTCAGCTGCGACATCGTGTGCGCCGACCGGACGGCGTAGTCGCGGTAGCAGTTGTTCATGAGCACGTGCACCTCGCGCGCCGCGGTCGCCAGCTCCGCGATGCGCGGCTGCCACTCGGAGAGCTCGTCTTTCGAGTAGTCGTAGCCGAACTTCTCGAGGACGCTGACGTTGCGTTTGCCCCAAGTGTCGGTGCGCCGTCCGTGGAAGCGGACGACGGCCAGCGGCGCCGTCGCGGCCGCCACCGGCGGGATCGACGTGCGAAAGCCCTGCGGCATGTCCACGCACACGTAGGGAAGCCCGTGTTCCTCGAGCATCTCGAGCGTGCGTTGCTGCCGCTGTTCGTCGCGCATCCACCCTTCGCTGCGGAACTCGACCGCGCACGCAACGCCGGGCAACGCCGCAGCGACGCGATCGCCGCACTGCACCACGTAGTCGCGGTTCGCGCGTGAAGGCGGGAACCACTCGGGGAACTGGAACAGCAGCGCGCCGAGCTTCGAAGCTCCTCGCAGCGGACGAAGTGATGACAGAAAGCGCGTCCAGCACTCCTCGAGCACCTCCGCCGAGAGATCGCGCGGGTAGAAACGCCCTTTCTCGCGGACGTCTTCGGGAATCAGCTCGCGAACATCCTTCGGCAGCGCCGATGCCTTGGTCGGATGTTGCGTGAGAAGGGCGAAGGCCTTGACGTTGAAGACGAAGTCGTCCGGCGTGCGTTCGACCCACAGCTCGGCGTTGCGCTCCGACGGGAGCCCGTAATACGTCGAGTCGACCTCGACGATGGGGAAGTGCTCGGCGTAGAAGACCAGGCGCTCGGCGGGCGTCTTCATACCCTCCGGGTAGAAGAGGCCGGGTTCGAGAAGCGTCTTGTCGGTCCAGGACGCCGTCCCGATCCGGATCCCTTCGGAACGGAAGAGTTGCCACGCGGGTGATTCCGGCACGCGCGTGAGCGTATCGTTCCTATACATGAGCGAGGAGCTGTATCCGGCCGTTCTCCGCACGCCCTGGGGCGATCTCCGGCGCGCCGAGCAGCGCCTCTCGATGTCCGAGCAGTACGACATCCTGCGCGGGCGCGTCACGCGCAGGCACTTCTTGCGTGGTGCGATGGCCGCCGGGGCCACGGCCGTCGTTGCGCCGACGCTGTGGCGCCAGAGCGCCGAGGCCGCCACAGTTCCGGCGCTGTCACCACACCTGTCGTTCGGCGCCGACCCTCGCCGGCAGATGGTCGTGTCGTGGGCAACGCCGACGCGCGTCAAGCGCGCGTTCCTTCGCTTCCGCCGAGCCGGGACGAGGATGTGGAGCGAGCGCGTCGCGACGGAGACACGCACGGTGCCCGGCGTTACCACGACGTACCACCACGCCCGCATCGGCGCGCTTCGTTCGGGGACGACGTACGAGTACGTGCTCGGGGAGCCGGGCGGTCCGAAGGGTGTGTTCAGAACGGCGCCGTCCTCACCGAGAGCATTCCGCTTTACCTCCTTCGGCGATCAGGGCGTGAGCGCGAACGCGGCCGCCGTCACGGCGGCCGTCGCCGGGCAGCGCGCGGATTTCCACTTCCACGTCGGGGATCTCTGCTATGCGTATCGCAGCGGCCAGGCCGAAGGCTTCCTTCCGATTCCGGACGACTTCCGCGGCCCGTTGCTGGTTTCCCCCGGCGTGTGGGACGAGTGGCTCGCGCAGATCAAACGAGTCGCGGCGCGTGTGCCGTGGATGATCGCCGTCGGCAACCACGAGATGGAGCCGGGGTACGGCGTCCGGGGCTACGAGCACAGCGTGTTGAGCAGGTTCACGCTGCCCGGCACAGGCGCACGCGTCAAGGGCGAGCCGATGGCGACGTACTTCTTCGATTACGGCAACGCCCGGTTCATCGCGCTCGACGCCAATGACGCGAACTACGAGATCCCCGGGAACCAGGGCTACCTCGAAGGCGCGCAGGAGCGCTGGCTCGAGCACACGCTCGCGGACGCGCGCCGCAATGCACGCATCGATTGGATCGTCGTCGGCTATCACCAGTGCAGCTACTGCACGAACCTGCTGCACGCATCCGATCAGGGGCTGCGCGACCGTTGGGACGGCTTGTTCGAGAAATACACGGTTGATCTCGTCGTCAACGGGCACAACCACTCATACGAGCGCGCGCACCCAAAGCTCGCGAAGACGCTCGGCCCCCTGGACATGATCAACCCGAAAGAGATCAACCCCGCGAAAGACGGGACGACGTTCATCACCGCCGGATCGGGCGGCAACGCGCGCGTCGAGGAGTCGGCGCATCCGCTGAGCTACGTGACGATCGAAGGCGGGGCGCGCGTTCCCGAGCCGGCGCCGTGGTCGGTGACGCGCTACTTGAGCCACAGCTTCATCACCGTCGACGTCACTCCGCGTGTGAACGGACGAACGGCCATGAAGATCCGCGCGATCACGCCGGACGGCACAGAGGTCGACTCGGTCACGCTGCGGCGGCACAAAAACTGACCGGAGGGGTCGTGCGACCCCTCCGGTCGTAGTTCTGGAGCGAAGCCGGTTTAGCTCTTCAGCTCTTTGGCGTTGCCGACTCCGATCTTGACCTTCGTCTTCGCCTCGGCGGGCAGCGGGACCGTGATGTGGAGGATCCCCGCGTCGTAGTTCGCGCGGACGCTGGAGGCATCCACACCTTCCGGAAGTGCGACCCGGCGCTCGAAGCTGCCGTAGCGCATCTCCCTGCGGTGCCAGCCGTCGGACTCCGAGGTCTGCTCGTCGCGGCGCTCGCCGCTCACGCGCAGCACCCCGTTCTCGACCTCGATGTCGACGTCGGCATCGGGATCGATGCCCGGCAGCTCGAGGCGGACGTGGAGCTCCTCACCCTCGATCTTCGCGTCGAGCGCGGGAGCCCAAGCGCCCTGCGAGCTCAGCAGCGTGGAGCCGAAGTCGCCGAAGGTCCGGCGTACCAGGCTCTCCAACGGCTCGTTGAAGGTCTCAAAGGGAACCCATCTGGCCAGGGCCATGCTTCTCCCTCCTTTCCTATCTTCTACCTGCGGTGAGTATAGACGATCTGATGGCTTTATGTCAAGAGAACCTGAGTGCTTAGCGCTTAGATATTAGCCTGTCCTCGGACCGTGGTAGGGTCCGGTTCCTTCCTCAGTCGTTGCTTCCCCACCACCCACCGGGGAGGTCAGCGTGCGCGTCTTGCGTGCCTTGCGTCGCTTGTGCGTGAGGCGTCGTTCGCCGGCGTGGGTCGAGGTCGTCCGCGGCAAGGCCGGCTTGTGAGCCGTACGAACGGCAAGACGGCCGGACGCCGGGAGGCGCTCGTCCGCGAGGTCGGCGCGCGGCTGGCCGCCACCAAGCGCGGCGTCACGCTCGAGGGAGTCGAGGCCGCGCTGCGAGACGTCCTGGCGAGTCAGGGAGTCGGCTGGCGCCCGGAAGTGGCCCAGCAAGCCGTCGCCGCGATCACCGACGAGCTCGCGGGGTTCGGAGCCATCGGACCGCTGCTCCGCGACACGAGCGTCAGCGAAGTGATGGTGAACGCTTCCGGCGCAGTGTTCGTCGAGCGCGACGGACGAATCGAACCCGCCGACGTTCGCTTCGGGGCGGAGGCCGAGGTGCGTCACCTCATCGAGCGCGTCGTGTCTCCGTTGGGCTTGCGCATCGACGCAACCTCGCCGTGGGTCGACGCGCGACTGGCCGACGGTTCTCGCTTCCATGCCGTTCTGCCGCCGATCGCTCTCGGCGGACCAGTGGTCACGATCAGGAAGTTCGCCGACGTGCTGTGGACGATCGAGGACCTCATCGCGATGGGCTCGCTCGATCGCGCGTCGGCCGTCCGGCTCGTCGACGCCGTGCGCGGACGCGAGAACGTGCTCGTGTCCGGCGGCGGTGGATGCGGGAAGACGACGTTGCTCGGTGTGCTGGCGCGACTCGTTGGGGCGTCCGAGCGGATCGTGACGATCGAGGACGCCGCGGAGCTGCGGCTGGGCGAACGCCACGTCGTCGGTCTCGAGACGCGTCCGGCCAATGTGGAAGGCCGCGGCGAGGTGACGCTACGCGATCTCGTTCGGTGTGCGATGCGCATGCGCGCCGACCGGATCATCGTCGGCGAGGTGCGCGGCGCCGAAGCGCTCGACATGCTGCAGGCACTGACGTCGGGTCACACCGGCTCGATGGCGACCGTCCACGCGGACGCTCCCGAAGAGGCGTTGATGCGCCTGGAGATCATGGCTCTCATGGCCGCGCCCGGTCTGTCGATGGCCGCTGCGCGCCGGCTCATCGCTTCGGCCATCGACGTCGTCGTTCATCTCGCGCGCGACGGAACGGGCGGACGTCGTGTCCAGCGAATTGCCGAAGTGCGCGTGGGCACCGACGGTCCCGTTCTCCAAGCGTTCGCGACATGAAGCGCACGCGATCGGTTCAAGTCGTCGACGTCCTGCGTGATGTCGGCGATGCGCTTCGTTCGGGCGCATCGCTTCGTCAGGCCATCGTTCGTTCTGCCGAATCTCCCGGATCGCCCCTCACGCCCGCCGCGTCGGCACTCACCGCCGGACGGCCGCTCGTTGAGTCCCTCCGCGCCACAGCGGCTTCCGGACACCGCGGTGATGCCGATCTGTCCTCAGCGCTCTGCATCCTCGCCGTCCACGCCGAGGCGGGGGGCGATCCGCTTCCTGCGGTGAGGGCCCTGACCGACCGGCTCGGCCGCCGTGCCGCGGCGCGAGCCGAGGCCAGGGCCCTCACCACCCAGGCGCGTCTGGGTGCGCGCGCGCTGCTCTTGCTCACACCGGCCTTCCTCGTCCTCGTCGTCGCCAGCGACCCCGGCGGCGTCGCCCGATGGCTCGCAGAGCCGCGCACGCGTGCGGCCGTCATCGCCGGTGTTGCACTGCAGGGCATCGGCGCGGTGTGGATGGGCTCGATCGTCAGAAGCGCGACCGGACGGCCGTCGCGCTACGCCGGCGTTCCGTTCCTTCGCGCGGTTCGGGCTGTTCTCGCCGGGCGCGCGCGCTCGCAGATCGACGCCGAGGTCGCCGAAGCGTCGGAGACGATGGCGTTCGCACTCGATGCGGGGCTGGCGCCATCGTCGGCGCTGGTGGCGGTCGCGCCGTACGCACGGGGAGAATTCGGCGACGCGCTCCGTCGTGCGTCGGAAGACGTCGCGTCGGTCCCGCACGAAGCCGTGACGACGGCCGTCGACGGTCTCGGCGGCCGCGGCGCCTCGCGCTTCGCGGCCGCATACGTCTCGTCGGTCACGCTCGGCGTCCCGCTCGCTCCCGCGTTGCGGTCGATCGCCGACGAGCTGCGCGAACAAGCATCGATTGACCTCGCTGAGGACGTGCGACGGGCGAGCGTGCGTGTGCTCGTCCCGCTCGGCCTCGTCGTCCTTCCCGCCTTCGTCCTCGCGTGTCTTGTGCCGCTGTTCGTTGGAGGCCTCGAGGGCATCACCGGTTGAACCAACCATGGAAAGGAGAACGGATGCGCAGATGGCGGAAGATTCGAGACGCGATTCTGGAGTCGATCGACTCGCTGAGCTTGCGACTCGGCACGTGGGTGTCGGATACGAGTATCAAGGTCCGCTCGGAGGCCGGGCAGACGGTTGCCGAGTACGCGCTGGTGCTGCTCGTGGCGGCCGCGATCGCGGTGGCGTTCCTGGTGTGGGCGAAGCAGTCGGGCAAGCTGGACGCCTTCTTCGATCTGATCTTCGACAAGTTGGTGAATTCCGTGGATCCCGCGAGTTCGCCTGCTCCATAGGGCCGGCAGCAGGGCCAGCATTGCGCGCTTCCGCGCGCTCCCAGTTCGATCGGGGGCGCTCACGCGCCCTTCGGGCGCTGCGCCCCCCGAACCCCCCGCGCAAACAGTTGCGAGATTGCTTCCCAACCAGCGCGCGGGAGCGCGCCACAGCAGATCACGGACAAGCAACGATAGAAGCAGCGCTAACGCTCCCGGTCGTGCTCATCGCGCTGCTCTTGATCGTCCAAGTCGGCCTCGTCGTTCGCGACGCGCTGGCTCTTGTGCAAGCCGCGCGAGAAGGCGCGAGGGCAGCAGCGGTGAGTGGCAACGACGACGACGCCCGAGCGGCAATCCGAAGATCGGCGGGCCCGCTCGACGCCGACGAGATCGAAATCGAGGTCCAACCCGAGCAACGCGAACGTGGCTCGCCGATCACGATCAACCTTCGTTACATCGACAGACTGCGTATCCCAATCGTTTCGCGCATCCTGTCGCTCGAGCTCCCGTTACGCGCCTCGGCGACGATGCGCCTCGAACGCGAGGTGCCGACACCTTCGGCTGGTCCCGGGCCGTGAACGAGGACGGCTTCGCCTCCGCGATCGTCCTTGCACTGCTCGCGCTCGCTGCGCTCTTGTGCCTGGCGGTAGCCGACGCCGCGAATGTGCTCGTCGCGCGCGCGCGAGCGCAGTCGGCCGCCGACGCCGCGGCGCTCGCGGCTGCCGTTGCGCAATGGCCGTTCGCGAGCAGGGACGAAACTCCCCAGGAGGCTGCGGAACGAATGGCGACGAGTAACGGAGCCCGGCTCGAGTCGTGCGCCTGCGCGTTGCGAGACGACAGCGCCACGGTCACCGTCTCGGTTCCCACCCGCATCCGCATGCTCGGCGTCGCGCCATCGAGCGTGAGTGCAAGCGCGACGTCATCGCTCGACGTGCGGCGAGTGTTTGCGCCGCCGTAGCGTCAGGAGCTGCCAAAGCGGCGGCGTGTCGGATCGCCGCGCAAGTGGACGTCGATGCCGTCCCGAAATGATCTCGCTGCAGCTCCCGACTCCCAGGCGTCGAGATCCGCATCGGTGCGCCACTCGCTCAACAACAGATAGCTGGGGTCGTCGTCGAACGCCTTCATCGCGTCCGCCCACAGCGCTCCGGACGCCGAGCGCATCGCCGGGAGGACCTCGTTCACGGCCGCTACGAAGCGGTCTGTGCTCTTCGGGTCGACGGGGTATCGCTCGAAGGCGAGAGTCAACAGCTAGGAGTTGTCCGGCTTGTCGCCGAGCGTCGCACGGATCGTCACTCGCTGCCCCCCGCGAACGAGCGTGATGCTCACCCGCTCACCCACGCGATGCTGGCGGATCGCGACGACGAGGTCGTCCATGCTGTCGATCGCCTCGCCGTCGAACGACACGACGACGTCGTTCGGTCTCATGCCGGCGCGGTCGGCCGGAGAGTTCGGGACGATCTCGATCATCAGCGCGCCCTGCTCCTGGCCGAACTCCTCCGCAGCCTCCGGAGTGACGTCACCCCCGGTGACGCCGAGCCACGGGTGTGTCGCCCGGCCCGTCGCGATGAGCTCGCGCGCGACGGCCGCCGCAACGTCGATCGGGGTGGCAAAGGCGATGCCTTCGGCCCCGATCTCGGGACTCGCTCCGATCGCGGTGTTGATGCCGACGACCGAACCGCGTCCGTCGACGAGCGCGCCGCCGGAGTTGCCCTGCGTCACCGGCGCATCGGTCTGCACCATGTCGACGAGCGGGGAGCCGGAGCCCGGCCTCTGTACGGTGCGTCCGAGGGCGGAGATGATGCCGGCCGTCACCGATTGCTCGAAGCCGAGCGGGGACCCGATGGCCACGGCGACGTCGCCGACACGAAGGTTCTTCACGCTTCCGAGCACTGCAGTGGGCAGGTCGGTGCGGTCGACCTTGATGACGGCGATGTCGGTTTCCGTGTCGGAAGCGACCACACGTGCGTTCAGCTTCTCCCCGGATGCGAGAGTGACTTCGACGGCCGACGCGTTCTCCGTGACGTGCGCGTTGGTAAGGATTTGGCCGTCCGAGCGGAGGATGACGCCGGAGCCGAGCCCCTCGGCCTGGAACCCGCCGAGACCGGAGTCGATGCCGACGGCGATGTTCACGACCCAGGGCCGGGCGCGCGCGGCGATGTCGACGATCGACGATGAGGCGCCTTCCTCGCTGGTTGGGATCCGTCCCGCAACCCGGCGTTCAACGGCGGGACTGTCCGGGGCCGTCATGCGCGCGATGGGAGCCGCGATCAGCGTTGCGACAACCGCTCCTGCGATGCCGCCGATGATGCCGGCGCGAAGGCCGGGCCGCTCGCGCTTTGCCGGCTCGGGTGCGGCGACGGGCTCCGCCCACGAACCGGTGCGTGGATCCCATTGGGCGCCGGCCGGCTCGGCCGTCGGCACACGAACGGATCGGCGCCGGGGAACGACTGGGGTGGAGTCGTCGCGATCGGCGGGGCTCATCTGCGCCCCTAGCTTTCCCTGGAGCCTGCGAACATGTCGAGACCGTACAACGTCTTTCCTCTCGAGGTGACGGCTCGAACCCTACAGAAGCCTGATAATCAACCGATGCCCCGGGGGCAACAGATCGAAGTTCCCTCGCCGGAAGCCGACGCCCTCGTCGAATTGGCGATCGGCGGCGACAGCGATGCGTTCGCGTCGCTGTTCCGCATCACCATGCCATCGGTCTACCGCTACCTGTACGGACGCTGCGGCGACGCGTCGCTCGCCGAAGATTTGGCCCAGGACTCTTACGTCCGTGCCATGCGAGCGATCCAGAGCTCGTTCCAAGGAGGTTCGAGCGACTTCCTCGCGTGGATGATCCGCATCGCGAGGAACCGGTTCCTCGACCACGTGAAGTCCGGGCGTGTCCGCTGGGAGGTCGTCGTCGACGACATCCCTGTGACGGTGGCCACCGGAAACCCGGAGACCGAAGCCCTGGCCAGCGTCGAAGGCGCCGACCTGCGCAAGGCCCTGTCTCGATTGACCGACGAGCAGCAGGAAATCGTGATGATGCGCTTCTTCCAGGGGCTGCAGATCGCGGAGGTGGCGGGTGCGACCGGCCGCACGGAGGGCGCTGTCAAGGCGCTCCAGTTCCGCGCGCTGCGGGCGCTGGCGCGCATTCTGCAGCTCGAAGGCGCCGACGGGGCCGCGGAATGACGAGTTTTCTGGGATGGCCAGAACCGTGGGCGGGTATCAGTCGTTGTCAGTACAGTGGGTCCGCTTCTGCGGCGGGCAAGACGTACAAGCGGAGGTTGGCTGATGAGCGACGAACGACCCAGGCGGCGGTCCCGGATCACCGACGAACTGCGCGGCGAGACGCGGACGCGGGCTCGCTCGTCTTCCCGCACCACAACGGCTCCGAGAACCACCAGGCAAGTTCCAGAGTGGCGGCAGCGCCTGTACCGCACACCAGGCATCGGGACGATCGCCTACATCGTCTGGCCGCCGCGTACCGGCAAGCCGAGCCCGATTCGCCGCTCGATCTCTTCGGCCCTCGCGATCATCGCGATCCTCGGGATCGGCATGGCCGCCTACCCGTGGGCCGGCGACAAGTACCCGTTCTTCTACCGGACCCCGGTCGAGAAGCTCATCGAATGGTCGAACTTCCTCTCCGACCTGCAAACGAACAAGATCCAGGATCGTCTGGAGAAGGAATTCCTGGCCTGCGGCGGCGAGTACTGCCGCGGGGAGGGCGACCCGCTTACTCGCATCCAGATCCCGAAGATCGGCGTGAACACCATCGTCGTCGAGGGCACGACGCCATCGGCGCTCAAGGCCGGAGCCGGTCACTACCGTTCGACGCCGCTGCCGGGCCAGGCGGGCAACGTGGCGATTGCCGGTCACCGCACGACCTACGGGCGTCCCTTCAACCGCATCGACGGGCTCAAGCCCGGCGACAAAGTCATCCTGACGACGCCGATCGGCCGCTTCACCTACGTCGTCATGAAGCCGCCGAAGGCCTACAAGTCGACGTATCCGGCGGCCTTCATCACGCACCCGTTCGACTGGTCGGTGACCGCGAAGACCAAGGGCTCCTACGTGACGCTGACGTCCTGTCATCCAAAGGGCAGTGCGCGCCAGCGGATCATCGTGCGAGCCAAGCTCATCGACACGGATCGCTCGATCACGCACAAAGCGGCCTAGCCGGCCGTCCGGCGTCATCGAGCGCAGGTTTCCAGTGGGTGGATGCTGGCTTAGACCGCTCTGACCTGCGAAAATGCAAATCCAGCCGTTACTTCGGCCCCCTGAGGCTCGTTCACTTCATGGATGGGTAGCCCGATGACTGAGCGTTCTTCCGAAAGCCACCAGGCTGAGGCGCTCCAGCAGGCCCTGGAGCGTCATTCCGGCTTGCTTGCCGCGGGAGCCGAGCGCACCGACGCCCGGACCCAAGCGGGGGCCGAGCTCGGCCCCGAGGCCGCGAGCCTCTTCTCGCTCGCCGTCGGACTGGGCGACGCCGCGGCCGCCGTTCCCGAGCCGCAATTCGCTGCGGACTTCGAAGCGAGGCTGCGCCGGACCCACGTCGTCACCCAAGAGGAGCGCGAAGCGAAAGAACGCCGCGCCGCGCGCCGCGCCCGTTTGCGCAGCTTCTTCCAGCTGCCGCAGTTCGGCTTCGCCGCGGCTGCTGCCGCCATCGCGATCTTCGCCGGCCTTCTCGTCCCCGCTCTGAACAGCGTTCCCGGCGACGCCCTCTATGCGTTGAAGCGCGCGACGGAGACGGCACGGCTCGGTGTCGTCTCGGGCCCGCGCGAAGCGCACCTCCGCATCCGCCTGGCCGGCACACGATTCGGTGAGGTCGAGCGCCTCGTCGAGCGCGCGCAACTGCCCCGGGTCGGTCCCGGGCTTGCCGCAGCCGCCGTCCAGGGAATCAAGGACCCGAAGATCGCGAAGCTCATCGAAGACACGCTCGCCGATGCCCGCGAGCAGATCGAGGTCGCGGCCGAGATCCTGATCCCGCGTGCGTCGGATACGCAGGGCCTGAACGACCTCGTGGTCGTGAGTCAGCGCGGACGCAAGCTCGCCGCGCAAGTTGCGGAAGAGCTGCCCGTGACGGCCAAGAAGCCGGTCCTGACGAGCGTCGTTCGCTTCGCCAAGATCGAGGCGCAAGCCAAAGCGGCGCGAATGATGTCGGAGGAGTCCGAGCAGCCCGGGCCGTGCGCGACTCCGACACCGACTCCAACTCCTACGAGCACGGCGTCTTCGGCGGCCGAGGCAACGCCGACGGCGACGGCCCCGCCGACGCAGAATCCCGCCGCGACGCCGTGCGTGAGTCCGGAACCAACGCCCACGCCGTCCCCGACGCCGACTCCGAGCCCATCACCCGAGCCGGCGTCGGCCACTGCGGGGAATCCGTCACCGACGCCGTCCGCGGGACAGCAGGGCGGGACCGGCGGGGAGCGGAGCACTGCGGAACGGTCCTGGCGCACCCCGCGGCCCGCTTCCACCAGCGAGCCGACCGGGGCGTGAGAGACTGCATCGACTCATGAACCTTCAGCGATCCCTCCGAGTACTTGCGGCCGTCGGTGTTCTGGCGGCCGTCGCCTTTGCCGGACCCGCAGCGCGCGCCGATCACGTGCAGATCGTCTGGACGCCCTGCAGCGGCCCGCAGCCGACGCCGACGTCGTCCGCGCAGCCCACGAGCTCGCCCTCGGCGACGCCGTCGAGCTCCTCGACGCCGCAGAATTGCACCCCATCTGAGGGCTCTCGAATCGTGGGAACCCAAACGATTCGCTTCGAGGTCAGGGCCGACACCGACCGCCCGCTGCGGCAGGTCGATCTCTTCATCGACTCCCAGGACCCGAGCAAGTACCCGCACGCCAACGCGAACGCCGACGGCCAGGCGCAGCCGGTGCTCACGAAGTCCTACCCCGACAAGAGTCAGTCGCCGCCGTCGGAGATCTTCACGTTCTCGTGGGACTCGGTGAATCTCACCAAACACAACGGCGCGTACAAGCTGCGCGTCGTCGCAATCGCGTGGGGTGTGCGTCCGGACGGCCGTGACTCGCACATCCTGACCTCGCAGCGGCGCGACATGCGCGTCGACAACCCACCGAAGGCCCTCGCGGCGCCTCGCATAGTCGCCAAGACGGCGGACACCATCTCGGTCGAGTGGGACAAAGCCTCGGAGCCGGACGTGACCGCGTACACGCTGTACCGCGCGACGACCAAGAAGGCCGATGCGCCGCCGCCGTTCAGCTCGTTCAAAGAGGTTGCAAACGGTCCCGAGACCGCCGAGCGCGACACGGTCGGTGACGACGGCGTGTACTGGTACACGGTGATCGTCACGCGTCGCAGCGTCGTGTCGCCGCAGGGGCAGATCAGCGGACCGCCGTCGCCGATCTCGAAGGCTGCGGAGGTCAACGACCGCGCCGTCGACGAGCAGACCAAGCCGGGCTCGACCGGTCGCGTCCAGCCGCGAGCGCGCGTCGTCTCGCGTTTGCCGAACCTCACGCTGCCGAGCGTGAGGAGCCGTACGCCGCCCGTTCCGGACGCGCCGTTCTCCGCGTTCCTTCCGTACGACGTGCCCGAAGGCGGCGAGAACTTGCCCGACGCCGGGGAGCCGGGCGCAGGCGACCCGCGCGGCCCGGTGCTCCCGGTGGCCGTCGGTGCTTTCCTCGTCTCATCGGCCCTCGCGCTGGGCCGCATGCCCTACTAAGACCACTCACCACGGGGCGTAAGCTCCGTTCGTGGACGACGTTGACGCCCAGCTGATCGCCGACTATTGGTCCGGCGGCGGCGGGCTCGTTCCCAGGGGACCGAAGGCTGTGCTCGCGACCAGGCCGGTCACTCCGGGCGAGGTCGAACGCCACACGGGGCGGCGGCCGCTCCTGACCGAGTCGCTGTGGCGGATCGAGGTCGGCGGCCGCTTCCTTCGTTCGGGCGCAACGGTGTACCCGGGCGGCGTCCCGTTTCCCGAAGAGCTGCACAGCCGGACGGCCGTCATCGCCAACGAGGTGTGGCTGTACGTGAACGACGACGGCGACGTCCTCGGCACGTACTGGTGGCCGGAAGGCGTCCGCCGCCCGATCGCGTCGACGCCGAAGGACGAATATGCGGCGGATCAGATCGTCGACCCGTCGGTCGCCGCGGAGCGCTTTGGGATCCGCTTGCCGGGCCTGCCGCCGTGGCAACCGACGATCGCCGTGTGCTGGGAGGACGAAGCGCTGGTCTTCCTGACCTGCGGACCGACGCCCGACCCGCTGCACGAGATGTTGATCTTCGAGCAGGGAGGCCTCTCCTTCGGAGCGTGGTCCGAGGACAAGGCGCCGGACGTCGAAGAGTTCGCGAACGCCAACTCGCCGCCATACCGGCGCCTGCGCGAGCCCGGGCGCCACGCGATCGGACGCGATCCGGGCCGGGCGCTCGGCCCCCAGACGTGGCCGTGGCCGGGCGAGCTTCGCTGGTGGCAGGACGGACTCGCCTACGAGCTGAAGGGGTTCGTGCCGCTCGCGACGCTGTCGGAGGTTGCGGCGACCGTCAGCTCGTAAGCGCTCGTTGCACCGCTTCGGCCGGTGTCAGCGCGACGACGACCGGGATGTCCAATCCCGGCCGGCTCAGCTCCCACGAGCTCAGCGCGACGACGCGCTTGCCGGTGCGCAGGGCGAGCGCGATCTCGGACAGCGTTCCGAACTCTCCTCCGACGGCGATGAGCGCGTCGGCCGTGCGAACGACCAGTGCGTTGCGCGCTTCGCCGAATCCGGTCGGCACGACCACGGTGTTGTACGCGTTGCCGTCCTCGTGGCGATCGCTCGGCAGCAGGCCGATCGCGGTTCCACCGGCCGCGCGCGCACCCTTCGCGGCGGCTTCCATGACGCCGCCCAGTCCGCCGGTGACGAGGATCGCTCCGGCCTGCGCGAGCAAGCGTCCGATCTCTTCTGCCGCAGTCGCTTCGTCGGGCGTCGCATTGGACGCACCGCAGACGGCTACGTAGACGGGCCGGCTCACTTTGCGAGCAGCAGGTCGAGGATGCGCACGGCTCCCGCTTTGTGCAGCGGCTCGTTCCAGTTGCCGCACTTCGGCGACTGAACGCACGACGGACATCCGGCCGCGCACGGGCAGGAGTGAACGTGATCGCGTGTCGCCGCGAGATGGTCGCGAGCAACATCGAATGCGTGCTCGGAGATGCCGGCGCCCATGGGGTAGCCGTCGTAGATGAAGATCGTCGGGTCGCCCGTGTCGGGGTGGAAGTTCGTCGACAGTCCGCCGATATCCCAGCGGTCGCACATCGCAAAGACGGGAAGGATGCCGATCCCGGCATGCTCGGCAGCGTGCAGGGCGCCGAGCATCACGTCCTCGGCGTCCTCGAGTCCGTGCAGCGCTCGCCGGACGCGTCTGTCGGTCATGACGTACCACACTGCGCGCGTCACGAGCCGCTGCGGAGGCAGATCGAGCTCGTGCGTCTCGATGACGTCGCCGCCGGGCAGCTTGCGGCGCTGGTAGCCGACGACTTGCTCCGTCACCTCGACGAGCCCGCCGAACAGACCGTTGCGACCGATCTTTCCCTGACGTTCGGTTGCGAGGACGACGAGATCGATGTCGGTCTTCGCCTGCGTGTACTCCTCGGCCTGCTCGGCCTCGACGAGCGCGACGCGGTCGTCGAGGACGAGATCCACGACACGGTACGTGTCGCCCTGGTGCAGGTAGACGGCGCCCGGGTGCACGGTCGCGTGCGCCCGGGCGCCGTCAACGGTGCCCACCAGCCGTCCCGTGCCCTCCTCGACGATGCGGAACGGAGTCCCGCCGGCCGACCGGATGTCGACGTCCGGAGCCGGCGGACGCTGCCCGGCCCAGAAGAGCCGCCCGCGTCGCTCACGAAGGACGCCCGTCCCGACGAGCTCCTGCGCGAGGTGCAGCGCCTCGGCACCCATGGCGTCGCGCTCGCCCAGGGCGAGCGGGAGCTCGTAGGCGGCGCAGCCTACGTGGGGGCCGAGCACGTGCGGGTTCACGGGGTTCACGAGCGCCGCCTCGTGCGGCTTGGCGAAGAACTCGTTGGGGTGCGCGGCGTAGTACTGGTCGAGCGGCTCATCCTGCGGGACGACGACGGCGAGCGACGGCTGCCCCGATCGACCGGCACGACCCGCTTGTTGTCGAGCCGAGGACACGGTGCCGGGGAAGCCGTTCAGGACGACCGCGTCGAGGTCGCCGATGTCGATGCCGAGCTCGAGCGCGTTCGTCGCCGAGACGCCGCCGTAGCGTCCCTGCGCGAGTCCGGCTTCGATCTCCCTGCGCTCGGTGGCGAGATAGCCGGCTCGGTACGCGACGATCTGTCCGCCGCCGTTCTCCTTTCTGTTGCGCGCGTAGCGCGCGACGAGCTCGGCTCCCACGCGCGTCTTGGAGAACGCCAGAGTTTTGGCGTCGAAGCCGACGAGTGCCGCCATCATCGTCGCCGACTCGACGTTGGACGACTTGCGGCGTCCGTCGCTTTCGTCGTCCAGAAAAGGCGGGTTCCAGAACACGAAGTGACGCTCGCCCGTGGGCGCTCCGTCGTCGGTCACGGCCGTCACGTCGTCGCCGATGAGCAACGACGCGTGCTCGGCCGGGTTGCCGATCGTCGCCGATGCGAGCGCGAAGGTCGGAGTCGATTTGTATCGGGCGGCAAGCCGGCGCAGACGCCGGAGCACCAGCGCGACGTGGGAGCCGAAGATCCCGCGCAGCACGTGTGACTCGTCCACGACGACGAACGCAAGCTTTGTCAGAAACGGACGCCACAGCTCGTGGTGCGGAAGGATCCCGACGTGCAGCATGTCCGGATTCGTGAGGATGAGATTCGCGTTGCGCCGGATGGATGCGCGGACCGACATCGGCGTGTCGCCGTCGTAGGTTTCGGCCCGGACGTGGTCGACGCCGAAACGAGCAACCTGCCTCAGCTGGTCCTGGGCGAGCGCTTTTGTCGGCGAGAGGTACAGGGCCGCGCGCCCGCGCAGAAGCGCTTCGAGGATCGGGACTTGGTAGCCGAGCGTCTTGCCGGAGGCCGTCCCGGTCGCGATGACCGTGTGTATGCCTTTGCGCAGGAGGTCGATCGCACGCGCTTGGTGCGTAAACAGCCGGTCGACGCCCGCGTTACGCAGCGCGTCGAGGATCTCGTCGGGCAGCCGTGCCGTCGGGGCCTTGTAGCGCGGCGGTCGCGCCGGCAGCTTTCGGTGCACGACGATCTGGTTCTCGTACGTGTCGCGGGACGAAAGGTCCGCGAGCACGAGTCCTGGGTTCACGTCAAGAGCCTAGAATCTGCCGGTGCCACGGGCGCTCATCACCGGGATCACAGGGCAGGACGGCCAGCATCTGGCCGAATTCCTTCGTGACAAGGGCTACGACGTGTTCGGACTCGTCACCGGCCAGCACGACCCGAAGACCGAAGGACTGTTGGAGCACCACCCGTATGTCGAGCCGATCTTCGGCGACCTCAGAGACCTTCCGTCCCTGATTGCGGCGCTCGAGCAGTCACAGCCCGACGAGGTGTACAACCTCGGCGCGATCTCGTTCGTGGCGCTCTCCTTCAAGCAGCCCGAGATCACCGCAGAGGTCACCGGTCTCGGCGTCCTGCGCATGCTGGAGGCGATTCGCATCGTGGGCGGCACCCAGGACAATCCGTTCCGCTTCTACCAGGCGTCGTCCAGCGAGATGTTCGGCAAGGTGCGAGAGACGCCGCAGAACGAAGGTACGCCGTTCCACCCCCGCAGCCCCTACGGTGCTGCCAAAGTTTTCGGCCACTACACAACGGTGAATTACCGGGAGGCCTACGGTCTCTTCGCCTCGAGCGGGATCCTTTTCAATCACGAGGGGCCCCGGCGTGGGCCGGAGTTCGTCACGCGCAAGATCTCCAAAGCCGTCGCACGCATCAAGCTCGGCCTGCAGAAGGAGGTCGCTCTCGGCAACATCGAGGGCCGCCGCGACTGGGGATTCGCAGGCGACTACGTCCGGGCGATGTGGCTGATGCTCCAGCAGGACAAGCCGGACGACTACGTCATCGCCACCGGCGAGACGCATTCGGTTCGTGAGTTCGCGGAGCTCGCGTTCGAAGCGGCGGGACTCGGCTCCTACGAGCGGTACATCGTCCACGACACGAGGCATCTGCGGCCTGCCGAGGTGGACGTGTTGACGGGCGACGCGTCGAAGGCGAAGCGGGTGCTCGGCTGGGAGCCAACGATTAGCTTTCCCGATCTCGTACAGCTGATGGTCGACGCCGATTTGAAAGCCGAGCAGGACAAGATCTAGCGAACGGCGTCGTCCCGCACGGCCGCGAAGATCTGCGAGGCACCGGGCCCGAGCCGGACGACGCTCGCTCCGCCCGCCGAACCGCCGCCGCCCGGCAAGACGAGATTCTCGATGTTGTGCGGGTCGATGCGGCCCGCGATCGCGGCCAGCCTGATCAAGTCGCCGTTCGGCACGTTGGACTCGACGAGGGTGTGGAACGACACGAAGTACTGGGCCAGCCGCAGCGGCGACCCAGCTTCCTTCCGGAACTTCGCAAGCGATGCGAGCAGAAGCCGTCCCTGATTCTCGGAGCGGCCGAAATCGCCGCCGGGAACCGTCTTTCGCGCGCGAGAGAACGCGAGCGCTTCCGCGCCGTTGAGATGCCGCCTGCCCTTGGCGAAATTCGCACCCGATGCGCTGTCGGACATCGGGTAGGGAATGTCGATGTCGATGCCGCCCAGCTCGTCGACGAGACTCCGAAAGCGCGAGAACTCGATGGTCGCCCAGTAGTGGATCGGCACACCGGCGAGCTGCGACACCGTTTGCACGGTGCGCTCGGGACCACCGGTGGCGAGCGACGCATTGATCTTGCTCGTGCCGAGTCCGGGGACCGGGACGTAGCTGTCCCGTGGAATGCCGATGATCGTTCCGCGGCTGCGGGTCGTGTCGATTGCGATCAGATGCAGACTGTCCGCGCGACCGGTCCTCGGGTCGCCTTCCCTGACGTCGCTTCCGATGACGAGCACGAAGAGCGGCCTCGGACCGCCGGAGGTGTTGAAAAACGATGCCTGGGCCGTCCGGTGCAGCTCGATCGCCGGAGGCTCATCACGACCCACGCGGGCGGATCCGATGAAGAGCAGGGCGACCGCGGCGACGAGAGCCCACGCGCGAGAGCTCATGACGCAGGACTCGGAGAGACCAGCGCCGACGAGAATGCCAAGCCGAATCCGGCGACTCGCCAGCCCGCTTTCGTCGCGGTAAGGAGCAGCGTTCCCTTTTGCTGCAGGCGAAGGTCGGCCGTGACGTTGCCGGTCGGCGATCCGCCGGCGATGAACTCGACGTCGAGAAGCGCCTGGACCGGCTTCCACTTCTCGAGCGTGACGACACCCGCGAATGTGACCCGGCCTTCCTTCGCCCGGACCGGGCCCGGGCGGAACACTTCTGGATCCTTCCGGAGCGCCGCCTGCGCATTGGCGGTGAACAGGTCGTCCACTCTGGTCGCCGGTGAAGGCTGGGGAGACGGCGGGATCGTCGGTGGGTCGCCTTCGCGAAGGAACGCCCGGCCGTAGAGCTCCCGCAGGGCACCTTTGAGCTGTTCGATCAGCTCGCTCTTGCGCTCCGCGGACAGCTGAGGGATCGTCCGGATCTCGCCGGGGACGGCCTCCACACGCCCCGGCGCCACCGTCCCGCGGCCTTTGCCGGACTCGCGGCCGATCCACACGAGGGGGATGACGACGACGGCAAGCACCGCCGCCACGACGAGGATCATCGGGAACCCGGACTTCCGCCGGTCGGCGTCGGGCATTCCTGCAGGTGAGGGTGGGCGCATGCGTCGGACAGCCTAGCCCGTCGCGTGTCGAGGTTCGGTTAGAACGCCACAGACCGCTGCTAGCATGCTGGCATCGCCGCCACCCGGCCCGGCCGGGAGGCGGACGCCCCGGCCCGAGCGGAACGAGGAGTCGCCGATGACGTACATCGATCCCGGTTCGGGCAGCTATCTGCTTCAGCTCCTGTTTGGGACCGCCCTCGGCATCGGCGCGGTCGTGGCGCTGGGATTCCGCCGGACGATCGGACGGCTCTTCCGGCGCCGGAAGGACGCGGCGCCGGCGTCCGGCGCGGCACCCGTCGACCGGGAGGGATGACCACGGGCGTAGTGCCCGCGTCGTTCCGTGATCCTTCGGGATTCGTCTGGTCCGACAACGGGACGCTCTACCGGCAGATCAACGAGGCGTACCGTGCGGAATACGACGCGCTGATCTCCTCCGGGCTGTACGACGCACTCGTCGCGAAGCGGCTTCTGATTCCACACGAGGAAGTTTGTGTCGAAGGTCCCCGTCCCGGCGCGTACAAGACAATCAAGCCCGAGCGCGTCGAGCTCGTCTCGTATCCGTATGAGTGGTGCTTTGGACAGCTCCGCCGCGCGGCGCTGACGACGATCGCGATCCAGAAGGTCGCCCTCTCCCACGAGATGACGCTTCGCGACGCAAGCGCGTACAACATCCAGTTCCATCACGGACGTCCCGTGTTGATCGACACGCTCTCGTTCGAGCGCTACGAGGAAGGACGGCCGTGGGTCGCCTACCGGCAGTTCTGTCAGCACTTTCTCGCGCCGCTCGCGTTGATGGCCTACCGGGACGTTCGTCTCGGCTCGTTGCTCCGCCAGTACATCGACGGCATCCCGCTCGATCTCGCGGCCGATCTGCTTCCCTTCCGCACGCGCCTGAAGCCGTCGCTGCTCGTCCACATTCACGCTCACGCGCGGATGCTGTCCCGCTACGAACGCCGCAAACTTCCGGAGCACGCTGCGAAGAGGCGAATGACGAAGCAGGCGTTCGGCGGGCTCCTGACGGGGCTCGAACGCGCGGTGCGCAAGCTCTCTTGGGAACCGCCGCCGTCGGCGTGGCGGGATTACGACAAAGCGAAAGACCACTACTCGGAAGAGGCGACCCGTCACAAGCACGAGCTCGTCGCAGCGTTCGTTGCCGACGCGTCCCCGCGCGTCGTGTGGGATCTCGGAGCGAATGTCGGCTCGTACTCACGCGTCGCCGCGTCGGGCGGCGCATTCGTCGCATGCTTCGATGTCGATCCAGGGTGCGTCGAGCTCAACTACCGGCAGACGGTCACCGCCGGTGAGACGTCACTTCTGCCGCTCTTCTGCGATCTCACGAACCCGAGTCCCGCCCTCGGTTGGTCGCATGAGGAACGGATGTCGATGTCACAGCGGGGGCCGGTCGACCTCGTGCTCGCGCTGGCGCTGATCCATCACATGGCCATCGGCAACAACGTCCCCTTCGACAGGCTTGCCGCGTTCTTTGCCGGGCTGGGTGATCGTCTGGTCATCGAGTTCGTGCCGAAGGACGACCCGATGGTGCAGACGATGTTGTCCACGAGGAGGGACATCTTCGTCGATTACGACGAGCAAACCTTCCAACGAGCCTTTCGGCGCTGGTTCGATGTCGAGCGACGCGAGGCCCTTCCCGGCTCATCGCGTTCGCTGTACCTCATGCGGAGCCGCGAGCGCGCGTGAGTCAAAAGCGCGCCTTCCACCCCTTCCTGTTCGCGGCGTTCCCGATCCTGTACCTCGCTCGCGTGAACCTGTGGTCGATCACGATCGACGAGGTTCTTCCATCCTTCGACGTTGCCCTGGGCGTCGTCGTCGTGATGTACGCCGCCGGACGCAAGACGTGGGGAGACGGTCGCCGCGCGGCGATCTGCCTTTCGATTTGGACGCTGCTCTTCTTTTCGTACGGACACGTGTGGGCCGACGCTTCCGGCAAGAAGATTGCCGGGTTCGAGATCGGTCGGGACGCGATCCTTCTTCCTCTGTGGACGGCGATCGCAGTCGCCGGCGTCGTCTTCGCACTGCGCGTCAAGTCGCTCGGAACCGCGACCCAGATCCTCAACGCGATCGCGATCGTCCTCGTTCTGACGACGGCCGTGCCGGTCGCCCTGCACCTTGTCGCGTCACGGCCCGCTCAAGCCTTGCCGGCGGGTGTATCGCTCGACCTGGAGCCGGCCGCGGCGAACACATCGCGTCCGGATATCTACTACCTGGTGTTCGATCGCTACGCGGGCCCGCAAACGCTGCGCAGTCACTTCAACTATTCCAACAGCCGATTCGTCGAGTTCCTCCAACGAAGAGGCTTTGCGCTCCCGTGCTCGTCCTATGCGAACTACGAGAACACGACAAAGTCGCTTGCGGCGTCACTCAATCTGGATTACGTCGACTGGATCTCAGATCGCGTCGGCCGGGAATCGAGCTCGCTGGTGCCCTTTTACTCGGCGATTCGGCACAACGCGGTCAAGCGGTACCTCAAGTCGTCCGGGTACAAGATCGTTCACATCGGTAGCTGGTTCGACCCGACCAACAGCGATCCGGAGGCCGATCAGAACTTCAGGCTGGATGCGCCGTCCGGTTTCACGCGCGCGTTGTACACCTCGAGCGCGCTGTGGCCGGCCGCACGCAATGGGCTCATCGGCTCCGTGCACATCGGCCGCGAGGAGCTGCACCGCAGCGTCGCGCTGCGACAGCTCGAGCTCTTGCGGAGCGCACCGTCGCTGCGTGGGCCGAAGTTCGTCTTTGCGCACGTTCTGATGCCCCACCCGCCGTATGTCTTCACAGCGGACGGCTCGCTCCAGACGCATGAGAAGCGCATCGATCTCAGGCATGCCGGCGGCTCGCCCTACCTGGAGCAGCTGAAGTTTCTGAATGCGCGCCTCGAGCGAATCATCAACGGGATCGTGACCTCGAATCGCAAGCGTCCGCCGGTCGTCATCATCCAAGCCGACGAAGGACCGATGCTCACCGACATCGGCTTTCGTCACGATGTCGGTCCCGACTACGCGCCGGGCAAGGCGTTGGCAATCAAGTACCACATCATGAACGCGCTGCATCTTCCGGGTGTGCCGCCGCAGAGAATTCCCGACTCGATCTCGCCGGTCAATATCTTCCGGCTCGTGTTCAACACCTACTTCAAGACGTCATTGGAGATGCTGCCGAACCGCGCGTATGTCAGCAGTGCGACCAAGCCGCACCAGACTCTGAACATCACGGAACGTCTGCGCGGGGCGCTCAACGGCGGCTCGTGTAGTCTGTCGCAGCAAGCCGCACCCGTCCGGCCTGCCGAATAGACCCATGCCCTCTGATCTCGCTGTTGTCGTCGAGGACGTCTCGAAGCGGTTTCGTCTGTATCACGAGCGACCTCACTCGCTGAAGGAACGCTTCATCACCCGCCGCGGCGCGCGCTATGAGGAGTTCATGGCGCTCCGCAACGTTTCCTGCGAGATCCATCGCGGCGAGTCCTTCGGCCTGATCGGGGCGAACGGCTCTGGGAAGACGACGCTTCTGAAGTGCATCGCCGGGATCCTGAGGCCGGACTCCGGGATGATCGCAACACACGGCCGGATGGCGTCCCTGCTCGAGCTGGGCGCGGGTTTCCACCCCGACCTCACCGGCCGCGAGAACGTTTTCCTGAACGCGTCGATCCTCGGTCTCACGAGACGCGAGACGGAGCGGTACTTCGACGACATGGTCGCGTTCGCCGAGCTCGAGTCGTTCATCGACATGCAGGTCAAGCACTACTCGTCTGGTATGTACGTTCGTCTCGGCTTTGCCGTCGCCGTCCACTCGAACCCTGAGATCCTTCTCGTCGACGAGGTGTTGTCGGTCGGCGACGAGCGGTTCCAGCGGAAGTGTCTCGATCGGATCGGAGACTTTCAGCGAGAAGGACGAACGATCGTCCTCGTCACCCACTCGATGGACATGGTGCGCTACGTCTGCGATCGAGCGATCTTCCTCGACCACGGCGAGCCGAAGGTTCAAGGGGAGCCCGATGAGGTGATCCGGGTCTTCCGGGACACGCTTCACGGCGAAGCGCACACGGAGGCCTTCCCGGGCGAGGAGCGAGGGAACCGGCAGGTTCAGATCCTGCGCGTCGCACTGACGAACGGGCAAGGACACGAGCAGGAGATTTTCCGGGCGGGGGACGAACTCGTGGTCTCGATCGACCTCGACGCACCGGAACCGGTGGACGATCCGATGGTCGGTATCGCCGTCTACGACGAGAAGGACGATCTCGTTCTCGGGACGAACTCGCACAATCTCGGCCGTTCCTTCGGCCGGCTCCACGGCAAGTCGAGAGTCCGATTCTCGGTCGGTGAGCTGCCGATGCAGACGGGCCGGTACCTCGTCACGATCGGGGTCACGTCGCGAGACCACCGCACCGTCTATCACTGGCAGGAGAAGATGTATCCGTTCTCGTGTGAGCGGACGGGGCTCGCGGACGGCAGGCTTGTGATCCCCGTGAACCTGGAGGTCGAGGCGCTGTGACACAGGTTGCCGACACGCCGGCGGAGCTGGTCGCCGACAAGCGGGGAACCTTCGTCCGCAACCGTGAGCTTCTGCTGAACCTGATCCGCAAAGAGCTGAAGGTGAAGTACAAGAACTCGGCTCTCGGGTTCCTGTGGTCGCTCATGAACCCGCTGCTGTATCTCGTGGTGTTCAGCCTGGTGCTCGTCGAGTTCCTTCGCCAGCAGATTCCCGAGTACCACTTCTATCTGCTCTCCGGTTTGCTTGCGTGGAACTTCTTCTCGCAGGTGCTCCCGGCGACGAGCAGGTCGATCGTCGACAACTCGAGTCTTGTCACGAAGGTGTATTTCCGCCGCGAGGTCTTGCCGCTGGCGGCCGTCGGCGCAGGCGGCGTCCACTTCCTCCTGCAATTCGCCGTGTTGTACGGCGCGATGCTGGTGTTCAACCACCAGCACTACTGGGATGCCGGGATGTTCCTTCTTCCGCTCTCGGTCGTCACGCTCCTGCTTCTTCTTGTCGGGTTCGGACTGATCCTCGCGTGCATCAACGTCTATTACCGCGACGTCCAGCACCTGCTCGACATCGGGCTCCTCGCATGGTTCTGGCTGACGCCGATCGTCTACTCGAGCACGGTTGCGACGGGACGATTCTGGACCTTCTACTTGCTCAATCCGATGACGCCGGTTGTTCTCGGCCTCCAGCGCGCCCTGTATTCGCGCGTCTCGTTCATCCAGGACGGCAGGACGATCCCCGTTCTTCCGGACGCGCCGGTGGTGTGGTATGCGGAACGACTCGGCTACGTCGCCCTGATGGCCATTGTGGTCATCGGAATCGGTCTGTGGACGTTCCGCCGCCTCGACGGGCGGCTCGCTGAGGAGCTGTAGGGGAGCGCGGTGACCGAGGAAGAACGCGTCTGGATCGGCGCCGACGTCGACGTCGGCGCGATCATGGCCGAGGTCCGGGCCGAGGTCGCGCGCAAGATGAAAGAGGGTCTGTACCCCCCCGACGTGCTTCAGGAGTTCGACACCGTCTCGGGGCTGGATGGGCGCGAGGACGCACTCCAGAACGCGTTGATGGGACTGCGCCAAACGGCCGGCTTCTCAACTGCCGTGACGACCGGCTCTCAGATTCCGATTGTTGCTCCGGTTGCGTCGTCCTTCAAACGAGCCGTGCGCGGCTCCGTGCGCTGGTACATGACCGGCATCCTCCAGCAGGTCGAAGGATTCGCCGCCAACGTCATTCACGCCATCGGCATCATCGCCGAGCGTCTCAACCGTGTGGAGGAGACGTCGCTCGATCGCGACGCACTCCGCGACGAGATCGCACAAGCGTTCAAGCAGGAAGCGGCCGATCTCCACGAGGCAATGGAGTCCGTCCGGACGGCCGCCGATCGGCTAACGCAGCGACTCGACGAGCTCGAGGCGGACGTCGGCGGCTTGCGCACCCGCGATCGCCTTGCTCTCGTCGAGCGCTCGCTCCGCAGCTTGCGCGAGCACATCGAGTCGGGATCGCCGGCGGCCGTGACACCCGCGCAATTCGACAGGAGCAGGCAGACGGAACGCGCACTCGACTACTTCGACTTCGAGAATCAGTTCCGCGGGACCGAGGAGGACATTCGCGCGCGCCAGTCCGTGTACGTCGACGAGTTTCGCGATGTGCCGGGCCCGGTCGTCGATCTCGGCAGCGGACGCGGCGAGTTCCTCGAGCTGCTCGCACAAGCCGGGATCGGCTCCTACGGAATCGACCGGCACCCCGACATGGTGGCGCGCTCGAAGGAGAAGGGCCTGGACGTCCGGGAGGGCGACGCACTCGACCATCTCGGGTCCGTTGCGAAGGGGACGCTCGGCGGCATCTTCAGCGCGCAGATGATCGAGCACCTGGAGATCCGCGACGTCCCCGGCTTCTTCGAGCTCGCGGCCGACGCACTTGCCCCCGGCGGACGGCTGGTCGTCGAGACGATCAATCCGGAGAGCTTGATCGTGTTCGCGTCGGCCTTCTATGTGGACCTGGGCCACCTCCGTCCCCTGCACCCGCTCACCCTTCGTTTCCTCGCCGAGAAGTCCGCGTTCAAGGACGTCCGGGTCGAGTACTTCTCGCCGCCGCCGGAAGATGCGCGTCCCACGGCGATCGCGCCGACCGGTCACGCGTTGCTGGACGAGGTCGTCGGCGCCGTGAACGAGAACTTCGAGCGGTTGGACCGTCTCGTGTTCGGCCCCCAGGACTATGCCCTCATCGCAACGCGCTGACGCGAGTTCGCGGTTCCGGCTCGGCCTCGTCGTCCCACGGTTCGGGGATCAGATCTGGGGCGGGGCCGAGCTTCACGGACGGTGGCTCGCCGAACGGCTCGCGCGCGCCGGCCACGAGGTGGACGTCTTCACCACGTGCGCCGTTGACCACAGGACGTGGCGCAACGAGCTTCCGGCGGGAGTCGAGCGGTACAAGGGCGTGCTCACCGTGCGGCGGTTTCCGATCAGCGATCGTGACCTCGGAATCCACGGAGAGCTCGACCGTGCCATCTCGTCCGGTTTCCGGTTGAGTCCGGAAGAGGAGCTGCTCTGGCTCCGGCACGGGCCGACATCGGTGCCGATGGAAGAAGAGCTCAGTGCCCGGGGAGAGTCCTACGACGCGATCCTCGCGCTCCCGTACCTATTCGGGACGACGTATTTCGCGTTTGCGGCGTGCCCGTCCCGCGCGGTGATCATCCCGTGCCTGCACGACGAGCCGTTTGCGTACTTCGGGTTCGTGCGCGAGATGCTCTCCGGGGCTCGCGGCATCATGTTCAACACGAATGCGGAGTCGCAGCTTGCGCAGCGGATCGTTGGGCGCCTGGCGCCGTGGGGCATCGTGGCCGTCGGGCTCGACGCGCCGGCGCCGGGTCGCCGGCGCCGTGTGCGGATTCCGGAGCCGTCGATCCTCTACGTCGGGCGGCGCGAGTCCGGCAAGAACACGCCGATGCTCATCGACTACTTCGTTCGATACAAGCGGCGCCATTCCGCTCCGCTCTTCCTGGCATTCGCCGGCTCAGGTGATCCGGTTCCGAACCGGCCGGACATCGTCGAAACGAAGCTGAACTTCCGAAGCCCGCTGGACGTCTTCGCGTCGGCAACCATCGCGTGCCAGCCCAGCGTCAACGAGTCGTTGTCGATCGTCTTGCTCGAGAGCTGGCAGGCCGGACGGCCCGCGCTCGTGCACGGATCGTGCGACGTGACCAAAGAGCACTGTGAACGCTCGAACGGTGGGCTCTGGTTCTCCTCGTACGCCGAGTTCGAGGCCGTGCTCGACCGGTTGCTCGCGTCGCAAGAGCTCCGCGAGTTACTGGGACGCAACGGCCGTGCGTACGTCGAGCGCGAGTACTCCTGGGATGCCGTGCTCGGACGGTTCGACGAGTCGCTGCGCAACATCTTGGCGACGGACCTGACCCTCGATGTCGGCTCGGGAGCCCTCTAGCCGGTGCGGGTCTCGCAAGTCCATCAGTTTCTGCCGAGCCTCGGCCACCGAGACGCCGTCGGTAACCACACGCTTGCAACGCAGCACATCCTGCGCTCCGCCGGCATCCGCGGCGGCATTTGGGCCGAGGACGTCCATCCCGAGAACCGCCGCAAAGGCCGTCCCTTCATCGACTACGCGCGCTCGCGATCGGCTCGCGGTGGAAAGAACCTGCTGATGTATCAGGCGTCGACGGGGTCCAACGGAATGGTCGACTTCCTGCTCTCCCGGCCCGAGCGGCTGCTGATCTATTACCACAACATCACACCGCCGGAGTTCTTCGCTCCGTACGACCCGGCCTCCGCTGTTGTGCTCGAGCGCGGGCGACTTGAGATCGCTCGGATTTGCTCGCGTATCGATCACGCTCTCGCGAACTCCGACTACTCGGCGAAGGAGCTCCGTGCGCTCGGAGTCGAGGACGTGGCGTCGTTTCCACCGTTCTCGCCCAGGATCGAGAGCGAGCCGAGCCGGAGCCACGCGCAATGGCTTGCGAAGACGAAGCGCGGAATCGACGTGCTGTTCGTCGGACGGCTCGTTCCGAACAAGGGCCACGCGCATCTGCTTCGAGCGTTTGCCGCCCTGAGAGCGGGCGCCGAAGCGCAACCGCGGCTCTTCGTCGTCGGATCGTGGGGGCCGGCTCCCTACATGCGCGCCGTTGCGCGCCTCCGCGACCGTCTGGGCCCGGAGGGCATCGTGCTCGCCGGATCGATCACCGAGCCGCGGCTGGCGGCGCACTACCAGGAAGCAGACGTGTTCTTGTCGCTGTCCGAGCACGAAGGGTTCGGTGTACCGGTGCTCGAGGCCATGCGCTTCGGTGTCCCCGTGGTCGCCTACGAAGGCGGCGCCGTTGGCGAGACGCTCGGCGGGTCGGGCGTGCTGTTGCGCACGCTCGACCCGGCGCTCGTCGCCGAGGTCGTCAACCGCGTTGCATGCGACGAGGATCTCCGCCGACGGATCGTCGAGCGCCAGCATGAGCGTGTCGCCGAGCTCGAACGCATTCCGCGCAACGAGCTCCTGCTGGCATCCGTTCGTTCGGTGTTCGGCGAATCTTGACCCCGCGCTGGCTCGACCGGACGGTCGCGCTCTGCCTGACCGGCCTGTTGGCGTTCGCGCTGGCGGCCGTTCCGCTCGCGATGCTCGGTCTTTTCTCTCCGGCTCCCGTCGTGATCTTGACGGCCGCGTTCTGGTTCGGGCTGTGGCGGCTCGCCGCGCTCGGCTCGGTGTCACTCGACGCCGCCGGACCGGACGCCGGACTCGTGTCGCCGCGCGCCGCCGCTGCGGCGCTGCTCGTCGTCGTGGCGGTTACCGCCCTGAACGTCCGGTTTTCCTCCCAGCATTTGCTCACCGAGCGCGACCCCGGCGTGTACGTCAACACGGCGCGCTGGCTCGCAACCTCCGGCGGCCTTCTCGTCGAGCCGCAGCGCGACGCCTACCGCGGACTTCCCAACGAGCAGCGCGTGCAGTTCGCCGCCGCCGGCTACTACGAAGGTCACCGCGCCGACGGGAAGCTCTACCCGCAGTTCGTCCATCTGCTGCCGGCAACGTTGGCGGCTTCGGACTGGGTCGTCGGGTCACGAGGAATGCTCAAGGTGAACGCACTCCTCGGTGGCCTCGCCCTGCTCGTGTTCTTCGTCTTCGCGACGAAGCTCCTTCGAGGATGGACGGCCGTCGGTGCGACTGCGGCGCTCGGCTTGAACCTCATCCAGGTGCATTTCAGCCGCGACGCGTAT
>DASQWC010000043.1:0-15598 GCA_035640475.1 Actinomycetota bacterium | reverse complement strand
GCGAAAATCCAAATGGACGACTGCGAAGCGCGTAGCGCGGAGCAAGCGAAAATCCAAATGGACGACTGCGAAGCGCGTAGCGCGGAGCAAGCGAGAATCCAAATGGACGACTGCGAAGCGCGTAGCGCGGAGCAAGCGAGAATCCAAATGGACGACTGCGAAGCGCGTAGCGCGGAGCAAGCGAAAATCCAAATGGACGACTGCGAAGCGCGTAGCGCGGAGCAAGCGAAAATCTAATGCCGCGTCGCTCAGACATCGACTCGATCCTGATCATCGGCTCCGGACCGATCGTGATCGGTCAGGCATGCGAGTTCGACTATTCCGGCACGCAAGCGTGCAAGGTGCTGCGCGAGGACGGCTTCCGCGTGATCCTCGTGAACTCGAATCCGGCGACGATCATGACCGACCCCGAGTTCGCCGACCGCACCTACGTCGAACCGATCACCCCGGAGGTTGTCGAAGCCGTCATCGCTGCCGAACGGCCGGATGCCCTGCTGCCGACACTGGGCGGCCAGACGGCCCTCAACACCGCCGTCGCGCTGCACGACAACGGCGCGCTCGAGCGCTACGACGTCGAGCTCATCGGCGCGAAGATCGATGCGATCCGCAAGGCGGAGGACAGGCAGCTCTTCAAGGACGCGATGCAGTCGATCGGTCTCGAGGTCGCCCGGTCCGGCTATGCGTACACGATGGCCGAGGCGCGCAACATCGCCGGCGCGATCGGGTACCCGGTGGTCATCCGACCGAGCTTCATCCTCGGTGGAGCCGGCTCCGGTGTCGCGCACGACCCGGACGACCTCGAGCGCGTAGCCCGTGAAGGACTCGAGCTCTCTCCCGTGCACGAGATCCTCATCGAGGAGTCGCTCGTGGGCTGGAAGGAGTTCGAGCTCGAGGTGATGCGCGACCTCGCCGACAACGTGGTGATCATCTGCTCGATCGAGAACCTCGACCCGATGGGCGTCCATACGGGCGACTCGATCACCGTCGCCCCGGCGCAAACTCTCACGGACCGCGAGTACCAGACCATGCGGGACTCGGCGATGGCGTGCATCCGTGAGGTTGGTGTCGAGACCGGCGGATCGAACATTCAGTTCGCGGTCGACCCTCGTAGCGGACGGCAGGTCATCATCGAGATGAACCCGCGTGTGTCGCGGTCATCGGCCCTCGCGTCGAAGGCGACGGGGTTCCCGATCGCGAAGATCGCAGCCAAGCTCGCTGCCGGCTATCTCCTGGAGGAGATCCCGAACGACATCACGCGGCGAACGCCGGCGAGCTTCGAGCCGACGATCGACTACGTCGTCGTCAAGATGCCGCGATTCGCTTTCGAGAAGTTCCCCGGCGTGCCGGGGGTTCTCGGCACGAAGATGCAGTCGATCGGCGAGGCTATGGCGATCGGCCGCACCTTCGCGGAAGCGCTGCAGAAGGGCATTCGCTCTCTCGAATCGGGCCGGGCCGGGCTGAACGCAGACGCCGCTGAATCGAAGTCGCCGACGGACATCACCGTGCCCTCGCCCGACCGAATCTTCGGCATCGAGACGGCGCTCCGCGACGGCGCGAGGGTGCCTGAGGTCGCGGAGACGACTGGTGTCGACCCGTGGTTCCTCGACCGCATCGTCGAGATCATCGAGATGCGCCGCAAGATCGAGAGCGGCGCGGCCGACGAGCTGGACGCACGACGCCTCGGCTTCTCCGACGCGCAGGTCGCCTACCTCACGAATAGATCGGAGGCCGACGTCCGCAACGACAGGCGCGTCGCGCCGGTCTATAAGGGCGTCGACACGTGTGCCGCCGAATTCGAGGCGTACACGCCGTACTACTACTCGACCTATGAGGAGGAGGACGAGGCACGGCCCAATCCGGGGAATTCGGTCGTCATCCTCGGCTCCGGTCCCAACCGCATCGGGCAGGGGATCGAGTTCGACTACTGCTGCGTGCACGCCGCGTTCGCCGTACAGGAAGCGGGCCTCGACGCCGTGATGCTGAACTGCAACCCCGAAACGGTGTCGACCGACTACGACACGTCGACCCGCCTGTATTTCGAGCCGCTCAGCCTCGAGGACGTCCTCAACGTTGTGCGAACGGAACAACCGAAGGGCGTGATCGTCCAGCTCGGCGGTCAGACACCGCTGCGCCTTGCCCTCGACCTCGAAGCCGAGGGCGTACCGATCCTCGGGACGTCGCCCGACGCCATCGACGCAGCCGAAGACCGCGGCCGCTTCGGTGCACTGCTCGACGAGCTCGGCATCCCGCGTCCGGAGTACGGAACGGCATCTTCCCTTGACGAGGCGCTCGAGATCACAAGCCGGATCGGCTATCCGGTGCTCGTCCGTCCCAGCTACGTGCTCGGCGGCCGCGCCATGGAGATCGTCTACTCCGACGACATGCTCAAGACGTATCTCTCGACGGCAACGCACGTGACACCCGACCGTCCGATCCTCGTCGACAAGTTCTTGGGCGACGCAGTCGAGGTCGACGTCGATGCGATCTACGACGGCAGCGAGCTCCTGGTCGGCGGCATCCTCGAGCACATTGAAGAGGCGGGCGTTCATTCGGGCGACTCGGCCTGCGTCATGCCGCCTCACACGCTCGGCGATGAGCCCATCCAGACGCTCGTTTCGTACACGAAGCAGATCGCGGCGGCTCTGGGCGTCCGAGGACTGATCAATGTGCAGTACGCCATCCGGGAGGGAGTCGTCTACGTCCTCGAAGCCAATCCGCGAGCGTCGCGCACCGTGCCGTTCTGCTCGAAGGTCATCGGTGTGCCGCTGGCGAAGATCGCCACCTGGGTCATGATCGGCGACTCATTGGCCGAGCTTCGCGAGCGCGGCCTGCTCCCGGAGATTCCGTGGGTCCAGCGGCTTCCCTACACGGCGGTGAAGGAGGCCGTCATGCCGTTCGGGCGATTCCCGGGCTTCGACATCCTGCTCGGCCCGGAGATGCGCTCCACGGGCGAGGTCATGGGCATCGATGCCGACTTCGGACCGGCCTTCGCCAAGGCGGAGGAGGCGGCCGGCGCCCGCCTGCCGCGCGCCGGTGCCGTGTTCATCTCGATGCAAGACAGAGACAAGGCGGCGATCATCGCGCCGGCCAAACGACTCGTTGATCTCGGGCTCGATATCTACGCAACGGTCGGTACGGCCAACGCGCTCGAGGAGAACGGAGTGCTGGCCACGGCGGTCGCGAAGATCGACGAAGGAAAGCCCGACGTCGTCGACCTCGTCTACGACGGCAAGATCGACCTCGTCCTGAACACCCAGACGACATCGGTCATCCGTCATCATCGGCCCCTCGACCGCGACCGCAATCGCGCCGACGGCTATCAGATCCGGACGGCGGCGGTACTGCACGGCGTGCCCTGTATCACCACGTTGTCCGGCGCGGTTGCTGCCGTTCAGGGGATCGACGCACTGGCCGCCGGAGTACTCTCGGTGCGCCCGTTGCAGGACTACCACAAGCTCATCGGCGTGGACGACGGGGGTACGAATTGACGCCATCGAAGGCGGCCGCGTGGTCCGGTCCGGCGGAGGTCTTCGCCTACAAACGATTGAGCGAGCAGTATCACTCGCTGACGCTTGTCTCTCCGGAGGTATGCAGGCGGGCGGCGCCCGGACAGTTCGTTGCCGTGCGGGCTCCGAGCGACCGGAGCCTGCTGCTGCGCCGTCCGTTCTCGATTCATCGCGTCGACCGGCGCCCGGGGTGGGCGGGCACGGTTGAGATCGTCTTCGACGTCCGCGGTCTCGGGACGGATTCGCTTGCGCGCATGAGGCAGCACGATGTTCTCGACATCCTCGGACCGCTCGGCCGCCCCTTCCGGCTTCCGCGAGAGCCCACGAACTGTCTGCTGATCGGTGGTGGGATCGGTGCCGCGCCGCTCATGTTCCTGGCCGAGGAGCTGCGCGACCACGGCCATCGGGTCGACTTCATCCTCGGCGGCCGCACACAGGAGCACATCTTGCGTCTCATCGAGGCGAAGCGAGCGGGATTGACCGTCACGATCACGACCGATGACGGGTCGAGTGGCGCGCGCGGCGTCGTCACCGACGTGCTGGGCGATACGGTGCGCGCGACAAATGCCCGAGTCGTCTACACGTGCGGTCCGGTCCCGATGCTGCGCGCCGTCGCCGGCATGTGCTCGCAGCTCCGCGTGCCGTGTCAGGTTGCATGGGAAGAGGTCATGGCATGTGGATTCGGCGCGTGTCTCGTGTGCGCCGTTCCGGTTCGCGTCGAACGAGACGACGACGAAGGTGAACCGTGGGCGTGGGCCCGGTGCTGTACCGAGGGCCCGGTCTTCTCCGCGTCGCGTATCCACTGGGAGCGCGTCGAGTACGTGCCGGGAGCCGATGAAGCTGCTGAGGTCACCTCATGAAACGCGAGCTCGTTCCCCACATCGAGCCGCGGATGGAGGTCGACCTCGGCGGTGTTCGCCTCAGGAATCCGATTCTCACTGCGTCCGGATGCTTCCACTACGGAAGGGAGTTCGAGAAGTACTTCGAGCTCGGTCGGCTCGGCGGCGTCATCGTGAAGAGCCTCTCCGTGAGACCGTGGCCGGGACATCCGCCGCCCCGGGGGGCCGAAACGCCTTCGGGAATGCTGAACGCGATCGGTTTGCAGAATCCCGGCGTCGCAGCTTTTTGCGACAAGGAGCTGCCGTGGCTCAACGAGCAGGGTGCTCCGGTCATCGCGTCGATCGTGGGTACGAGTGTCGAGGAGTTCACGCGAGTTGCCGACAGGCTGCGCGGAGCTCCGGGCGTCGTTGCGCTCGAAGTGAACATCTCGTGCCCGAACCTCGAGGACCGCTCGCGGATGTTCTCCGCGAACGTCGATGCGACCGGCGCCGTGATTCGTGGTGTCCGGCGCGTAGCGTCGCAGCCGATCTTCGCCAAGCTCTCGCCCGACGTCACCGACATCGTCGAGATCGCGAATGCCGCCGTTCGCGGCGGTGCGCACGGACTGTCGGTCATGAACACGACGCTCGGTATGGCCATCGACACACAAACGTTCCAGCCGAAGCTCTCCACGTTCACCGGTGGGCTGTCGGGGCCGGCCGTGAAACCGATCGCGATTCGGTGCGTGTACCAGGTCTCGCGTGCGTTCCCGGACGTGCCGCTCATCGGCCAGGGCGGCATCAATAGCGGCAGGGACGTCGCCGAGTTCCTACTCGCCGGCGCGTGGGCCGTCGCGGTGGGGACGGCGAACTTCGTCGAGCCGACGGCTTCGGTCCGGATCTTGGACGAATTCCGGGAGTACCTCGTCGAGCACCGCATCCGGGATGCGTCGTTGGTGCGTCGGATGCTGAAGGAAGGATGAGCGTGACCCTCGAGCCTCCGATTGCCATCGCGCTGGATACGCCGGATCTCGATGCGGCGCTGCACATCGTCGACGCGCTCGAAGGCCTGGTTCCGATATTCAAGATCGGCCTCGAGCTTTTCTCCGCCGCCGGACCACAGGCGGTCCGGGAAGTCCTGAATCGCGGAGCCGACGTCTTCCTCGACCTGAAGATCAGCGACATCCCGAACACGGCGGCCGGTGCGGTGCGGGCGGTGTCGAAGCTGGGAGCGGCGTTCGTGACGGTACATGCCAACGCCGGACGACCCACGGTGCGGGCAGCGGTCGAGGCCGCGACGGGGTCCCTGCGGATCCTCGTCGTGTCGGTGCTCACGAGTCTGGACGACGGCGAGCTCGACGACATCGGCGTCGGCCGGTCCGTAAAGGACCAAGTCGCAGCTATGGCCAAGCTCGCGGCCGAAGAAGGTGCGCCCGGACTCGTTCTCGCCAGCGGCGAGGTGGCGGCCGTTCGGCGGCGTTCCCCGGATCTCTTCCTCGTCACGCCGGGCATCCGACCATCGACGGCGGCGGTGGGCGACCAGCGCCGCGTGGGCACGCCCGGCGCGGCGATCTCGGCCGGCTCCGACCTCCTGGTCCTCGGCCGGGCGGTGACGGCAACAAACGAACCGCGCGCGGCATTGGAAGCCGTCGTCGACGAGATCGATGAAGCGCGCGGGCGAACCGTAAGGGCGGGTACATGAACGAAGCGGAGGTTGGGGAGCTCCTCGAAGAGCACGGCGCGCTGCAGCGCGGGCACTTCAAGCTCTCGAGCGGACGGCACTCGGACGTGTTCGTCCAGACCGCGCTCGTGCTCTGCTACCCGGGCATTGCCGAACGCCTGGGGCATGAGCTCGGCGAGCGTTTTGCGGGAGCTGATGTATCGGTTGTGTTGAGCCCGGCAGTGGCCGGTCTCGTCATCGGACATGAAGTCGCGCGGCACCTGAACGTGCGCCACGTCTTCTGCGAGCGCGCGGATGGGCGAATGCGCCTGCGTCGGGGGTTCTCGATCGGAGGCGATGAGAATGTTCTTGTCGTCGACAACGCGATGACCGACGGCGCCTCGAAGCAAGAAGTGATCGATCTCGTGAAGGAGATTGGTGCCGACGTCGCCGGCGTCGCGATCATCGCGGATCGCTCGAAGGACGTCTCGTTTGGTGTGCCGCTCCAATCACTCGTCCGCATCGAGACGACGGAGTGGGATGCCGGCGACTGTCCCCTCTGTCGCGAAGGCTTGCCCATCGACGCGCCGGGCAGTCGCCACCTGGCTCGCTGAGGTCTATTTCCGCAGGTCGGGGCGTTGGCAGC
This sequence comes from Actinomycetota bacterium, assembly GCA_035640475.1. Taxonomy (GTDB): domain Bacteria; phylum Actinomycetota; class JAICYB01; order JAICYB01; family JAICYB01; genus DASQWC01. Next base: position 8,968 of record DASQWC010000043.1, on the reverse strand, counting down.
CCTTGGGTCCGACGCTATACTGCAAGCCGAATTCCCCGGGAGTTCCGTCCGGCTAGGGAGGGTTCGCATGCCACTTCCGCAACTCACGGAGGAGCAACGACGACAAGCGCTGGCCAAAGCCGCGGAAGCACGTCGGAGGCGGGCGCAGATCAAATCGCAACTCAAGAGTGGTTCCTTGGGGCTCAGTGAGTGTCTGGAAAGATCGGAATCGGACGAGATTCTCGGAAAGATGAAAGTGTCGGCGATGCTCGAGGCTCTTCCGGGTGTTGGAAAAGTACGTGCGCAGAAAGTCATGGAAGAGCTGAACATCTCACCCAGCCGCAGGCTCCGCGGACTCGGCGACAAGCAGAAGCAAGCTCTCCGCGAACGCTTCGCAAGATAGGGCTCACTACAAACGCTGCGCCGTGATCGTTACGGTGGGCGGCCTTCCCGGTACCGGCACGTCCACGCTTTGCCGCTTGCTCGAGCGCGAGCTCGGGCTCCCGTATGTCTACGCGGGACAGATCTTCCGGCAAGAAGCCGCCGCACGAGGCCTCACGCTGGCCGAGCTCAACGAGCTTGCCGGCAGCGATTCGACCGTCGATCGGCAGCTCGACGAACGTCAGCTCGAGCTCCTCAAGAAGGGCAACGTCATCCTCGAAGGCCGAATGTCCGGGTGGCTCGCCCACACCAACGGCATCGACGCGCTGACGGTGTGGGTGACCTGCGACGCGGAGGAACGCATCCGGCGCCTCGTCGATCGCGACGGAGGCGATCCGGAAGAGCAGCGGAGGGCGACCGACAAGCGCGTCGAACAGGAGCAGGACCGCTATCGCCGCTTCTACGGCGCCGAAGTAGACGATCAGACGATTTACGATCTCGTGCTCGACTCCACGTCCACGCCGCCGGCGGAGCTCGTGCGGAGGGTGCTCGAGGAGCTGGGACGCGAATCGAGCGTGCCCGAATCGGGCCCGGTATAGTTGATGTTCCTCCGGCCGGGTGTAGAGGGGTTGCCTCGCCCGGTGTCGGGGGTACGTCGAAGGAGAACCCGATGATCGAACCTGCTGCCGAACGTCTGCTCGCGAAGGTCGACAACCAGTATTCGCTGGTCGTCGTGGCCGCTCGGCGCGCGCGGCAGATCGTCGACTATTACACCAAGCTCGGCGCCGGCCTCGAGGAGAAGCCGCTACCTCCGCTCCTGTCCACGGTCCACGGCATGAAGCCGCTCGCGATCGCGCTTCGCGAGATCGAGGAGGACAAGATCGGCTACGAGCGGCCGCCGGAGGTCGAAGAGTCGGTCAAGTAAGGCCGTCTGCTTCCCAGGCGGGCACATACTGGATTGATGCTTCAGGGAAGGCGTGTCCTCGTCGGCGTTTGCGGCTCGATCGCCGCATACAAAGCCGCTGAAGTCGTACGCGGACTGATCAAGGGCGGAGCCGACGTCCGCGTGGTGATGACCGACTCCGCGACAAAGTTCGTCGCGCCGGCGACGTTTGCAGCGCTGACCGGATATGCCGTGCCGACGGACTTGTTCGCCGAACCGGAGCGCGTCGTGCACGTCGAGCTCGGACGCTGGGCCGAGGGATATCTCGTGTGCGGCGCGACGGCATCCACGCTCGAACGCCTGGCCTCCGGGAGCGGCGAGGACGTCGTGTCGGCCGCGTATCTCATGTGCCGGTGCCCGGTGGTTGCCGCGCCCGCGATGCACACGGAGATGTGGGAGCATCCGTCGGTTCAGCGCAACGTTGAGCAGCTGACGTCCGACGGCGTGCTCGTCGTCGCCCCCGAGGAAGGAGACCTCGCCTCCGGGGACTACGGAGTCGGTCGGCTGGCAGACCCGCTGACGATCATCGACGAGGTCTCCGGTGCACTCACACACAAGGATCTGACGGGCGTGCGCGTTCTCGTGACGGCGGGTCCGACGAGAGAGCCGCTGGATCCGGTTCGCTTTGTTTCGAATCGCTCGACGGGCCGCATGGGATTCGAGCTCGCACGCGAGGCGAGGCGGCGCGGAGCGCGTGTCGTCGTCGTCGCGGGGCCGACGTCGACGCCGTCGCCCGCCGGCATGGAGGTCGTCCGTGTCGAGACGGCCGAGCAGATGCTCGCTGAGTGTCTCGATCGCTACGAAGACACCGACATCGCGGTGCTGAATGCGGCGGTCGCCGACTGGCGCCCATCCGACCCGGCCGCGCAGAAAGTGAAGAAAGCGAAGATGGGCAAGTCGATTCCGCTCGAGCCGACTCCGGACATCGCCGCCGAGCTCGGCCGAAAGAAAGGTACGCAGACGCTCGTGCTGTTTGCGGCCGAGACCGAGTCTCTGATTCCCAATGCGGAGGACAAGCTGCGCTCCAAGCTTGCCGACATGGTCGTTGCGAACGCGGTCGGCAAGCCGGGAACGGGCTTCGACTCGGAAACCAACGACGCGGTGATCATCAGTGCCCAGGGGGCCGAGCAGCTCCCTCGCTTACGCAAAGACGAGCTTTCCGTGCTGATCTGGGATCGCATCGTGCAGACGCGCGCCGCGACCCGGTCGGTAGACTGACGCGCAACCCCCGGGGAAAGGACGCTTCTCGTGCCTCGACAGTGGCTGTTCACGTCGGAGTCGGTAACCGAAGGCCATCCGGACAAGCTGGCCGACCAGATCTCCGATGCCATCCTCGACGAGATCCTTCGTAACGACCCGTTCGGTCGTGTGGCGTGCGAAACGCTGCTGACGACGGGGCTTGCGACAGTCGCCGGCGAGATATCGACATCGACGTACGTCGACATCCCGAAGATCGTCCGGCAGGCGATCGTGGACGTCGGCTACGACCGTGCCAAATATGGATTCGACGGTCACACGTGCGGTGTGAGCGTCGCCGTGCAGGAACAGTCCGGCGACATCGCCCAGGGCGTCGACGAGTCGATGGAGGCCCGGACGTCCAACAAGGACGACGAGTTCGACCTCCTCGGCGCGGGGGACCAGGGCATGATGTTCGGCTTCGCCAGCGACGAGGGCATCGAGACGGAGCTCATGCCGACGCCGATCTGGCTCGCGCACCGGCTCGCGCAGCGTCTGGCGGAAGTGCGCAAGGCAGGCGTGCTCCCGTATCTGCGTCCCGACGGCAAGACGCAGGTGACGATCGATTACGAAGATTGGCGACCGGTTCGTCTCAACACCCTGCTGATCTCGACGCAGCACTCCGAGCAAACCGACATCGAGACATTGCTGAAGCCGGATCTCGTCGAGCACGTGATCCGGCCGATCGTCCCGGTGGAGCTGTGGAACGACGACGTCCGGGTGCTCGTCAATCCAACGGGACGGTTCGTGACGGGCGGGCCGCAGGCGGACACGGGCCTGACCGGACGCAAGATCGTCGTCGACACCTACGGCGGCATGGCGCGCGTCGGCGGCGGCTGCTTCTCCGGGAAGGACCCGACGAAGGTCGACCGCAGCGCGGCGTACGCGGCGCGCTACGTCGCCAAGCACGTCGTGGCCGCCGGCGCTGCACAGCGATGCGAGGTGGGAGTCGCCTACGCGATCGGCGTCGCGCATCCGGTGTCGATCAACGTCGAGACCTTCGGAACCGAACAAGTCTCGCCCGAGAAGCTCGGCTCCCTGATCCGGGACTTCTTCGACCTGCGCCCCGGTGCGATCATCCATGACCTCGATCTGCGGCGGCCGGTGTTCCAGGCCACGGCGGCCTACGGGCACTTCGGCCGGACGGAGAAGAGCTTTACGTGGGAGAACGTGGGTCGCCTGGACGACTTCAAGGCGGGCGTGGAGTCGCTGTAACTCGCTAGAACTGCGGCGTGCCGTCTTACTGTCGCGTCGCGCTCGACTCGCCCGTCTCGGCCCTCGACCGGCCGTTCGACTACGCGATCCCCGACCGGCTGGCCGGAAGGATCCACATTGGATCGGTCGTGCGCGTCGTCCTGCACGGGAGAAGCATGCGCGCGTTCGTCACCGAGCTCCTCGATGTCCCTGCGGTGCCGGACCCGCGGCCGCTGCGCGCGGTCGTCGCGACCGATCCGGTCTTCGCGCCGTCCGAGATCGAGCTCGCGCGATGGACGGCCCGGCGGTACGTCGTCCCGCTCGGCCACGTGCTGCACGACGCGGTGCCGGGACGGTTCTCGGCTCCCGGCTCGGGAGGCGAGAGGGTCGAATCGCCCGGACGGCGCCGCGGCCCGGCCGAGCTCGGCAAGGCGATTCGGGATCGACGTGCGGTGTGTGTCATTCCGCCGACAGACCGCGAAGAGCCGGATCTCGCTGCGTTCGTTGCCGGTGAAGGAGGCCCGACGCTCATCATCTGCCCGCGCGTCGGACAGGCAGAGCTCGTCGCCGCCGGCATCCCCGGTGCGCTCGTGCTCCACGGAGAGGACCGGCCGTCGGAACGCGCGGCGGCATGGGCGGCGGCCCGTGACGGCCGCGCGTCTGTCGTCGTCGGCGGCCGCTCGGCGCTGTTCGCGCCGCTGCCGGAGCTGAGTGCGGTCTGCGTGCTCTCGGCGCACGATCGATCGCTGAAGTCGGAGCGCGCTCCGCGGATCTACGCTCCGGCGGTCGCAGCCAAGCGGGCCGAGATGTGCGGTGCGGCGTTCGTCGCATCGAGCCCGGCTCCGCCCGTCGAGATCGCCGCCGAGCACGCGGCGTGGATCGACGCCGGCAAAGGGAGCGTGCGAACGGAGATCGCCCGCCCGCGCGGTGGACCGATCACTGCACGGCTCATCGAAGTCGTGCGGTCGGCCGTCGAGTCGGGATCGGACGCACTGGTCTTCGTCGGCCGCAAGGGTGAAGCGCTTCGCTTGCGTTGCGCCAATTGTGGGTGGCGTCCCTCGTGCGAGCGCTGTAACGCAGGTCTTGCGCAAGGTGCGACACGGGGGGAGCTCGAGTGTCGTGTGTGCGGGCTGTCGGCGAGCGCACCGGTGACGTGCCGGTCGTGCGGCGGCGCGCTCGTCGAGCGCGGGTGGGGTCACGAGCGCGTTGCTCGTGAGATCGAGCGCGCAGGGCTCGGCGTCGAGGTCGTCGCCGTCGCTCGTGGGATGGTGCCCGAACTTCGCAAGGAGCCGACCGTTGTCGTCGGAACCCTGGCCGCCGCGCACATTGCCCGCGATTTCGGATCGGTGTGCGTCGCCGACCTCGACGAGCTGCTTGCTCGTCCGGACTTTCGCGCCGGCGAGCGCGTGCTGCAGACGCTCCACGATCTGGCCGGCGTCCTGCGTTCCGGCGGACGGTTCCTCGTGCAGACGCGGGAGCCGGAGCACCATGCCGTCCAAGCATTCACACGGCGCTCGTATCGGTACTTCTTCGAGCGCGAGATGCGGTTCCGTGAAGAGACCGGCTATCCGCCGTTCGGCGTCGTGGTGCGCGTCGAGACGCCCACCGAGAGTCTGGCCGGGCTTTCGGCGGGCCTCGAGCCGTTGGATGCGCACGTCGTGGGCGCCGTCGAGCGACGCGGGCTGTCCCGGGCGCTCGTCCGCGCCCCGTCCTTGGAGCCGCTGCTCGAACCCCTGCGCGCCTTCTCGGCGGCGCATGCGCGTACCAAGATCGATGTCGATCCCGTCGACGTAATCTGAACCCTATGGCGCTTCTTCCGATCAGGCTGTACCCCGACCCGGTCCTCCGGGAGCCGGCCGCACCCGTCGGCGAGGTCGACGAGGCGGTCCGCAAGCTGATCGCCGACATGGGTGAGACCATGCGGGCCGCGCCCGGGGTCGGTCTGGCCGCGCCGCAAGTCGGCGTGCAGCGACGCGTTCTCGTGTACTCGGTCGGGGTCGAGGAACCGATTCACGCGCTGGTGAACCCCGAGATCGTCGAGCGGCGCGGTGAAGAGATCGCCGACGAAGGCTGTCTGTCCATTCCCGAGCTGAGCTACCCGGTGTCGCGAGCGCAGCACATCGTTGTTCGAGCGCTGGACCCAGAAGGCAATGCGGTGACGCGCGAAGCGGAGGACTTCGAGGCGCGAATCATCCAGCACGAGGTCGACCATCTCGACGGGGTTCTCTTTCTCGACCGCCTTGCTCCGGACGACCGCCGCGACGCCCTGCGAACGCTGCGTGATCGCGCACTCGACGGCGACCTCGGATTGCGCCGTCCTCGCGCGCCGAGCATGTAGTGCGGCTGGTGTTCATGGGGACGCCCGAGGCGGCGGTCCCATCACTACGAGCCGTCGCCGAGCGTTTCGACGTCGTCGAGGTCTACACGAGACGCGACCGGCCGAAAGGCCGGGGAAGGAAGGTCGCGCCGTCACCGGTGAAGGTCGCAGCCGAGGAGCTGCAGCTGCGGATCGTGCAGCCGAAGACCCTGCGCGATCAGGCCGAGCATCTGCGTTCTCTCGGGCTCGATGCGATAGCCGTCGTTGCTTACGGAATGATCCTGCCGGCCGGCGTGCTCGATGCTCCTCGGCTCGGCTGCGTGAACGTGCACTTCTCACTGCTGCCGCGCTGGCGTGGAGCTGCACCCGTCGAGCACGCGATCCTCGCCGGTGACGAACGCACGGGTGTGACGACGATGCTCATGGACGCGGGACTCGACACCGGACCCGCTCTGTACGAAAGAGTCGTGTCGATCGCGCCCGACGACACGACGGGAACGCTGACCCAGCGTCTTGCCGCGCTCGCACCCGATCTGCTTGTTCGCACAATCGAGGACCTCGACGCCGGGTCCGTCCGGCCCCGTCCACAGGACGAAGGGGCGGCGACGCTCGCCCCGAAGATCGAGCCGTCGCACGCGCGGTTGGATCCGGGTCGGCCGGCTGCCGAGCTCGCGCGCGTCGTTCGCGCGATGAACCCGGCCCCCGGCGCGTACGTCGATTTCAGAGACGGCCGTCTGAAGGTCTGGCAGGCAAGCGTTGATTCCGGCGAGGGACCGCCGCTTCAGACGGCGCAGGGCCGCCTCGTCCTGGTCGAGGTGCAGCCCGAGGGACGCAAGCGGATGCCGGGCGACGCGTTCATCCGCGGCTATCGACCGCAGCCGAGCGACTTCGGCAGCGGCCGGTAATCTGTCGCTCATGCCGGGTCTCGCACCGTCGATCATCTCCGCCGACTTCGGCCGGCTCGCCGACGAGCTCGAACGGGTGACGCCGTTCTCGGAGCGCTGGCATGTCGACGTCATGGACGGCCACTTCGTGCCGAACCTGACCATCGGGCCGATGCTCGTCGAGACGATCGCGCGAGTTTCGCAGCTTCCGCAAGATGTGCACCTGATGATCACGAACCCGGCGGACACGTGGGAGTGGTACGCGAAGGCCGGAGCGGCGCGCATTGCCTTCCATCCCGCCGCAGAAGCCACGCCGACCGATCTCCTGAAGGCAATCGGCGGTGCCGGCCTCGGACCGGGCATCGCCGTGAACCCGGACGTTGCGGTCGGGGACGTCGCCGACCTGCTGCCGCTCGTCGATCACGTGGTCGTGATGAGCGTCTATCCCGGATTCTCCGGTCAGAAGTTCATTCCCGATGCGCTCCCGAAGCTCAAGGAGCTCCGGCGCGCCGCCGGACCGGACGTGGAGCTCATCATCGACGGGGGCGTGAACCCGGACAACGCAAACGAGTGTGTCGAGGCGGGGGCAGACATCCTGGTGTCCGCATCTGCGGTGTTCGGTGCGTCCGATCCCGCCGCCGTGGCCGAAGAGCTCTCGCGGATCGCACGCGATCGCTCGACGTGATGCGGGTCCTCGTCGTCGCCGCCGATCGCGCGCGGCGAGCGGCCGTTCGCGACGGGCTCTGGGGCGCGGAGCTCATCGAGGCAACGGACGAGCTGACGGCGGGGGCGCTTGCCGTCGCCTGCCGTCCGGATGTGATCGTGCTCGATGCGGAGGTACGAGAACTCGTCTCGAGGATCCGCAACGACTTTCGGACGACGCTCATCCCGGTCGTGAATGTCGTCGATGCCCAGCCGTCGGATACGGACGCGTACGGCCCGGCCGACGACTTCCTCGTCCGTCCGTTCACGGATGAGGAGCTTTCGGCTCGCGTCCGGCTCGCGATGCATCGCACACATGAGCTCGGTGGAGTCAGTCCGGTGACCGGGCTGCCGGGGAACAAAGCCGTCGACGCGGCGATCAGAGACCGGCAGGCGCGGGGTGCACCATTCGCCTGCCTGTACATCGACATCGACGACTTCAAGTCGTTCAACGACGAGCACGGCTTCGCTGCAGGCGACGAGACGATCCGATCCGTCGCGGCGTGCGTCCTCGAGGTGATCGAGAAGCTCTCACCGGAGGAGTGCTTCGTCGCACACGTCGGCGGTGACGACTTCATCGTCCTGGCCGGTCCGGGCGCCGCCGAGGGGATCGCGAGAGAAGTCGTCGGCACGTTCGCGGGGGACGGATGCTCGATCTCGGTCGGCGTCGTGAAGCAGGCGCACGTCTTCGTGGATCTGGCCGCGCTGGGGCGCGCCGCGGCGGACGCGAAGTCGGCGGCGAAGGCGCAGCGGGGATCGTCCTGGGCCGTGTTCTCGCCCGCAGAGAGCCGCGCCTAGCTGCGGCAACCGGCCGGTGTTATCGTGACAGTAGAACTGTAAGAAGCAGGAGGCGCCGGTAGGCGCTTTCTGTGATGGACGCCTTCGGGGCGGGGTGAAAATCCCCACCGGCGGTGAAAGCCCGCGAAGCCCCGGCCGCAAGGCCGTGGCCCGACTCGGTGAAAGTCCGAGGCCGACGGTGACAGTCCGGATGAGAGAAGGCGGCCGATGCGCCCGCATACCGCGGGCCCATCCGTCGTCCTCTCATTCGTGTGGGTTTTCGCCGATGCACCGAAGGCGCCCCATGTGACGCAGGATGCGCCGAAGGCGCCCCCTGTGACTGGAGAGTGAGCGTGGGCGACACGGAGTACATGAGACGAGCGGTGGAGCTGGCGCGCGTCGCCGAAGGCTCGGTTGCTCCTCGTCCCGCCGTCGGGTGCGTTCTCGTCTCGCCGTACGGTGAGGTCGTCGGCGAGGGCTATACGCACGCGTCGCCCGGCCCCCACGCGGAGGCTGCGGCCATCGAAGCCGCCGGGCCGGCGGCCCGGGGCGCCA
>DASQWC010000042.1:0-9166 GCA_035640475.1 Actinomycetota bacterium | reverse complement strand
TCGCCGCCGCCGAACGGCTGGCGGCACCCGGACATGTCCGACGCACAGGCGAGCATCGATGCGACGGCGATCGAAGTCGTCACCGAGCCGGACGGCAAGGCGACGGTCGACGGCTTCACGGTCGAGCACGACAAGACCGACGGCCCGGTCCGGGCGCCGATCTACGCGACGCTGGACGACGGACGGCGTGTGGTTGCGGTCGCGGCAGATACGAGCATTCCGAAGGAGATCGCCGGCCGCAGCATCATCGGCGAGAAGGTGAGCATCCGGACGACCAAGGACGGCGTCGTCTACGAGCTCTAGCTGCTGAGTCCGAGGGCGACTGCGTCGTCCATCGACATCGAAGAGCCGCGCTCCCGAAGCTCCCCGGCTTGTGCGTCCGTCTTGGGATTGACAATGCCCTGGTAGTGAGTGAGCAGTGCGAGGTCGATCGGCGTCCGTAAGCCACCGTTGAACAGTGCCGCACCCACGTATTCCAAGAGGACGCGTGCGTTCGCGTCGTCTCCGCGAAGAGCAGCCATCGCGGCGAGGACGACGATGACCGAGTTCATGATGCCCGGCGTCCTGAGGGTCGGTCCTTGCTCGAGGAGGTCTCGCATGAAGGCCATCGCCTCCTGGTGGCGGCCGCGCTGAGCGAGCTCGAGCGGGTACGGCAGCGAGCTGTACACGCCCCAGGCCCAGAGGCCACTCGTCGTGTGTCTGCGCGTGCGCTCGATGACCTGCTCGGAAGTGGCGAGCGCTTCGTCGTGCCGGCCCATGATGTGCTGGAGTCCGGCGACCATTGCCAGTGAGATGGTCGACATATCGCCGCCCGGCACATCCTCACGCGAACCTTTCTCCAATCCGGCGATCGCATCGTCGTAGTCGTCCAGCAGGACGAGCGACTGCCCGTAGAAGAACCACGCAAGGCCACGGCTGATCGGCTCGGTCGCAAGCTCGACGGCCCGCTGCCCGAGGTGTCGTACCTCTTCGGCGTACGACGGGGTCTTCGAGATAAAGAATCGAATTCCTCTGTTGAGGCACAGAAGCGAGTGCGCGAGCGACGACCACATGCCCGGACGGCCGTCGGACGCCTCGACGGCTTGCTCGGCGAGCTTGCCGTCCTGCGCTTGTATGGCGAGAACGGCCACGTACGCCGCTACTGTGAGCAACCGAACACGAGCCTCGTAGTCGAGCTCGTCGGCGGCCTCGGCAGCGCGTGTTAGCCAGCGGCGGCCGTCGCGAATATCGGCGGCCCACAGACTCGACATGGTGCCGGCGAGGCGTCCGATGAGGTCGGGACGATCCTCTTGCTCGGACCACAGCAAGGCCGCGCGCATGTTGTGCCGCTCTCGGCGGATGTCTCCGTCGGGATCGAGGAACGTCAGCTCCGTCGGGATCGCCTCGGCCCACCGGAGGAAGAAGTCGCGATGCCGTTGGCGGACGAGCTCGTGCTCGCCGGCCTCATGGAGCTTGCCGTCGGCGTAGACGCGAACCGTCTCGAGGAGGCGATAGCGCTGCCGTTCGGCCTCCTCTTCGGTGACGACGAGCGACTTCGCCACGAGAGACCTGAGCAGCTCGAGCGTCGGCAGGCCGCCACAGACGGCGTCCGCGGCGTCGAAGGAGAAGGTTCCCGGGAACGCGGCCAGCGCCCGGAACGCAGCGCGTTCGTCGTCGGTCAACAGGTCGTGTCCCCACTCGAGTGTCGCGTGCAGCGTTTGCTGGCGCTGCGTCCGGCGGCGACCGCCCGCCAGCAAGCGGAAGCGGTCGTCGAGCCGCTCGAGGATCTGACGCGGCGCCAGGTGGGAGACGTGCGCCGCCGCGAGCTCGATCGCAAGCGGGAGCCCGTCCACTCGTCTGCAGATCTCGGCGATGTCGCCGACGTTGTCCCGCGAGACGACGAAGTCGGGACGCGCAAGCGCCGCGCGCTCCTCGAAGAGCCGGACGGCATCAGAAGCTTCGGGCATGTCGTCGTCCGGCGTAGTCAGCGGCGCAAGCGGATAGGTGCGCTCCCCATCGAGCTCGAGGGCTTCACGACTGGTGGCGAGCATCAAGACGCCAGGACAACGCTCGAGGATCTCGTCGATCAGCTGGGCGCACGCGTCGATGACGTGCTCGCAGTTGTCGATCACGAGAAGAGCCTCGCGAGTCGAGAGGAAGTCGACGAGCTCGCCGGACGGCCGTCCCGAACCGGTTCCCAGGGCCATGCGCTCGAACCCAACCGCGGCTGCGACCGTTCCGCCGACGACGTGCGGATCGGTAACGGGTGAGAGATCGGCAAAGAAGACGCCGTCGGGAAAGCCGTCGAGGAGCTCAGATGCCACTTCGAGCGCCAGCCGCGTCTTCCCGCAGCCGCCGATGCCGGTCACCGTCACGAGACGGTCGCGCTCGAGGTACTTCATGACGGCGATCAGATCTTGCTCGCGTCCGACGAAGGTCGAACGGCGCGCCGGCAGGTTGTGCCTGACGCCGAGCGAGTTCAGCGGCGGGAAGTCGCCGGGGAGCTCGGGATGACCGACCTGGAAGATGCGCTCGGCCCGCGCGATATCACGCAGGCGGTGGAGGCCGAGATCGTGCAGGGCGACATCGGGCGGGCAGCGTCCGGCGATCAGATCGGCCGTGGTCTCCGAGCAGACGGTCTGTCCGCCGTGCGCGACCCCGCGCAGCCGCGAGCACCGATTGGGTGCAGCACCGAAGTAGTCGCCCTCACGGATCGCGGCTTCACCGGAGTAGAGCGCCGCGCGCACGCGCAGCTCGATTCCTTCGGGCCACTCCTCTGCATGGATGGCGCGTTGCGCCTCGACGATCGCGTGCAGAGCGTCGGTCGCGTCTACGAACACGGAGAACGTCGAGTCGCCTTCGCCCTTGCTGCGGATGAGCACGCCGCGGTCCCCGACGGCCGCCTCCATGATGTCGGTATGGCGTTCGATGACGCCGACCATCTCCTCGGGGTGCGCTTCCCACAGCCTCGTCGATCCCTCGACGTCGGTCATCAAGAAGGTCACGAGTCCGGTGGGAAGCACGCCTAAAGACTAGGAGCTACGGCGAGCGTCCAGCTCGGCGATGAGCTTTCTCGGCGCAACGGTGCGGTACGCGTCCTCGATGATCTCGGCGATCTGGTCCCAGTCGACGTTCGGGACGTCCAGCCGGACGCCGATCCACCCCTTGCCGCCGACATAGGGCGGCACAAAGAACCGCTCGGGATCCGACTTCACGAGTGCTTCCTGGTCACCCGGCGGCGCGGGGGCCCAGAAGCCGACGCGGTCGTCGTGATGATGGTCGGACATCATCACGAACACCTTCTTCGCGAACCACGTCGGCTCGCCGTGACTGAGCTTCTCGGTCGCGCCTGGATACGCAAGGCAGATCTTCCGCAGCTTGTCCACCGGCTTCACCACTATGGTTCGATTACAGCCGATGTCAGATCCGATCCGCATCGCCAATTGCTCGGGGTTCTACGGCGACCGGATGTCGGCCGCTAGGGAGATGGTCGAAGGCGGGCCGATCGACGTCCTGTCCGGCGACTGGCTCGCCGAGCTGACGATGCTCATCCTCGCCGGCCACAAGGCACGCGACGCCTCGCGCGGGTACGCGCGTTCCTTCATCCGTCAGATGGAGCAGGTCATGGGCACGTGCCTGGACCGTGGGATCAAGGTCGTCTCCAACGCCGGCGGGCTCAACCCGGCCTCCTGCGCGGCGGCGGTTCAAGAGGTCGCGGACAAGCTCGGCCTGAAGCCGCGCATCGCCTACATAGAAGGCGACGACCTGATGCCCTATCTGGACGACCTGCGCGAAAAGGGCCAGGCGTTCACGAATCTCGACACCGGTGAGGAGCTCGGCGACCGGCAGGTCCTCACGGCCAACGCTTACGTCGGCGGCTGGGGCATCGCCGACGCGCTCGGACGCGGCGCCGACATCGTCATCACCGGACGCGTCACCGACGCGGCTGTGGTCGTCGGTCCGGCGGCCTGGCACCACGAATGGAAGCGGGACGACTGGGACGCCCTGGCCGGCTCGGTCGTCGCCGGACACATCATCGAGTGCGGCGCGCAAGCCACGGGGGGCAACTATTCGTTCTTTCAAGAAGTGCCCGGGCTCGAGCATCCCGGGTTCCCGATCGCGGAGGTCGCGTCGGACGGCTCGACGGTCATCACGAAGCATGAGGGTCACGGCGGACTGGTGTCGGTCGGCACCGTGACCGCGCAGCTTCTCTACGAGATCGGGGGGCCCGAGTACCTGAACCCGGACGTGACTGCGCGCTTCGACACGATCCGGCTCGAGCAGATCGGGCCCGACCGCGTGCGCGTGTCGGACGTTCGCGGCCAGCCTCCCCCGCCGACGACCAAGGTGTGCATGAACTTCGCCGGCGGGCTGCGCATGACGTTCTCCTTGAAGCTCACCGGCCTCGACATCGAGGAGAAGGCCGCGCTCGCGGAGCGGACGATCTGGGCCTCGGTTCCCGGCGGACGCGAGGCCTTCGAAGAGGTCTTCGTTCAGCTCATTCGCAGCGACCACGACGATCCGGCGACGAACGAAGAGGCGGTGGCCGAGCTCCGGTTCGTGCTCAAGGATCACGACGAGACGAAGTTCGGACGAGCGATCAGCCAGAAGATCGTCGAGATGGCGCTCGCGTCCTATCCCGGGTTCTTCGGCGGCGGCTTCGGGCAGGCGCAGCCGTACGGCGTGTACTGGCCGGCGCTGATCCCGTCCGAGCTGGTGTGGCAGGAAGTCGTCATGGACGGCGAGCGCACGCGTGTCGACTCGACGCTTCCACCGGCCGACTTCCGGCGGTTCATTCCGTTCGTCGTCCCGATCGAGCCGTGGCGGCCGGGGACGAAGCCCGAGACCGTTCCGGCGCCGCTCGGGCGAATCGTCGGCGCGCGCTCAGGCGACAAGGGCGGGAACGCGAACCTCGGCGTGTGGGCCCGGACCGACGAGGCGTACGGCTGGCTCGACAACTTTCTCGACGTCGATCGTCTGCGCGTGCTGATGCCGGAGACGAAGGACCTCGAGGTCGAGCGCCACCCGCTACCGAACATCCGCGCGATCAATTTCGTCATCGTCGGGCTGCTCGGAGAGGGTGTGGCGTCGTCTGTGCGGTTGGATCCGCAAGCAAAAGCGCTCGGCGAATACCTGCGCGCGAAGCTCGTCGACATTCCTGTGTCGCTACTGGACGACTGATGCTCGAGATGCGCTCCGCGTGCGAGAAGTGTGGGGCGGCGCTCGCCACGGACGGCGCCGCGATGATCTGCACCTTCGAGTGCACGTTCTGTCCGGATTGCGCGTCGAGTATGTCGAACGCTTGCCCGAACTGCGGCGGCGAGCTCGTCCCACGTCCTCGTCGACGATGAGGTTGTCGGTGTCGCCCGCTACAATACGAACATGTGTTCGTCGGACGTTCGTGCTCATGCCGACCGTGCGCACGCGCGTTTCTGCTCGGCTCGAGCCGAGCTCGTCGGTGCGGTAGCAGAGCTTCGCGACTCCGGCGCCTGGCAGGGAGACGGCGCGGGGAACCTTGCGGCCTGGCTGGCTGCGCGATGGCAGATCGGTAACGACACCGCTCGTGCGCTCGTCCGCGAAGCCGAAGCACTCGCTGCGCGCCCGGCTCTTCTGGGTGCCTTGCGGGACGGCGTGATCTCGACCGACCAGTGCAAAGCACTGACGGTGCTCTCTTCAGATGAGACGGGCGACGACGAGCTCTGGCTCGACGCGCTCCCCTTTTGGTCGTTGCCCGAGCTGCAACGAGAGGCGCGCAAGCAAACGGCTCGTGAGCTCGAGCGCCGCAACGACGGCGTCTACTTCCGAACGTGTCACACACCCAACGAGCGTTACCTTCGCGGGGAGTTCCAGCTGCACCCGGAGGACGGCGCCGCCCTGGTGAAAGCGATCGACGATCGGGTGCCGAACGGCACGCAGTTGCGCGACTGGGACTTCGCGAGCGCGCGGGCGCTTGTCGAGATGGCGAAGAGCAGTCTTGTCGAGACGGCATCGTCCGACCGCGCCACCGTACTTCTCTCGGTCGGTGAGGAATCCGTGGCCGCCGTCGACGGTGGGTTCGTCGGGCTCACCACAGCGAAGCGCATCGCGTGCGACGCGCGCGTGCAGGCTCTCCATAGGGCAGCGGAAGGGACGATCACCGGCATCGGAAGGACGTCGCGCACCGTGCCTCCGTGGCTGCGTCGAGCCGTCATGGCCCGCGACGACGGTGTCTGCACGTTTCCGGGTTGCGGACGAGACCGGTATCTCGAGTGCCACCACATCGTGCACTATGCCGACGGGGGCTCAACGGACCTCGGCAACCTACAGCTCGTCTGCTGGACACATCACGAGCTGCTGCACGAAGGCGGCTGGTCTTTGCGCGGTGACGCCGGTCCGACCGCGTGCTGGATCCGTCCCGATGGGACGCCTTTCGAACCGCGGGTCGTGCTCGACACGAGCTGAAACGTAGAATCGGGCGCTATGCCCGACATGGCAACGCTCTGCTCGGACTTGAGAACCGAGCACGACGTGCTCGACTCGCTCGTTGCGCCGCTGGACGACCAGGCGTGGGATACCCCGACGCCGGCCGAGCCGTGGACGATCCGCGACCAGATCTCGCACTTGACCTACTTCGACGATCGCGCGCTCTTCGCGGCGACTGATCCGGACGGCTTTCGCGTGTGGCGCGAGGGCGCGATGCAGGAGCTCATCCGATCGGATGGCGACTCGGCCGACATCACGCTCGGGCGCGCCATGCATCCGATCGAGCTGCTCGAGCGCTGGCGAAGGGAACGCGCACAGCTCGTGGCCGCCCTCGAGGTCATGGACCCGAAGAATCGCGTGCCGTGGTTCGGCCCGGACATGGCCGCCTCGAGCAAGGTGACGGCGCGCCTGATGGAGACGTGGGCGCACGGCCAGGACGTCGCCGACGCGCTCGGCGTGCGGCGGGAGCCGACGGACCGGCTTCGCCACGTGTGTCACATCGGCGTGCGAGCCCTCCCCTTCGCATATTCCGTGCGTCAGATGGAGGTGCCGACCGAGCCCATCCGCATCGAGGTCACGTCGCCGTCGGGCGAGACATGGACGTGGGGGCCATCGGACGCCGCGAATGTCGTCCGGGGCTCGGCTCTGGACTTCGCCCTCCTGGTGACGCAGCGACGTCATCGCGACGACACGGACGTCGTCGCGACCGGACCCGTGGCCGACGAGTGGGTGTCGATCGCACAGGCTTTCGCCGGGCCGCCCGGGCCGGGACGAAAGGCGGGCCAGTTCACGTGAGCGACGCAACGGTTTATTCCGTCGACGGCGGCGTCGCAACGATCACGCTGAATCGTCCCGACAACCGCAACGCGCTCTCGGCCGAGCTCTGCGATAGCCTCGGCGAGAACGTGCAGAAGGCGCTGTCGGACGACGACGTTCGCCTCGTCGTCCTGACCAACGAAGGGAATACGTTCTGCGCGGGAGCCGACCTTAAGTCGAGTGGGAACCCGGCCAAGGTCTCGCTCGTCGAGATCCTCGAGATGATTATGGACGGCCCGAAGCCGGTCGTCGGGAAGATCGCGGGCCATTGCACCGGCGGCGGAAACGGTCTCGCGGCGGCGTGCGACATCTCGATCGCCGCGGACGACGTGTTCTTTGCGTTCACGGAAGTCCGCATCGGCGTCGCGCCGGCGATCATCTCGGTCGTTTGCCTGCCGAAGCTGCGCCGGTCGGACGCGCTCGAGCTGTTCCTCACCGGCAAGCGCTGCCCGGCTCCGCGGGCAGCGCAGATCGGACTGATCAACCGAGCGGTCCCACGCGACGAGCTCGACGCAGCGCTCTCCGAGCTCTGCGCCGACCTCATCGCCGGCGGCCCCAACGCATTAGCGGCTGCGAAGAGCCTCGTCTACAAAGTGCCAGGGATGGAGCGAGCGGCGGCGTTCAAGTGGACGGCTCAACTTTCGGCGGACCTATTCCGCTCGGAAGAAGCTGCAGCGGGGATTGCCGGGTTTCGCGAGCGAATTTTGCCTCCCTGGGCGAAATAGCTATACCCCGCTGTCCCAGGCAAATCCTTCATACTCATCACATGATACGTTACTGCCGTTCACTACACAGTGTCCACCATAGACCATAGGCGCGTTTGACTGGTTCCTAAATCTCCTCTCATCAGGGCTTATCCGTCGCCGACTGTGCCGTAGACCCCGGAGCTGGCGTACGTCTTTTGTATGGTAGTCACATGCTACTCCCTACTACCGGGATCTTCAGGCGTCTTAGAGCCGCTTCGATGGTATGTACTTTCCTGTGTGATAGAGTTTCGTTCATGGTTCGCAGCTCCGATCGGATCGGCGGGGGGCTGCTTGCACTGTGCGGCAATCCGTCAATCGGTGGTGTTCACCAAAACGCTGGACGTCTTCTTCGCCGACTCACTGCCGGCGGGCCGGCCTCACGATCCCATGGCTGGATCCACCTCCCTGACCAGCAGCGATGCTCCGGAGCAACCAGGCCCGCTCGATCGAATTGCCGAGAGAGCGGGCGTGGAAACGAACCTCATACTGCAGATTTATCGTATGGACGAGATCGGCTGTCGTTCGTCGTGGGAAGCCGTCACACAGGCATGCCTATGACTCACCTGATCGATCCTTCTGCCTGGGCGCCGATGGGTCCGCGGAAGATACTGTCGTCGCCCCGATTTATAGAGGTCATTTAACCAGTTGAGAACAAGGAGCAATCATGTCAGACCTGAGGAAGTCTCTTGCCGAAGCGCTCGGAAACGCCGCCGCCCTGATTAGTGAATTGGATCTACCGGAAACCCTTCAGTCGGTGGCATTCGCTAAAACGCTGGACGTCTTCTTCGCCGACTCAATGCCGGCGGTCCGGCCTCACGGTCTCGTGGCTGGACCCGTATCCCTGACCAGCAGCGATGCCCCGGAGCACGCAGGCCCACTCGATCGAATTGCCGAGAGAGCGGGCGTGGAAACGAACCTCATACTGCAGATTTACCGTATGGACGACGATCGGCTGTCGGTCGTCGTGGGGAGCCGTCGGATCCCCTCCGAGAAGGCCCAGGGCGCGCGCAAATTAACCCTTCTGGTCGCGGGCGGCCGTCAAGCCGCGGGTCTTGAGGATTGGACACCGCTATCTGCTGCCCGAGAGGTCTGCAAGCACTACAACCGGCTGGACACCGCAAATTACTCGACCACGATTCGGGACATGGATGACGTCTTCGCAT
>DASQWC010000041.1:0-4443 GCA_035640475.1 Actinomycetota bacterium | reverse complement strand
CGACCCATCCCAGCACGGCACCGACGAGCGCGACCGCGACGGCTTCTGCGGCCGAGCTGATCACGAGCTGCCAGCGGCGCGCGCCGTACCAGGTGAGCCGTCGCCACTGTGCTTCTGCATCCCGCCGCAATCCCATCGCCGCCAGCACGGCGAAAGCGAGTAGGAGCGCCGCCGCCTCGCCGCCGATGAGGAGCAAGCGGCGTCCGGCAACACGGCCGGTTTCCTCTGCGGAGCGAAGCGCCGCGAGTGGCGCGGTCAGGTCGAAGGCAAGTGATCGCGCCGCCAGCTCGGAACGCACCCGCGTCACGGTGCGCGCAAACGAGTCGATCGTCCACGGATGGACGTCGCCGGGCTCGATTGGCGCCGTCCACGTGTAGCTGCGGTAGCTCGGCGCAAAGACCTCCACGGTCGCGAGTCCCTGCACGCCTTCGGCGAGCAGGAGCGGCGGTGTGGGTGCGGTGTGGTAGCGGAGTGCCGAGCTCAGCACCGACGCGTACGTCTCCCGCGTGATCAGGTTGCCGAACGGAATCGGTGAGTCGAGCGTCGCCCGACCGACTCGCACGAGTCGAAGTCCGGCGATGGCCGGGATCGGGCCGGCGCCGCCGAGCTGGACGACTTCGCAGTGGTCGGGCCGGCAAGGTCTCGGCAGGCGGCCGGTGCGGAGGTGCACGAAACGCGACAGCCCGTCGATCGCACCGAGGTCGAAGAGATGCCCACCGGCCTGCGTCGTCCGGAAGAGCATCGCCCTGGCCGGCGAGGCGACAAGCGGGGCGAGCGCGCGTCGTGCCGTTCGATCGAGCTCGTCGACATCCGTTCCGGGGCCGCTCGCGATCCCACCCCAGACGAGCCGCACGGTTCGATCCGGCGCCTGAACATGCGCCGTCGCCCGCTCGACGCTGCGGTCCTGCGCGACGAGGCTGCCGGCGAGCACGGCGGCGAGCAGCGCCGCGCCGGCCGCGATTCCCAGCGCGACCAGCACGACGCGTTCGCCGCGTCGCGTCAGCCGCGCCCACGCGAGTCGGAGCGGAAAACCAATCCGTCGCAGCGTTGTCACCTTCCGCTGAAACTACCGGCGGCGCCGTGCGAGCACGTACCCGACCGTCGCCCCGTAGACGACGTGATCGGCGACCTGAGGCAGGAGCGGCAATCGGTGCAGGCGTGGAAAGAAGCGGCCGACCAGGCCGAGGTCGGTCGTCGCGATTCCGAGTCCCGCGACCGCACCCCACGCGAGCTCGCGCTCCCGCGGAAGGACGCGCGCGAGGACGACTGCCCAGCCGAGCGAGAGCGCGGAGTGGACAGGCACTGCCGCGGCGACGAGTCGTGTCCGCCGCGTCTCAGTCGGCAGCAGCATCGATCCCGCCGCGAGCGTTGCCTCGAGCGGATCTCTGCCGGCCACAAGTGCCCATACCGTCGACGGCAGCCCGCTCAGGACGGCAGCGGCGGAACCGGCGACGATTCCGTCCGCAAGTCGAGACCTCACTCGTCCTCAGCGCGGCGAAGAGCATTCAGCTCGAACCGTTCGAGGTCACGTACGGCTGGGCCTTGCAGGACGACGCCGTCGACGTCGAAGCGGGATCCGTGACAGGGGCAGTCCCAGCTTCGCTCCGCAGCGTTCCACCGGAGCAGGCAGGCGAGATGGCTGCAGACGGCCGAAACGGCGTGCGGCTCGCCCGACTCGTCGCGATAGAAGGCGACGCGGCGTCCGGCGATGCGCAGGATGTCCGCCTCACCCGGGCGCACACTTTCCGGCGCTCGAGACGTGGGGACGATGAAGGCGTCGAGGAGCCAGTGTCTCGCCACTAAAGCGTTCTCCTTCACCAAGCGGCCGCTCGACGCGCGGGGACGCCATCGCTTCGACGCGAACACTCCGCCCGAACGATCGCGGTTACCCAGGACGGCGTCGCTGAGGATCATCGCCGCTGCCGTGCCGCCGGACATCCCCCAGCCGCCGAACCCTGTCGCGACACGGATCCGCTCGGTTCCGCGTGTCAACGGCCCGATGTACGGGACGCGGTCGACCGAGTAGTAATCCTGCGTCGCCCAGCGATAGATGACCTCGCCGGCATCGAAGTGCGCGCGCAGGAACGCGTCGAGCTTCGCGAAGCGTTGCTCATTGTCGGAGACGGTGCCCGTCTTGTGGCCTTCGCCGCCCAGTAGCAGGAGTCGGCGGCCGTCGAGCGGCGTCGACCGGATGGAGCGGGTCGGAGACTTCGACGTGAGAAACATTCCGTCCGGCGCATGCTCGTCGGAAATCGGAGCGGCGAGAACGTACGCGCGGTACGGGTGCACCTTCGTGAAGAACAGGCCGCGGTCGAGGAAAGGGATCTGGGTAAGGATCAGGACGTCGCGTGCGTGAACGTCTCCGGCGTCCGTGACGACGCGACAGCTTCGCCCATCCTCAACCTGGAGCGCGCGTGTGAGCTCGAAGATGTGGCTGCTGTCGCCGGTCAGGCTTGCGGCCAGCGCCAGCAGATACTTGCGCGGATGGAACTCGGCCTGGTCGTCGAGCCGAATTGCTCCTCGAGTCTCGACCGGCAGCGGCGGATCATCGATGAAGCTCGCCGGCAGGCCAAGACGGAGGGTGGCCTCGACCTCCTTCTCGATCGACTCGCGCTTGTCACGCTCGTCTGCATAAACGTAATTCGCGCGACGCTCGAAGTCGCAATCGATCGAATGACGATCGACGCGGCCGGCGACCTCAGCGATTGCCGCTTGATTCGCATCGGCGTAGGCGCGCGCCTTCGCGACGCCGAACTTGGCGATCAGGTGGCGGTAGATAAGACCGTGCCCTGACGTCAGCTTCGCCGTCGTATAACCGGTCGCGCCGCGCACGATGCGTTTCGATTCGATCACGGCGACCGAGCGTCCGGCTTCCTTCAGCAGCGTCGCAGACGTGAGTCCGGCGATGCCGCCGCCGATGACTGCTACGTCGACGGTGATATCGCCCCTCAGTCTGGGAAAAGCCGACTCTGCCGTCGACTCGACCCAGAACGACCCCAGTCTCCCAGGAAGCTCCATCTCGTCCGCGCAGTCGCCACATACCCGGCTGCGGGGCAGAGAAACGACTGCCTACGCGGGCCGGTTGGTGAGCTTCACCTCCACCGTGTGACTGCTGCCGCCGCGGGAGTACGTGATGGAGATCGTCTCCCCTGGACGCCGCGCGTTGATCGCGGCCCGCACGTCGTCGGCGGACGTGACTCGCTTGCCGCCGACGGCTGTGATCAGGTCGTCCGTGCGGAGGCCTGCGTCGTCTGCCGGCGTCCCGGTCCGGACGTTCGCAATCCGTGCGCCGCGCGAGTTCGTCGCATTCTCGAGACTGACGCCGAGGAACGCATGCTCAGCCTTCCCGTCCGCGATCAGCTGCGACGCGATCGACCGAACGCTGTTCGAGGGGATGGCAAAGCCGACGCCGTCGCTGCCCCCGGAATCGCTTGCGATCTGAGCGTTGACCCCGATCACCTTGCCGCGCGCGTTCAGCAGCGGGCCGCCCGAATTCCCGTGGTTGATGGCCGCGTCGGTCTGAATCGAGTCATCGATGGCGAAGTTGTTCGGGGACGTCATCTCTCGGTGGAGCGCGCTGACGATGCCGGCGGTGACGGTCTCTTCGAGCCCGAACGGACTCCCGATCGCGACGACGGGGTCGCCGACTTCCACCTTGCTCGAATCGGCGAGCGACAACGGTTGCAGCAGAGAGGACGGTGCGTCGACCTTGAGCACGGCCAGGTCGGTGGAGGGATCGGTGCCAACGATGTTCGCGTTGTACGTCGCTCCGTTCCAGAACTTGACGGAGACAGAATCCGCGCCGGCGACGACGTGCTCGTTCGTCACGATGTGGCCGTCGCTGTCGTACACGAATCCTGACCCCTGTCCCTGCTGCGAGCGCGGTTGGAATCCATTCGACTGGCCCGAGACGGTGATCTCGACGACGCCCTTGTGCGTCAGTCCATAGATGTCGTGGACGGAAAGCGAGCTCGTGCTCGCATTCTGGCCCGAGTCGCCGACCGTGACCTGGCGGACGACTGTCTTCGTCCCCGACCCGAGGGCGGCGTAGGTGGCCGCACCGCCGCCGGCGCCGATGCAGGCACCGGCGACGAGAGCTGCCACGAGGGAGAGGTTAGGAGTGGGTCGCTTCACCGCAGGTATGGCACCAGCCCTCCTTAAGACGGGCCTTAAACTGCGGTAAGAAGTCACTAAGAACGAACCGGTGCGGCCGATCTCACAAACTCCTTACGACCGTCTTAGGCGCGTCTTAGCCACGCTTGGCAACGTCGCCTAGTGGCGTCGCGGGAAGTGAAAGCCGAAGCAACCCTCCGCTCGCGGCGCCGAGGTCGGGCGGGACGTTCCCCCTCCGCCCGTGTGCTCGCTCTGTGCGCCGCCGCTGCCGCCACCGCCCTTGTGGCAGCGGCGGCCGCAGAGTCGAAGCCGGCGCCGCGGCTCGAGTCT
>DASQWC010000040.1:0-2177 GCA_035640475.1 Actinomycetota bacterium | reverse complement strand
CGCGCCGGTCTGATCGCAGGAGCGCTAACGGCCGTCGGTCCGGGCTTCATCGCGTTCGTCGCCACGCCCGCGATGTACATGCAGAACTACGCCGCCGTCGCAGTAGCACTGTGCCTTTTCCAGGATCTCGTGGTGCGGCGGGCCGGACGTGACCATGGAAAGGTCGCGGCGTTCACGGGGGCGCTCACACTGTGCGCGCTCGTCTACGATCTCACGCCCTTACTTCCGGTCCTACTCGTCTACGGCCTCGCGCGTGGCGTCCGTACGCCGCCGCTCCTTCTCTCACTGGCAGCCGCCTTTCTCGCCGTCCGGGCGTTTCCTCTCCTCGTGACCGAAGTCCTCGGCATCGAGATCGTCCCGACGAACCAAGAACAGATCTCTCAGGCTGTCGATCGGACCACGGACTTCCTGCTGCACCCGAGTTTGTCGGAGTGGTACGACGCGCTCGCCACCATCGTGCCGAGCTACCTGCGTCTTCTCCTGCAAGCGTTCTTCGTGGTCCCCGTCATCGTCGCCGCCTTCGGCCTCCGGAAGCTCAAGGACAGGGCGACGCAGGTGCTCGTTGGTGGGCTGCTCGCGATGGGGTTTGTGACGATCGCCGTGCTCCAGATCGGCGAGCAAGAGATCGGCACGCTTCCGCGGCTCGTCTATCCCGTATTCCCAGCCGTGTACTTGCTGGCGGCGGTCGCGCTCGATCCCGGTCGGCCGGTTGGCCGACTTGCGGCGGCGGCACCGCTGTGGCTTCGGGTCCGGATTGCCGCTCCTTGGGCGGTTGTCATCGCGATGGCCGCTCTAGCCAACATCGATATCTTCGGCTACCCGACGCTGTACGTCGAATACTTCGTCAGCGAACCGCCCTTCTTCCTTCCCCGTTGACGCTCGGTCGCGTCGCTTCAGGCAGAAAGAGGACGTCGATGTAACCGTCGATGCTCTTCGTGGTCAGCGTGGGCGCTGTGGCCGCTTCGATGCCGCGGCCCGTCAATACGTGACCGGTATATCCCTGAGCTCCAAGGTTCTCGATCAGCTCGTTGCCGGAAGACCCGAACTGCTCGAGCGCGCTGTCGTCGACCTCGACGAAGATTGCTGGGTGGTGTGTCTCGATGACGCGCCGCGCCCCAGCAAGCACCAGCATCTCCGCTCCCTGAACGTCGATCTTCACGAGCGCAACATTCCGCGAATCGCCTGAGGTGAGCTCGTCGATCGTCACGGCGCGCACGAGCGCCCCCTCGTTGGCGAGACGATGGTCTCCTGGGTGAGCGGGATTCACGGCGAGCTTGACTTCGCCCGGACGATCCGCGGCTGCAGCCTCCACGCACTCGATGACGGTTTCAAGGCGCGCTCGCCGCACGCGCCGACGCAGGGTCGCGATATTGCGTCCCTCGGGCTCGATGGCGATCACACGACCGCCGGGCCCGACCCAGCGGCCGAACTTCAGCGCGAAGAAGCCGATGTTCGCACCGACATCGATCACGGTCGATCCTGGCTCGATGACCGACCGGAGTTGGTTGACGTGGCCGGCTTCGATCAGGCGCTTGTAGCCCAGGTAGGCGGATTCGAACGCCCGGCGGGCGAGCGGCCGGTCAAGAAGTCCGCTCGCGGCTGCGCGTCCGTACACCGCAAGCAGGGCCCCGATGATTCGGGCCCTCACGCCGCGCGCGTCAGTGAGATCTCTCTCGCTCCCTCGGCGGGCGGCACGCGCGTTGCCCATGGGACGGAGGCCGGGCGCCGCAGCATGCGCCAACCGGCAAGGCAGGCGCGCAGGAAGAGCAAGCCGTCGCCGACGACGTTCATCTTCGACTCGCCCGCGACGCGCTCCCGGTAGTGAATCGGGACCTCCAGCACTCTCAGCTTCTCGCGGCCGGCGCCGAACAACAGGTCGAAATCGCCCCAGCGATCGCGGCCGGAGAGCGGCATCGCCTGGTAGTCCCTTCGCAGAAGCGCCTTCGTACCGCACAGGGTGTCGCTCACGCGCTGGCGGAGCACCCAACTGACCAGGAAGCAGAAGGCCTTGTTGCCGAGGAAGTTGGCCATCGGCATCGCGCGTCCCTCTCTCGGATAGACGAGCCGGGTGCCGTTGACGAACTCCGCAGTGCCGTTCTCCAGTGGCTCGAGGAACTTCGGCAGGTCCTCCGGCGCCACGGTCATGTCTGCGTCGAGGATCATCAGCACGTCGTTCC
>DASQWC010000039.1:0-12690 GCA_035640475.1 Actinomycetota bacterium | reverse complement strand
CGGGAGAGACCTTCGCAGACCGAAGACCCGGCCTCGCGGAGGAGGACTCCTGCATGGAGCTCGAGCTCTGGATGTGGTTTGCGTTCGGCGGCTTCGTCGCCGCGATGCTGCTCGTCGACCTATTCGGCTTCGGCCGCCGGGGTGAACGGATCAGCCTTCGCCGTGCCGCCGCCTGGAGCGTCGGCTGGACGCTCCTCGGGCTCGGGTTCGCAGGTCTGCTCTGGCTGTGGCAGGGCCGCCGACCGGCCGAGGAGTACTTGGCCGGGTTTCTGATCGAGAAGTCGCTTTCGATCGACAACCTCTTCGTCTTCGCACTGATCTTCGGCTACTTCGCGGTTCCGGCCGCGTACCAGCGCCGCGTCATCTACTGGGGCATCGTCGGCGCGATTGTCCTGCGGGCAATTTTCATCCTCGCCGGCGCGGCGCTGCTCGACACCGTCCACTACACGATCTACGTCTTCGGCGGCTTCCTGATCGTCACCGGCCTCCGGATGACACGACAGGCCGACGTCGAGATCGACCCCAGTCGAAACCCAGTCCTGCGACTGCTTGGCCGGCTACTGCCGATGACCCCTGCCTACCACGGCGATCGGATCATCGTCAGGGAACGCGGCCGTTGGCTCGCAACCCCGCTGCTGGCGGCGCTCGCCCTCGTCGCCACCTTCGACGTCGTTTTCGCGGTCGACTCGATCCCCGCCATCTTCGCGATCACACGCGACCTGTTCATCGTCTACGCAGCCAACGCCTTCTCGCTCCTCGGCCTCGCCGCTCTGTACTTCGTCCTCGCCAACGCGATCGACCGCTTCCGTTACCTGAACGTGGGGCTCGCCGCCGTCCTCGTCTTCGTCGGCCTGAAGATGGCGCTCTCGGACCTGTACGAGATCCCCGTCTACGTGTCGCTCGCCGTCATCGTGGCCGCGCTTACCGCCACGGTGGCGGTCTCACTCCTCCGGCCTCCCGCCCGCCCAACCGTCGCTGTCGCTGAACCGGAGGGATACGACGGCGTCGATCGCGCCCGCGCCCGCGTCCCCGCCGCATCCGAAGGAGGCGAATGATGTTCCTCGTCGGTGTGATCCTGACCGCGCTCGCGGTTCTTTTCCTGCTCACAGCCCTCGCCCTCAGCGTCGGCGGACAGCTGCGGCACCCGCTTCGCGTCACGGCCGCGCTGACGGTCGTGCTTGCGCTCGGCCTCGCCCTCTTGGCCGAATAGCTCGATCCTCGCGGCGAGCCGCGGATTTCGAGCGACTATGGGTGTCGCCCGCGCCGAAGATGGGGCGATGCACGGATGGCGCCTCCCGCGTTGCAAAGCGATCGTGGACTGGTGAAGGGGTGATTTCGAATGCATCTGTTCATTAGCGCCGTTGTCGTTGTGGCGGGGGCAATCCTCATCGCCGCGGTGGACGAGTCCGTCCGCGGGATCGAGGCCAGCACAATCGGAGGAATTCTCGTGCTGCTCGGCTTGGTCTATGCGCTGGGCGCTTTCCTCCTGCGTCAGAGGCGACACGAGTTCGACACTCGCCGACCGGAAGACGACGAACCAGCGGCCTTTCCGCGTCGGTAGCCAAAGGGGAACTCGTGAGCAGCTGCATCGTCTGTGCGGTGGACGGATCAGACGCTGCGCGCGACGCAGTCGCCGTTGGAGCCCAGTTTGCGGCGGCCATCGAGTTCGACCTCGTCCTCGTTCACGCGGTTGAGCCGGAGTGGGCCGTCGTCGCTGCGGCCGGTCCCTACCACCGCGAGCCAGAGTCCCCGTCCGGTCGGACAATCGAGGCGGGGCGCCGCCTTCTCGATGCGGTGGCGGAGGACGCGCGGTTCCCGACGTCCGTAAGGCGTAGGGTCGAGATCGGCGCACCCGCGGAGGTGATTCGCGAGCTCGCCGAACGCGAGGACGCGGCGCTCACGGTTCTCGGAACCCGGGGACGCGGGCGACTTTCCGCGGCGATTCTGGGAAGCGTTTCAGCTGCGACGATCTCGCGCAGTTCCCGTCCCGTGGTCGTCGTGCCCGAGGGAGCGCGACTTCGGCCGGGGCGGCCGATCGTGTGTGCGGTCGATGACAGTCCGGCGGCGCGGAGCGCGACGCGCGTCGCGCTGTGGCTCACGCTCCGGATGGGCGGTGCGCTCGTCGTCGCGCACGCGATCTCGGACGGGGCCCCGCCGAGCGCGTCCTCGTCACCCGGTGTCCCCGACCGGCTCGCGGAGCTGGATCGCAAGGAGGCACGTCGCTTCCTCGCGCGGCTTGCGGTGGAAGAAGGCCTCGGTGCGGAAGTCGCGCAACGCGTAACGCACGGAGACGAGGCCGAGTCGATCCGCGAGCTCGCGGAGGACGAGGACGCGTCGCTGATCGTGGTCGGGACCCGGCGCCAAGGCGCGCTCCGGTCGGCGCTTGGCGGAAGCGTCTCGCATGATCTTCGCTCGAGTTCCAGACGACCGGTTCTCGTCGTGCCGGCAGGTGCGCGCGTCCCGATTCCGACGGGACGCCGTCAGCGGCCGACCTGGACGACGACCGCATAGGAGAGCGCATAGAGGCCGAAGAGCACCCCAGCGCTCACCCGATCATGCCGGCGTCTCGACGTCAGCACGGCTCCGACGGTGGCGACCGCGACGCACGTGTAGAGCGTCCCTACGAGCGCGAGCCGTGCTGTCACGCCCGCGGGAGCGACGAGCGGACCGGCGCCGATTGAGAGCGTCGAGTCGACGAGCGAGCTGCCCAAGGCGTCTCCGAGCGCGATGCCGGGGGCGCCCTGGCGAAGCGCGGTGACATCGACCACGATCTCCGGCAGCGAGGTCCCAACCGACGCCCCGAAGAACGCGAGAAGGAACTCGGGCACGCCGACCGCGTCAGCGAGTCGGACGAGCGAGTACACCGCCAGCGTCGCGCCGGCTCCGACCAGCCCAAGCGTCGCAAGCGTTACCCCGACCTGCACGAACTTCCCCTCGTGCCGAACCGCGGGCGCGTCGTCGCCCGCTCCCGTCGAGAGCAAACGCGTTGTCGTGACCGTTGCCAACGCCCAGGCGACAAGCAGGGCGAGCCCCTCGAGCCGATCAAGGTCGCCGTCGACGACGAAAACGCTCGTCAGCGCCAGTCCCGCCATCGTGAGGACGGTCACGAGCCCGACTTCGCGACGCGAAATCATCAAGGTGCCCGCGATCAGGGGAAAGAGCCCGAGCACGAACGTGTATTGGGTCAGTGTCGAGCCGATCGAGTCGCCGACGTTGACGTCGCCTTCGCCCTGGACGTGGCTCGCCACCGAGTTTGCAATCTCGGGAAGATCGGTGCCGACCGCAACGAGGACGACGCCCACGACGAAGGGCGGCGCGCCGAGTCCGACTGCGAGTGCCCTCGTGTACGCGATTGCGACCTCGCTCGCCGCGAGCGCGACCGCGAGACCGGCGACGAGCAGAAGCACATAGAGGGCGATCTCCAAGCGGCGGGCCTGGAGTTATCGCCGGCGCTCGAGCGAAACGAATCCTGCCGCGGGTTTTCGAACGAGCAGGCGTCGCTCGTCCGGGGCCAATACCTCGATCTGTTCGGCGTGCACCCGGAAGCGGCGCCGGCCGAACCAGCCCGATGCGACGATCAGGGCCAAGGCGAACTGGCCATCGTCGCCGATCTCGACCTCATCGACGACGCCGAGCGCTTCGCCATCAACAGTGTCAACAAGGAATCCTTGACACGCGACGAGCATTCGCTCGGGATCCGGCACGCGGACCGCGACATCGAGCTCGAGCAGCCAGCGTCGCCCGGACGCAGACGCGGAAAGGTCTCGCCGAAGGCGGACGGTCTGCGGGCGCACCGTTATGCGAACGGTTCGGTCCGCGGTCGCTTTGACGGGAGAATTTCCCTCTTCGATCGCGAAGCTCTCGAGCAGGGTTAGGTCGACGGCCGACATCGCCAGTTTGAGGCTGCCATGGCCGTCCTTGCACGGAAATCCGTGCGGACACCCACATCGATCGGACTCAACACACCATTCGACGGCGGAAATGGGTGGAGGAACGGATTGCCAGCGCTGCTGCCGCCTGCAAAGTTACCGGTGCTGTCGCCGGCTGGAGGTCGCCTGCATGGACGTCGTCGCGGCGATCGTCTTCGCCGGAGCATTGCTCGCCATCGCGCTTGAGTGGATCCATCGGACCAAGATCGCGCTCCTAGGCGCCGCGTTCATGGTGGTCGTCGGCGTGCTCGATCAAGAGAGCGCTATCGCTGCGGTCGATTGGGCGACACTCGGTCTGCTGACCGGGATGATGGTCATCGTCGGTCTGACCGAACGGACGGGCGTCTTTACGTACCTTGCGCTGCGGGTCGCGCAACTCTCGGGCGGTCACGCGTTGAGGCTTGTGTTCCTCCTCGCCGCAGTGACGGGGCTGCTGTCTGCGTTTCTGGACAATCTCACGGCGATCCTGCTCGTGGTGCCGATCACGCTGCTGCTCGCCGATCTGCTCCGCGTCTCACCGATTCCGCTCGTCGTCGTCGAAGTCCTCGCGAGCAACATCGGCGGCACGGCAACGCTCATCGGCGATCCACCGAACATCATGATCGGGACGCACGTCGCCGAGTTGACGTTCATCGACTTCATCGTCAACCTCGCGCCGGTCGCGGCGATCACGCTCGTCGTGACGACCGGCCTCGTCTACCTCATCTATCGTCCGCGGCTGGTGATCGCAGAAAGGCGTGCGGCCGAAGTCGCGCGCCTTGATCCCGCTCGGGACATGCGTGATCGCCCCTACCTCAGACGCTCGATCGCGGTTCTGATCGGAACGATCGCGGCGTTCTTCCTGCACACAACGCTCCATCTCGAGCCCGCAGTCGTCGCGTTGGCCGGTGCTGCAGCGATGCTCCTCGTCGCCGCCGACGACGTCGAGGATGCGCTCGAGCGCGTCGACTGGTCGACGATCTTCTTCTTCCTCGGGCTCTTTGTGATGGTCGGCGGTCTAGAGGAGCAGGGAATCGTTCGCGAGGTATCGGACCTTCTCGGCGACGTGACCGGGGGCTCGCGAGCCCTCGAGGCAATGGTCATCCTCTGGGGCGCGGCCGGCGGATCCGCGCTCGTCGACAACATCCCGTTCACGGCTGCGATGATCCCGGTCGTTGACGAGCTCGCCGCCGGTCAGGAGTTCGACGACGCGAACTGGTGGGCGCTCGCGCTCGGTGCGTGCTTCGGCGGGAACGCGACGATCGTCGCCGCAGCGGCGAACGTCGCGGCGAGTGGGATCATGGAGCGGAGCGGCCGGCCCTTGACCTTCCTGCAATTTCTCGCCGTCGGCGGGCCTGTGACGCTCGTCTCGCTGTCATTGGCATCGATCTACCTCCTGCTGTTCCACCTGTAATGGCGCTCCTTCGACAGATTCGACTTCTGCCCGTCGCCGTAGAGCAGGGTGCGCCGTTTCTCGAGGCGGCGCGGACGCTCCTGCGTGCAGAGACGTCCGCCATCGCGGTCGTCGCCAGCGATCGTCGAGTCGTCGGCATGTTCACCGACGACGACCTGCTACGCGGACTGTTTCCCGGTTACCTCGAGGAGCTTCGTCACACGGCGTTCCTTGTCGAGAACGCGGGAGCGCTCCAGGGCAGCCTCGAGGCAGCGGCCGGCGAGCGGGTCGATCGCTATACGCGCGAGGCGGCGATGGTCGAGATCGACGCGGGCGTCGCTCACGTCGTCGAGCGATTCCTCCACACTCCGTGGGGAACGATTGCCGTCGTCGAGCGAGGACGCTTCGTCGGCATGGTTGACCAGCTCGATTTTATCCGCGCTCTTCTCGAGCGCCTGGAGAAGGCGGGCGGGTGATCGAGTGCTACTGGCGCCCGCCCCGGCGACGGCCGGAGGGCATCATCTCGGCACGACCTCGATGGCATGGAGCCGAGATCCGATGAAGACGATGCCGTTCGCATGGCGGATCTTCGCGGTGAACGCGGCGATGCTCGTTGTCGCAGCGATGGCGCTCGCGCTGTCACCCGCCACGGTGAGCTTCCCCATCGCGCTTACCGAGGGCGTCGTGCTCGCGCTTGGGCTAATTGCGATCCTCGCCGTCAACCTGTTCATAACGCGGCGATCGTTCGAGCCTCTGGAGCGACTGGCCCGCCTGATGCGTCGTGTCGATCTCTTGAGACCGGGCGAGCGAGTCGAGGTAAGCGGCCCGGCGGAAGTGCGGGAACTCGGCGCCGTCTTCAACGACATGCTCGCGCGACTTGAGCGTGAACGGCACGAAAGTGGGTGGGACGCGCTGAAGGGACAGGAGGACGAGCGCAAACGCGTTGCCCAAGAGCTGCATGACGAGATCGGGCAGGCACTTACGGCCGTGATGCTCCAGATCGGCCGGCTCGCGAAGACGGCGCCCGACGACCTCGTCGAGCCGCTCAACGAGGCACTCGAGACAACCCGAGAAAGTTTGGATGATGTCCGCCGGATCGCAAGACAGCTGCGGCCTGAAGCGCTCGACGACCTCGGCCTAGTGCCGGCTCTCAACGCACTTGCTACGACCTTCGCGGAGCGTACGGGTCTCGTGATCCGGCGCGACCTTCCGATGAATACCCCGCCCCTCGGCAAGGAA
The DNA here is from genome assembly GCA_035640475.1 of Actinomycetota bacterium. Classification (GTDB taxonomy): domain Bacteria; phylum Actinomycetota; class JAICYB01; order JAICYB01; family JAICYB01; genus DASQWC01. Next base: position 6,150 of record DASQWC010000039.1, on the reverse strand, counting down.
GACGAGCTCGTCCTCTTTCGCGTCGCGCAGGAAACCCTCACAAACGCAGCGCGGCACGCCGGCACAAGTCGCGTCGATCTCGTGCTCGAGACGACGGATGAGGGGATCCGGCTGCGTGTCCGCGACTACGGAAGGGGCATCGACGGCGCGCCAGCGGGTGGTGGGATCCGGGGGATGCGGGAGCGCGCGCTCCTCGTCGGCGCGGATCTTTCGATCTCTTCTGCTCCGGGCGGAGGTACGGAGGTAACGCTCGTCCTTCCGTTGCGGCAGTCGTGAGTGTGCGCACGACAACGCGCATCCTGCTTGCCGACGATCACGCCGTCGTGCGGCGGGGACTTCGACTCGTGCTCGACGCCGAACCAGATCTGCGGGTGGTCGCGGAAGCCGGCGACGGCGCGGAGGCGATCGACAAGGCGCTCAGCGACGAAGTCGACCTCGCGATCCTCGACGTGAGCATGCCCCGGATGACCGGGATCCAGGCCGCCAGCCACCTTTCCCGCCGGAGGCCTGAACTCCGCGTACTGATGCTTTCGATGCATGACAACGAGCAGTACTTCTTCGAGGCGCTCAAGGCGGGCGCTTCCGGATACGTGCTGAAGTCCGCAGCAGACCGCGATCTCGTCGAGGCCTGCCGGGCAACGATGCGCGGCGAGCCGTTCCTCTACCCCGGAGCAATGACGGCGCTCATCCGCGATCACCTCCAGCGTGCCGAAGAAGGCGCGCAGACGAAGGAACTGCTGACGCCGCGAGAGCTCGAGATCCTGAAACTCATCGCCGAGGCGCACTCGTCCAAGGAGATCGCCCGGATGCTTGTAATCAGCATCAAGACGGTTGAGCGGCATCGCGCAAACATCCTCGAAAAGCTCGGCATGAGAGACCGAGTCGAACTCACTCGCTATGCAATCAGGCGCGGCCTCGTCGAGCCGTGACGCGGGCGCCGCTGGCGCGTCGATCAGCGGCGCGATTCCGCGGCCGGCGGCCGGCGCGGGTTCGACGCAATGCGGACGAGAGCGCCTGCTCGTCGGCGGGCGCTCTCGCCTTGGGGACGGGACCTAGCGTCCGAAGCCTCGAACTCGAACGAAACGACTCGTGCCGCGTAGGTAACCGGGCGTCTGCGGGACAAAGATCCGGACGCGCTGGAAACCGCGCGGGAGTCGCGCAGTGAAACGTGCGCTGAGGTTTCGCTGGCGGATGTGGATCTTCTTGACGTTGGCCCAATGAGCGCGTGCGGTCCGGCGTTGGAACCACACCACCCTGGAGACATGTTCCGGCTGGGCCCGCATCGTCACGCGGAACCGTCCGCTCCGAGCGTTGATCACCCTGAGGCCGACCTTCGGGCGCACGTGGGCGTACGGGGCCTGGCGGCTTGCGAGCGTTCCCGATCGCGCTGCGTACCCGGTCCGAATCGTCGGCCGATGTGCGTACCGGAAAAAGCCGAGCGAGTCGGTCTGGAGCATCACTCGGCGCGGCTCGCCTCGATACGGCGACACGATCAGCTCGACGGATCGGTTCGCCCCACCTTCCGAAATGCTGCCGGACACTCGAACGAGCTCCCCATAACGGACGGTGGTGACTGTCCCTTGAGGACCGCGGCCGGGCTTTCCGATCGTCAGCGTCAGGACCGGTGCCTGGGCGGTTGCCGGGGTCGCTGCCGCGAGCGCGGCGGCCACTGCAGGAGCGAGTATCAGTTTGCGCATCGGTGCCCTCCTGTTCGGTTGTTCGCTCCGAGTTCCCAGCGCGCTCGGGATTCACCTCACGATTCCGATGCGCTCTTCAGGACTCTCTCAGGATTTCCTGAGCGTTACGGCGAGCCGCCTTTACCCCTGGATTCGCTGGTCGCCGGGCATTGGCGATACCGATCCGACGGGGCCCGTTGTTCAAGCGCCGATAAGGCATTGGTCAGGGATTCCTGAAGGTTCCCTGGGAGCGCAGAGGGCGGCTTGCTCTCGGTGGATACTTCATCGGATGAGGTTGGCGGTCGGGATGCGCTGGTGGCTCGCCGTGGTATTTGCGGCGCTCGCCGCGCTCACCGCGGTCGTCGTCGCGACTGTTTCAGCCAACCGCACGGAAGACGCGTTCAGAGGCCGCGCCGAAGAGCTTGCTGCGGGGCGAAGCTTCGGCGCTGCAATCGAACTCGGCCAGCTCGCCAGGAGAGGCGAATTCGCTTCGATTACCCCGCAGGTCGCCGACCGGCGGCAGCTTCCGCTTTTCATCTTTTCATCCGAAGGCCGTCTGCTGTCTCCCGACCGTTCACTCGGTGCGACCTTTGCCAACATCGAGAACGGCGACGAGGCACTTGAGACCGCGCTGGCGGGGCGCCGCTATGTCAGGACGAACGAGGCGGTTCGCGCAACGGTCGTCGGCATTCCTCTGCGCCGGGAGGGCGCCGCCGCTCTCGTGACGTACGCCTCGCACCCGCTCTTGGCCGAAGGCGTCGGGGTCGTCAGAACCGAGGTTGTAACGGCCGCACTCTGGGCGATCCTCCTCGGGGGGACGATCGGATTCCTTGTCGCGAGCCTCATCGCGCGGCGGCTCGCACGGATCGCCAACGCGGCGGCGGCCATCGAAGCCGGCCGATTCGAGACACCGCTTCGTCCGAGCTTCCGCGACGAGGTCGGACAACTAAGTGCGTCGATCGACAGGATGCGAACCCGACTCCAACGTTCGTTCGCGCGCGTTGAATCGGATCGCGCCCGCCTCGAGCAGCTCCTCGAACGTCTCGACGAAGGCGTCATCGTCGTCGACAAGGACCTCAACGTCGAGTTCGCAAACGGGCCCGCGAGTCGCCTGCTCGAACTACCGTTGACGGCACGCAAACCCGTCCGCGGGGTTCTTCGGCCGATGGCGGAGCGACTGGTCTCCGATGGTGGCTCGTTCACACAGACGCAGATCGACGTCGAGGGTGGGCGTGTCTTTCGGATCGTCGGTCTCCCTTCGAGCGACGATTCCGAGTCCGCGATGCTTGTCTTGAGAGATGTCTCCGAGCAGCTACGGCGCGAGCGCTCGGAGCGCGACTTCGTAACGAACGCCGCCCACGAACTTCGCACGCCGTTGACAACCATTACCGGTGCGGTCGAAATCCTTCAGTCCGGCGCGAAGGAGATTCCCGAGGACCGTGACCGGTTTCTCGCGCACATCGAGAGGGAGAGTGAACGCCTTGTTCGCCTCACACGCGCGCTTCTGGTGCTGGCCCGAGCGCAGACGCGCAAAGAGACGCCTCTAACCGAGCGGGTTTCCGCACGACCGCTCTTGGAGAGCGTTGCAGCGGCAGTCTCACCGCGGGAAGGAGTGGCGATCACGATCGACTGCGACGAAGACGTGATCTTGGCGACCGAGCCGCAGCTCATCGAACAGTCGCTGATCAACCTGGCCTCGAACGCCGTGAAGCACACGACCGAAGGCGCGGTCGTACTCACGGCGAGACAAACGAACGGGACCGTCGCGATTGAGATCACGGATAGTGGGGCGGGCATGCCGCGAGCTGTGCGAGAGCGCGTATTCGAGCGGTTCTACCGCGGGAAGGATCGGGACAGCGACGGCTTCGGGCTCGGACTCGCGATCGTTCAGGAATCGATTCGGGTGCTCGGCGGTCAGATCGAAGTCGAATCGGCCCCGGGAACCGGGACAACAGTTCGTGTCACGCTTCCCGCCGCGGAGGCGACTTCGTGACCGGCCGGGTCCTTCTCGTCGACGATGATCTGGGCGTCCTCGAGGTCGTTTCATACTCGCTTCGGTCAGAGGGCTTCGAGGTCGAGACGGCGAGCGACGGGCCGACGGCACTCGACCGCGCGATGGAGGACCAGTACGACCTCGTCATCCTCGACGTCATGCTCCCGGGTATGCCGGGAACCGAGGTCTGTCGCCAGCTCCGTGCCGAGCGCCGGACGGTCCCGATTCTCATGCTGACTGCGAAAGACGCCGAGCTGGATCGGGTGCTGGGCCTGGAACTCGGCGCCGACGACTACGTGACGAAGCCGTTCTCGCAGGCCGAGCTCGTCAGCCGGGTCCGAGCGCTGTTTCGCCGAAGGGACTACGAGCGCGAAAGCACCGACGTCGTTAGGCAGATCGGCGGACTACGACTCGACTTCGCCCGTCACGAGGTCTTCGTCGACGGCAAGCAGGTTCGGCTGACCGCCTCGGAGTTCAAGGTGCTCACGCTTTTCGCGAGCGAACCGGAGCGAGTCTTCAGTCGCCACCAGGTGATGGAACACCTCTGGGAATCGACCTACGTCGGTGATGAACACGCGGCCGACGTCCACATCTCGAACCTCCGCAGGAAGATCGAACGGGACAGCTCGCATCCCGAGCGGATCGTGACCGTGCGTTCATTCGGGTACAAGTTGATGCCGACCTGACTGGGCCGCCGGCGGCCCGTCGTGGGAAGGGAGATCTGTTGGCCGCCGGCGGTCGAAGTGAAACACGGCTCGCCGCGTCTCACGTTCTCGACGGTAGCCCGCCAGGTTCATCGCCGGGCCGAGTCGAGTCAGGGGCGCATCACCGTCGGGTCAGTGTTTCTTGACGACCCGACCCGCGGCGTCGCGGCTCGCGGCGCTCGTCGTGCTGCGGAACCCCGGCCGAGCTACCTCATTCGCCCTCAGGAAAGGCTGAGGACCGAATGACGCGATCATGAAGCGGTCACTGCCGGCGTTCAACCTCGCGCGGCACGATTCACGGGCGGACGGCGCTGCGATGGCGAGGGGCTGTCGCGGTCAGACGCGCGGAACGAAGTCGATAGTCGGAGAGACGCGATGTCGGTTCAGGAGATGTTTCAGACCCACCCAGATCAGCCGAGCACGTCGCCGGACGCGTTCGTCCAATGCATCGAGGAGTGCTTGACCTGCACGGCAACATGCACGAGCTGTGCCGACGCTTGTCTGGGTGAGGAGGATGTGCACGAGCTCGTCCGGTGCATCCGCCTCAACCTCGACTGCGCGGATGTCTGCGATGTCACGGGGCGTCTCCTGACGCGTCAGACGGAGGTCGAGCGTGAGCTGGCACGACAGATGCTCGAGGCGTGCACGGAGGCTTGCCGGCGCTGTGCCCAGGAATGCGAGCGCCACGCCCGCCACCACGAGCACTGTCGGGTGTGCGCCGAGGCATGTCGACGCTGCGAGCGGGCGTGCAACGACGTCCTCACCGCGATCGCGTGAAGCGGGGCGTGAGGGACAGATCGGAGAGGGTCTGCGTCGTCGGAGCCTCTGGGAAGCTTGGGCAGTGCTTGGTGCGGCACGCGTTGGACCGCGGCTACGACGTGGTCGCCGTGTGTCGGGATGAAAGCGTCGGCAAGCTCGACGGCTTCAAGGGGCGCATCGCGATCGTTCCGGGAGCGACGAACGACCCGGAGGTCATCAAGCGGGCGGTCGCGGGATGCCAAGGGGTGCTCGTCGTCCTCATCCCGCGCGGAATTCACGGCTACTCATCGGGGACCGCCCAGGCGGTGCTCGACCACGCGGCTCCCGACGCACGTCTCGTCTTCTCGTGCGGGTGGCACATCACCCTCGATGGCAAGGACGTCTACTCGTGGAAGCTCACGGCACTCGTAAACGTTGGCGGTCGGCTTGCACGCCTCGCTCGCGTTTACGACATCGATGATCAAGTGGAGGCGTGCAGGCGGGTGTTCGCCAGCGACACACGCTGGACGGTCGTGCGCGGAAGCGACCTCGAGGACGGCGAGAGCCAAGGCGTTCCGGTGTGGAGCCGGCACGTCGGCGACCCGATCCTTGCGAGCAACATCACGCGCCGAGTGGACTTCGCGCTCTTCATGGTGGAGGCGCTCAAAGACGACGAGCTCATTCACGAGGCACCGGCCATCGTCGGCCGCCAGAGCCCCTCGGCGCTCGCGCACGCCGCCGGCGAGTGAAGTCGTAATCCGGTATCGGTTCGATCGGCACGTTCGGCATCTCCCGTAGCGCCGTCGCTGCGGCCTGCCGCCTAGCCGAACGTCTCGCGACCTCGCCACCCGATGAAGCGGGGCGGCGGCTTTGCTACCGCGCGGCCGAGACGGTCTCGCGGTCTCCTCGCCGAACGTCCTAACCGGTCGAGCTGGCGAAGTCGGTTTGGGGTCGAGCGAAGGGAGGCCCCGCAGGCACCGAGACCGCGCGAGGGTTCTCAGTTGCGACGGCGGGTCGCAATCCGGATACTTGCCGACGG
>DASQWC010000038.1:0-7196 GCA_035640475.1 Actinomycetota bacterium | reverse complement strand
CTACGCCCTCATCGATCGCCGCCCCGCCTCGTTTGGGACGCTGCGCGATCCATCCGAGGCGAACGCTGCTCTCGTCGACCTAGCGCCAAATGTGGCCGCCCGCGTGTCGGAGATCCTCGCGATCGGAGAGCACGGCGTCGTGGTCCATGCCGTCGAGTCGGGCACGTCCAATGAGGGCATCTCGTTTGAGAACCGGTACGTGTTGCTCAGTCTGATCACCGCCGGCCAATTCGTTCGCCAGGAAGTTTTTGCTGAGGACCAGGCGGCCGAGGCACTCGCGCGCTTCGAAGAGCTTGAGGCCGAGACATCGAAGTACCGGATCGAAAACGCAAGTACTCGGACTCTCGACCGCGCGCTCGCGCGACTCAGGCCGGGAGACGCGGAATCTGCCCGGGCCCTCTACGCCGATATGGGCGTGTACGAAGACCGACGCCGCGGACTGGGCATCAAATCGGTAGACGCGCGTCAGGCGGCTATGTCGTGGACGACCGTCGGGATGGATCGAGCCCGCTATGACCATGTTGCGATTCGCGGCGATCGGCTCTCGCTATCGAGAGTCACCATGTCAAACCGCGAGGGTTTCGAGATAGAAGTCCTCGCTGTGAGCGAGGTCGGGCCGGATGGTCGCATCGTCTCGGGCGTAGCGTTCGACCCGGAAGAGCTCGACGCCGCCTATGCCGAGCTCGACGACCGTTACCTCGCAGGGGAGGCGGCTCCATATGCCGAGGTGTGGCGACCGATCGTGGCGTTCATCAGAGCCCACGCGCTCCGGGATTGGTCGGCCTTCAGATCTCTGGCCGACAACCTAGTGTTGACCGACCATCGACCTGCATCACTGGGTCGGATGAACGCAGAGGACATGATTCAGTCCCAGGAGTCGCTGGTGGAGCTCGTCCCCGACTTCCGATTCAGAGTCGTCGCTGTGGACGGGCTCAGCAAGACCGCGGCATTGGTTCGGATGTCGAATCCTGGAACGGACCCGGAAGGTAATCCAGTCGAGTTCCCCTTCAACGGCCTCGTAACGGTTCGGAACGATCGCATCGCGGCCTTGGACGTCTTTCCGGTTGAAGACCGCGATGGCGCAATCGCGCGCTTCGAGGAGCTCGGAGCGCAGCCGCCGGGCATGTCGACGCCCAAGAACCGCTGCGCGGGGATGTTAGCGACTCTGTACTCGCATTTTCGTAATGCGGAGTGGGAGGCGGTCGCTCAGCTTCTCTCGCCGAGCTTCGTCCGCGAGGACCAACGAAGTGGTCTCGGCGGTCGGCTGGACCGAAGCGGGTTCATCGAGTCGCTCCGAGCCACACGCGATCTCGGACTGAATCACATCGGCACGGACACAGTGGCTACGCGTGGAGAACTGTTAACACTCGTGCTGCTGAAGTTCCAGGACGAGAACCATAACGCCGTCGAGACGCTCGCCCTCTACGAGGTTTCGCACGAAGGCCTCTTCACAAACGCCGTGAACTTCGACGCGAGCAACCTCGACACCGCCTTCGCCGAGCTCGACGAGCGGTATCTCGCCGGCGAAGGGGCGGCTCTTGAGGGCTGGCGGACCCTCATCCGAATCGTCGAATTGCACGCCGCTCGCGACTGGGACGCGGCGCGAGCACTGCTAAGTGACGAGCTGACAGTCGTCGACCATCGCCCGGCTTCGCTCGGCTCCTTCACCGGAGCGGATTCGTTGCTGGACTACCTGATCGGGCTGACCGACGTCATGCCTGATGTTCGCAACCGCGTGCGAAGTATCCGCGCGATCGATGTCGAGCGGTTCGTCGCCGACGTTGTCGGCACGGGAACGAACGCCGAGGGAGGCCACGTCGAGATCGAGGTCCTGCTCGTGTGTCGGGTAGTGGACGGGAAGGTTCTCAACTGGGAGTACTTCGGGGCCGACAGGTTGAACGACGCGCTCGCGCGTTTCGAAGAGCTCGGCAACCAGAAGGAGATCTAGACGAGTCGGATCCGTTCGCTGACTCTCTCCCATGCAGCGTCAGAGGTCAGCACGGCGTCGGCTTTGACGGCATCGCCCGTGGCGATCACGAATGCGTCGGCCAGGCTCAGGCGCGAGTGCTCGGCTCGGATGCGCGCTGCGCCGCGAGCGATCGGTAACGTCATCGGCTCGACACGATCGATGCCTTCGTCGATGAAGCTGTTCACCAGATCCACAGCGCGTTTGCCGGACCGGTGCGCCCCGACGAGGAGCTCGGCGCAAACCGTCGTGGGGACGACCCACTCGCCGTCGACGACGTCCGGGGAGTGAAGGGCAGCACGCGAGCGTTCGTGTAGTTCGTCGTCCGGATCCAGGAACGCGATGAGAACGCTCGCGTCCAGGACGATCAGCGCCATTCGCCTCGGATCTTGCGCAGGTACCCCTTCGGGTAGGTTGACGGCAGCGTGCCGGCGAAGCGCTCGATGCGTCCGCGCACACTGACGAGCCGGATCTCGCCCGGGCCCGCCGCCTCAACACGAAGCGGATCGCCCGATCGCACGCCCGTTTCCTCCAGGATCGCCACCGGGATCGTTGCCTGGTTCTTCGACGAGAGGCGAGTGATTCCCTTGCGGCGTTTCTTTACTTTTCGAGTCATGAGTAAAGGATACATCCACCCAAATCTGACGACCCGTCAGATTTGGGCCACACTGAGACTCCCCTTATGAGAGGCATCCTCGCGTCGGCCGGCTACGTCCCCTTCCGGCGTCTCCAGCGCTCCGCGATCCGTGAGGTCATGGGCTCGGGAGGCGGGAAGGGCACCCGGTCGGTCGCCTCCTTCGACGAGGACACGACGACGATGGCCGTCGAGGCCGCCCGCAATCTCGGCCCCCTCGCGAAGCCCGGCTCCCTATGGTTCTCCACGGCCGAGCCGGCCTACCTGGACAAGACCAACGCCAACGCCGTCCACACGGCCCTGCGCCTGGACGACGACGTGGCTGCCATGGACGTCGGCGGAGCGATTCGTTCCGGTATCGGGGCCCTCAAGGCGGCGCTCGAGAGCAACGGGACGATCCTCGTCGTCTCCTCCGACATGCGCACGGGGCTGCCGACGAGCACCGACGAGTCGCAGGGGGGCGACGCGGCCGCGGCCGCCCTCGTCGGTGACGGCGACGTCGTGGCCGAGTACCTCGGCGGTGCCTCGGCGACGCGAGAGTTCCTCGAAAGGTGGCGCATGCCCGGCGACAAGCGATCCAAAACCTGGGAGGACCGCTTCGGCGAGTCGATGTACGCGCCGCTGGCCGAGCAAGCATGGACGGATGCGCTGAAGAAGGCCGACGTCACCGAGATCGATGTGCTGTGCGTCGCGGGTATGCACGCGCGCTCGGTCCGTCGCGTCTCCAAACGCCTGGGCGTCGCGCGAACGATCGATCTTTCCCAAAACGTGGGCGACACGGGAACCGCGCAAGCGATGCTGCTCCTCGCGAATGCGCTCGAATCCACGGAGCCGGATCAGACGGTTGCCGTCGTATCGCTTGCCGACGGGGCCGACGTGCTCGTCTTCCGCACGACGAAGCAAGCGCGACCCAAGCGAACCGTCGAGGCGCAGATCGCGAGTGCGACCGACGTGCCCTACTCGCGATTCCTTTCCTGGAGAGGCATGGTGCACCCGGAACCGCCGAACCGCCCTGAGCCGGCTCGCGTGTCGGCCCCGGCCGCGCTGCGCGGTTCCGACTGGAAGTTCGGTTTCGAGCTCGACGACCGTGGCTTCGCCGACGTGCAGGGGACAATCGCGACGTTCACAGTCGACCGGCTCGCCTACTCGCCGAGCCCACCCATCGTGTTCGCGATCGTCGATTTCGACGGTGAGGGAAGGTTCCCGCTGGAGATGACCGACGTCGACGCCGATCAACTCAAGGTCGGCGACCGCGTGGAGATGACGTTCCGCAAGCTCTCGACGGCCGACGGCATCCACAACTACTTCTGGAAGGCGAAGCCTGTTCGATGAGCATCAAGGACAAAGTCGCGATCATCGCCTCCAGTTGCACGCCCTTCGGCGAGCACTGGGACCGCGGCACCGACGACCTCCTTCAGCAAGCTGCGCGTGAAGCGCTCGAGCAGGCCGACGCACAGCCGGACGCCTACTGGCTGGGGACGGCGCAATCGGGCATGAGCGGCATCACGCTCGCGCGCTCACTCGGCCTTGACGACAAGCCGATCACGCGCGTCGAGAACTACTGCGCGTCCGGATCCGAAGCGCTGCGCAACGCAGCGTTTGCCGTTGCTTCCGGTGCCCACGACGTCGCGATGGCGATCGGCGTCGAGAAGGTCAAGGACTCCGGGTACCAGGGATTGAACGCCTTCCCGATCCCGGGCGACGGCACGCAGCGCACGCTGACGGCGGCGGCGATGTTCTCGCTCGTGATCCCGGCCTACGCGCATCGCTACGGAGTTTCGGAAGAGGAGATGCGCGACGCACTCGCACACATCGCGTCGAGGAACCACGCAAACGGCGCGAAGAACCCGCGCGCGCAGTTCCGCCGCGAGATGAGCAAGGAGCAGATCTGCGCGTCGCCGAAGGTCGCCGGTCAGCTCGGCGTCCTCGACTGCGCGGGCGTGGCCGACGGCGCCGCGGCGGCCATCGTCGTCCGGGCCGAGGACGCGAAGAAGTACACCGACAAGCCGCTGTACATCAAGGCGCTGTCGTTCGTGGCCGGATCGGGGTCGGGTCTGACCGACCCGTCCTACGACTACACGCACTTCCCCGAAGTGGAAGCGTCGGCCACTGACGCATATCGCCAGGCCGGCATCGACGACCCGCGCGCGAGCTTTGCGATGGCCGAGGTCCACGACTGCTTCACGCCCACCGAGCTCGTCTTGATGGAGGACCTCGGGTTCTGTGCCCGCGGCGCGGCTCCCAAGGAGATCCTCGCCGGCGCGTTCGACCTCACGGGCGACCTGCCCGTCAATCCGGACGGCGGACTGAAAAGCTTCGGGCATCCGGTCGGCGCAACGGGACTCCGAATGATCTTCGAGTGCTGGTTGCAGCTTCGCCGCGAAGCGCCACCCGAGCGCCAGATCCAGAACGATCGCAAACTCGCGATGACGCAGAACCTCGGCGGCTATCCCGGCGAGATGGTGTCCTTCGTCTCGATCGTCGGCACCGAACGAAGTTGATCCCGGGCGTCGTCAGAGAAGCGGCACGCCGCTTCCGCGATCAAGTCGCGCTCGTCGATCCGGACGGCGTCGAGACGACGTATCTCGATTTGTACAAAGCGAGCAAGGATGCAGCCGGCGGACTGCTCGAGCTCGGCGTCGGGTACGGCGACGTTGTGGCCCTGTCGATGCGCTCGTCGCGCGAGTACGCCGTCGCGTATCTCGCGGCGGCGCGCATCGGCGCGATCACCGCGGGCATCAATCCGCGACTGTCGGCAGACGAGCGCGCGCGCATCGTCGAGCGTGCCGATCCGAAGCTGATCGTCGCGGCCGACGATCTCACCGATGGCCTTCCATCCGACCGTGAAGTCGTCAACGAGCTGCCGACGGGGGACGCGCCACCGCGGCTCCGCGTCGATCCGGAACATCCCGTCGCGATCGTGTTCACGTCGGGGACGACCGGGGAGCCGAAAGGCGCCGTCTTCCGAAACCGGCAGCTCGCGGCGATCACGATGTTCGACACGGGCGGGGCGTGGGGCGGCGGCGGTCCGATGCTTGTGTCGACCGAGATGCCGCACGTCGGCTTCATGACGAAATTCCCCTGGTATCTGCGTACGGGCGCGCGCATGTATCTGTTGCGGCGGTGGCGCGCTGCCGACGCGCTGCGGCTGATCACCGAGCACAAGATGCCGTCGGTCGGTGGGATCGGCGCCCAGATCGCGTTGATGCTGCGGCTGCCGGACTTCGACTCCTACGACGTCTCAGCCGTGAAGGCGATCATCGTCGGCGGAGCTCGGTCGTCGCCCGAGCTCATCGAAGAGGCCAAGCGCCGCTTCCAAGCCGCGTATTCGGTCCGCTACTCCTCGACGGAGTCCGGCGGTGTCGGAACGCTCACCGCCTTCGACGCGCCCGACGAGGAGGCGATGTACACGGTCGGCCGCCCGCGCGACGGCATTGATCTCGCGATTCGCGACGAGAACGGCAACGAGCTTCCGCTCGGTGAGGTCGGTGAGGTCACATTGCGCAGCCCGGCCATGATGTCGGAGTACTGGAACGAGCCGGACAACACGGCCGCAGCCATCCGCGACGGCTGGCTGTACACGCAAGACCTGGGTTTCATCGACCCGGACGGCTGCCTGCGCCTCGCAGGCCGCAGCAAGGAGATGTTCATCCGCGGCGGGTACAACGTGTACCCACTGGAGGTCGAAGCCGTGCTCGCCGCCCACCCGCGCGTCGCCGACGTCGCCGTCGTCCCGAAGGAGGACGCCGTGATGGGCGAGATCGGCGTCGCGGTGATCGTCCCGCGCGGTGACGCACCCACGCTCGAGGATTTGCGGGAGTTCGCGGCCGGCCGTCTGGCCGCCTACAAGCTGCCCGAGGCAATCAAAGTCATGACGGAGTTGCCTCTGACCGACTTCCACAAGGTGGACCGGAGACGCTTGCAGCAGGAAGCAGCCGAAATCTGACGGGTCGTCAGGGAAGGTGCCATCATGGTCGGCACCTTGGGGAGAGGTGGGGCACGGTGAAACGCCAGCCGGTGGTGCTCTTGGCTGTTCTCGCGTTGCTCGCATCCGCGTGCGGTTCCCGGCTCTCGAACGCCGAGCGGACAAGAGCGCTCGCCGTCTTGACCGGCAGTAGCACGGCAAGCGGCGGCGGAACGGGCAGCGGCGCGACCGGGATCGACGGCGGCGGAACCGCCGCCGGCGGCGATACCGGCTCGGCGGCCGGCAGCGGCGGTGGCGGCGCCGTTGCGAGCGGTGGGTCGAGCGGCGGCGCCGGTGTGAAGTCGTGTGCGGCCGCCTCCAAGGCCACGGACACGGGCGTCACGGCCAAATCGGTCACGGTCGCCACGCTCGCCGACGTCTCCGGTGTGCAGCCCGGCCTGTTCCAATCCGCACACCAGGCGGCGCGTGCTGCGTCGGCGTATATCAACAGCCAGGGCGGCATCTGCGGACGTCAGGTCGAGGTCTTGCCGCTCGATTCGAAGACCGACGCCGGTGGGAACCGCTCGGCCATGCTCGAGGCCTGCGACAAGGCCTTTGCCGTCGTCGGCTCGATGTCGGCCTTCGACGAGGGCAGCGCCAAGCCCGGTCAGGACTGCGGCATCCCCGACATG
>DASQWC010000037.1:0-26454 GCA_035640475.1 Actinomycetota bacterium | reverse complement strand
GAATGTGATCGTCGAGGTCGGCGCGATCCTGTCGATGGTGTAGAACTCGCCGGCGATGTTCGTCCCGGTCCCCGGCGGGTCCAGCGGATTGCCGGCGCCGTCCTGGATCGAGTCGTTATCGCCCAGCCTGAGCCGGAGCATCCCACTGCCGGTGCCCGTGTTTGCCGTCACCGTGTAGATGGAGCCGGAGACCGGGGTGACGCTCGTGATCGATGTTCCGGACAGGCTCGGACTTGCCTGGAGGTTGAAGTCGGTCGCGTCGACGCCCGTCACGTCCTCGGAGAACGTGGCCGTCCACGAGACGCTCGCGGCGTTGGTCGGGTCAGCATCGTTGCGCGTCATCGACAGGATCGACGGCGCAGTGACATCGATCGTGAACGTGACCATTGGGCTCGACTCGACGTTTTCGGCGGCGTCGATGCCGCGCGCATGGACCGTGTAGCTGCCGCTGGCCGGGAAGTTCGAGAAGGCGAACGGCAAATTCCAGTGTGCGAAGCCGTTGGTGAAAAGCGAGGCGGTCAGGAAGAACTCGGTTGGGCTGCTGAAGCTCGAGCCGTTCCAGTAGTTTCCCGACCCTTGCCTGATGCTTACTTCAACGCGTGCGACGCCGGTTTCATTCTCGGACGACGTGCCGCACATATCACCCGTGCTTGCCGTTTCGCATCCCGCGTTCCACGAGCTCAGTCCGTACGGGCCCGTGCCGGGGAAGTCGATTGTCGAGCTGGGGGCGGTCTTGTCGATCGTGAAGACCTGACCTACGAAGTTCCCGTTGCCGGCACCGGCCCCGCCGAGCGGATTGCCGACCCCGTCGGTGATCGAGTCGTCGTCCACGAGGTTCAGCCCGAGCGTGCCGTTGCCCGAGCCCGTGTTGGCCGTGACCGTGCGAGTGTTGTTGCTTCCCGATACGCCGGTGACGGTGGCTCCCGAGAGTCCGCCGCCCTCAACAAGGTCGAAGTCGGTTGCGTCGACACCGGAGACGTTCTCCGAGAACGTCACCAGCCAATCGACGGAGGAAGCGTTCGTCGGAGAGTTGCCGACCCGATCGATCGAAGTAACGGTCGGTGCCGCCGTGTCCACCGTGAACTGAACGGTGGGGCTCGTCTCGATGTTTTGGGCGTTGTCCCTGGCGCGTGCGCGCATCACATACTCACCGTCGGCCGGGAAGTTCCCGAACCCAAAGCTTGCCGACCAGCTCGTCGATCCCGAGGCCGAATGGAAGAGCTCATTGGCGCTCGCGAACGCGGTGCCGTCCCAGAACAATGCTGATTCCACGCCCCCGTTGTTGATGAGTCGCCTCATCGAGTACAGGACGTTCTGCACACCGGAGCCCGACCCGTCGGTACTCGTGCCGCAGATGTCGCCGGTTGGCGTGGAGCATCCGGCGTTCCAGCTGGATTCGACGTATGTCGTCGCCGTCGGGAAGCTGATGGTGGACACCGGAGCGACCGTGTCCTTCACGAACGTGGTCGATGCCAGCGCTCCCCAGTTGTTGGAGTCGTCCTTACCGCGCACAGAGACGGTATGAGTGCCCTCTGTCAACCCGGCGAAGGCCGAGGCAGACAAGATGGCGCCGACGAGCTCTGAGCCCTCGTCGAAGTTGCCGTCCTGCGAAGCCATGACCGTTCCGGTGCCGTTGGCCGGAGTGCCGACCGGGTCGATGAAGAACTCCGCCGCGGCAACTTTTCCGCCGCCCATCGCCGCGTCGGTGATGGTCGCCGATATCGTCGGCAGCGGGCTTCCATTCGAGGGGTTGGGAACTACGGAGACATTTGTCGTCGTCGGTGGCGCATTGTCCGCCGCGGAGGCGAGGCGAGTGCCCGACAATACGAGGCCTATCACACCGACAGCAATGAAGAACAGACAGATTGTCGCGGCTGCAGAACCGAGCTTTCTGCGCAAGACCTGCCCCCAGTAACTCGACCGATCAGCGGCCCCGGCGGGCCGCGTCCACCGCCGACCACTTTACGGGTTGGGTCCAGCCTGTCGCCAGGTCGTTTTGCCGCTTCAGAGGCCTTGTTGCCCGGAGAACTAACCCGTGACGACGACCGTGCCGGTCATCCCTTCGTCCCGGTGGAACCGGCAGTGGAACTCGTACTCTCCGGCCTTCTTGGGGGCCCGGAAGCTGAACCCGACCGTCTTCTCCGCCGCGATGTCGATATTGACGAACGGGCTGTTCTCGGGTGCCTTGAGGTAGAAGTTGTGCTTCTCCTCGTCCTTGTTCTCGAGGCGCAGCGAGACGGCCGAGCCCTCCTTCACCCTGATCTCGTCCGGATTGAACCGGCGGTCGCCCAGCCGAAGCGTGACCAGAGCGGCCTCGGCTGCCGAAAGGTCCGAGAGGTCGCGCCGCGGACTGGCTTCTGGGCCCCGACCTGCATCGTTGCCGAGCAGCTGTACGGCGCCGAACACCACGCCCGCGAGGAGCAACAGCACGACGAGAAGCGGAACGACGCGCCTGGCGCGCCTTGGCGGTGCCTCGGCCGCCCGTACCGGCGCCTCATCGACGGTCACGGGCGACGGTCTGGGGGCGTCGGGGACTGCTTCCGGGCTTGCTTCCGGGACTGATTCCGGCTCGCTCGGCGCCGAGACGGACTCATCCGGCGCGACGGCGGCCGCCTCTGAGGTGTGGGACACGATCTCCGCGCTGAGCTCGGTGCCGCACGAGGGGCACGAGGTCGAGGCGGGCTGGAGCGGCCACGAGCAGGACGGACAGGACAGCGTCCCCGCCTGACCGCACTGCCCGCACACGCGGGCGTCGGAGCGCATGGGGGCCCGGCACGACGCGCAGATCGGGCTTTGCGACACGAAGGTCATGGTACCGGCTCGTGTCGTCTTGCCCGTCTACGCTGCGAGCTCCTTCCCCTGCTGCGAGGGGAGGACGCATGCTCGCGCGGGCCATGAGCGCCGTGCTCAATGGGGTCGATGCCGTGCCCGTCACCGTCGAGGTCGACATCGGCAGCGGGCTGCCGGCTTTCACGGTCGTCGGACTGCCGGACGCGACCGTCCAGGAGGCCCGCGACCGTGTGCGCGGCGCGATCACGCACTCCGGCCACGAGTACCCGATGCAGCGAATCACGGCCAACCTCGCGCCGTCCGACCTGCGAAAGCAGGGAAGCGGGCTGGATCTCGTGCTTGCACTCGGGATCCTGGTCGCCGACGGCAAGGCGACGCAGAAGGGGCTCGACGGGCGGCTCTTCTGCGGCGAGCTCGGCCTCTCGGGAGCGGTTCGACCGGTGCGCGGCGCGCTGCAGGCGGCCGAAGCTGCGCGAGCGGCGGGTCTTCGTGAGGTCGTATGCCCGGCACCCAACGCGGCCGAGGCGGCACTCGCCGGCCTTCCCGTGCTCGGCGTCGACTCGCTGCGGGAAGCGCTCGACGTCGTGCGCGGCCGGGAAGCCGCGCCCACGCTCGCCGACGCCGAAGCTCTGATCGGACGAAGTCCGCCGATCGCGCTCGACGTCGCCCAGATCAGAGACCAGGACCGGGCGAAGCGAGCGATCGAGATCGCCGCCGCCGGCGGGCACAACATGTTGCTCTCGGGCCCGCCCGGTTCGGGGAAGACCCTTCTTGCCCGAGCGTTACCGGGCGTCCTGCCGTCGCTGGCGCTGGCAGAGGCGCTCGAGGTGACGCGCATCCACTCCGCCGCCGGGCTGCTCGCGCCGGGTGAGGCCATCGTGCGGCAGCGTCCCTTCCGGGCGCCGCACCACGGGGTGTCGTCGGCCGGCATGGTCGGCGGCGGCTCCTCGTGGACGCGTCCGGGAGAGGTCACCCTGGCGCATCGGGGAGTCCTTTTCATGGACGAGTTCCCGGAGTTCCCTCGATCGGTGCTCGAGGCGCTTCGCCAGCCCCTCGAGGACGGCGTCGTGACGATCACACGTGCGCGGCAGACCACGACCTATCCGGCTCGTTTCATGCTCGTCGCCGCAATGAATCCGTGCCCGTGCGGGCATCTCGGCACGGAACGTCCGTGCCGTTGCCCGCCGAGGACGCTCGAGATCTACCGGCAGCGTCTATCCGGACCATTGCTCGACCGCATCGACATCCACGTCACCGTCGGCCGGGTCGGGGCCTCCGAGCTCCTGTCCGAACCGCAAGGCACTCGAAGCGACGAGGTTCGTGCGCGAGTGGAAGCCGCGCGCTCGGCGGGCGCCGGGCGGCGCGAACGCTTCAACGCGGCGAGCAATGCCGAGATCCCGCCCGCCGCCCTTCTGCGAGTTTGCGCGCTCGACGATGCGTCGGCGTCGGTTCTGACTCGGGCCGCAGATCGTTATCGCCTGTCCGCGCGCTCGGTGCATCGCGTCCTGCGCGTGGCGCGCACCATTGCCGATCTCGATACACGCGACTGCATCCGCAAGGACGACGTCCTGGAAGCCATCACCTACCGGCTTGCCGAACGCGAGGAACGGCAATGAGCCCGGGATGGCGCGCCGATGCCGGATGGACCGGGCACTGGGACCTGCCCGAGCTCGTGCGCGCGCCGATCTCCGAGAGGCACCGCGGCGCGCTGGTCGCGCTGGCCGAAGCGGGCATGGGTCCGCGCAAGCTCGCCGATGCGCTGCGGGGAGCCGAACGGTGGGACGACGTCACCGGCGAGTTCGCGTCTCGTTCGCAAACGGCATTGCGAGGACTGCGGCGCATCGGCGCACGCGCGCTCGTGCCGTCCGACGAGGAGTATCCGGACGAGCTCACCGAGATCGACGCCCCGCCCCCGTTGCTGTTTGTCCGCGGCGAGTCGTTGGGTGAGCTCCGGCCGGCGGTCGCCCTCGTGGGAGCTCGTGCGTGCACGGTCGGCGCGATGCGGTTCGCCGAGCGGCTCGGCGCGACGTTTGCAGGGGCAGGACTCGTCGTCGTGTCGGGGCTCGCGCGCGGGATCGACGTGGCCGCACACCTCGGCGCCCTCGGGGCCGGACGGACGATCGCGGTTCTCGGCACCGGCATCGATGTCGCCTACCCGCCCGAACACGACGATCTTGCTCTGCGCATTGCGTCCAACGGGGCGGTCGTGACCGAGTTCCCGCCGGGCGTCGGCCCGCGTGCCTGGCACTTCCCGTCGCGGAACCGGATCATCTCGGGGCTGTCGATCGCCGTCGTCGTGGTCGAGGCGGGACTTCGTTCGGGCGCGCTGATCACGGCCGGCTTCGCGCTCGACCAAGGACGGGAAGTGTTCGCATGCACGACCGGACCCGAGAATCCGGTCGGCAGCGGCACGCGGGAGCTGCTCAAGGACGGCGCGCGGATCATCGTCGATCCCGAACAAGCACTGGCGGACGTGCTCGACATAGCACGCGCCCACGGGTTCGAGGGTGTCGGCAGCGCGTCACCGACATCCCTCGACGGCGAGCTGGCCCTGGTCTACGCGGCGACGGCGCAGCCGGCGAGCAGCGACGACATCTCGGCGACGACGCATCTCGAGACGAAGCGAGTGACGACCGCGCTTGCCGAGCTCGAGCTGGACGGCTTGGTCGAGTGTGTTCGCGGGTCTTGGCGGCGAGTCGAACGCTAGCCGTTTGGTGTACGCGCGTGCCGGCGGGGTAAGAAGGACGCAATGGGGCTGATCATCGGGATCGTCGTTTCCGGACTCGTCGTCGGTGCGCTCGGGCGTCTCGCGCTTCCGGGCCCGGATCCGATGGGCATCGGCACGACGATTCTCGTCGGTATCGGCGGTTCGCTGATCGGCGGCCTCGTCGGCCGCATCATCTTCGGCGAACGCATGGGACCGTCGATGCTGCTGGCCGTCGGTGGAGCCGCGTTGCTCGTGTGGGTCATACGGAGAAGGCGTCCGCGCGTCGGCTGACGCGCTGAGAGAAAGGGGCGGATCGTGCATCGACTTCGTGCCGGACTCGTGTGTGCGTTCCTTGCCCTGGCTGCGTGCGGAACCGGTGAGCAGCCGGCGCTGGAGCCCGAGCCCACCACAGAGGCGCCCGGCGCAGAAGCCGCCGCCGTGTCGATCTCTGAGCCCGCCGACGGCTCGACCGTTGAGGCCGGCGAGGTCAAGGTCACCGTAGCGGCGGAGAGCTTCAACGTCGTCGACAAGCTCGGCCAGGACCCGGTGGCCGGTGAGGGACACGTCCACTTCTACTTCGACGTCGATGAGATCCCGACGACACCAGGACAGCCGGCCGTCACCGCCGACGCCGCGACCTATCACGCGGCCGCGACGACGTCCTACACGTGGCCCGACGTGGAAGCCGGTGAGCACACCTTCGGCGTGCAGCTGGTGAACAACAACCACACGCCGCTGGAGCCGCCGGTGACCGCCGAGGTGACCGTCACGGTCGAGTAGGCTCGACAACTGCCGGGATCTGGTCCTCCGTGCCGATCGACGCCGGCGGTCTCGCGCGCCCGGCGCGGCCGGGCCGAAGCTCCAGACGGCGTGAGATCTCGGAAAGCGCGAAGTTGACGACGAAGTACATCGCCATGAGCACGAGCGACGTCTCGATGGGGTTGTTGGCTGTTTGTTCGAGGATCTGTCCGCGCCGTGCCAGCTCGACAACGGTGATGAACGACACCAGCGACGTATCTTTGATCAGCGTGACGAGCTGCGAGACGATTGCCGGAACCATACGCCGCAGCGCCTGAGGCAGGACGACGAAGCGAAGACGATCGACATAGCCCAGGCCGAGCGCTTCGGCTGCCTCGAACTGGCCGCGCTCGAGGGACAGAATCCCAGCGCGCACGATCTCGGAAGTGACGCACGACGTGTACAGCGTGAGTGCGGACACCCCGGCCCAGAACGGTGTGAGATCGAGGCCGACCTTCGGCGCCGCGATGAAGGTGTAGATGATGAGCATGAACAGCGGCGAGCTGCGTACCGTCTCGACCAGGAGCCCAATGACGCGCGCCGTGCCACCCGCTCCGGGAAACGGCGCACGAAGGCGGGGGTGTCTGGACAGGCGCGCCAGCGCGAGCGGCACGGCGAGCGTGAGCGAGAGGATGACGGAGATCGCGGCGAGCTGAGCGGTTATGCCGAGTCCGCGTCCGAGAAATGACCAGGTTGTGGGTTCGCCGAACACCGACCATCGCTGCTGCGCCCGCGCAATGCGATCCGAGAGGCTGCCCGGCGCGTACGCACGGTATGCGATCCAGGCAAGCCCCATCCCGGCAGCGGCCACGATCGCCGCGGAGAGCGCCCACCTGAACCGCTTCATCGCTTGATCTCCAACCGCCGCTCGAGACGCCGTACCAGCGCCGCCGTCGGGATGGTCAGGGACAAGTAGCCGATGAGAACCCCCGTGAAGATCTCGAAGGTGCGGAACGTCCGGCCGTTGAGAACCTCGCTCACGTACAAGAGCTCGGGAACCGATATGGCCGACGCGATAGCCGAGTTCTTGATCATGGCGATGAAGAGATTTCCGAGCGGGGGAATCACGGCCCTGAACGCTTGCGGCAGAACGATGTGGCGCATAGACCCCACGAACGTGAGTCCGAGGGAATAGGCGGCTTCGCGCTGTCCCGCTCCGACGGTGGCCACGCCGGCGCGAACCGCTTCCGTCACAAACGCGCCCGTGTACAGGCTGAGTGCGATGGAGGCTGCAACGAACGGCGTCAGGCGAATCCCGATGCTGCCGAGACCGAGCCAGAACAGTCCCATCTGGACGAGCAACGGCGTATTGCGAAACGCCTCTACCTCTGCCCGGGCCAGACCCGGCACGATCGGCAGCGGCGCGAGACGAAAGACGGCGACGACGGTACCGATTGCGAGGCTTGCGACGAACGACAGCGCGACGAGCGCAACCGTCCGCCCGTAGCCGGAGCCAAGCAGTCCGGCGTGCTCGACGAGGACGCCGCCGAACCAGTCCACTCAGGACGAGTGGCCGGCCGGTGCTACGGCGAGGCCGTCGGACTCGCCGGCGGCGCGGTGACCGGCGCTTCCAAGCCCTCGATCTGGAACTTGACGTCCGCCGGCGGCGGCTCAGGAGCATCGTCGCCGGTCACGGGCGTGATCCACTTCGCGTACAGGTCGGCCCAACGGCCGTCCCGCTTCATGTCCTGAATCACGCCGTTGACGAACTCGACGAACTCCGGATGACCCTTCTTCATGCCGGCGCCGTACGGCTCTGTCGAGAACGTATCGTCCGACACCTCGAAGTCGTCCGGTGACTGCTTGACGAACTGCAGCAGGATCACGTCGTCGGTGGAGACTGCGTCGACCTGCTGGTTGCGCAGCAATTGCACGCACTGTGCGTAGCCGTCTTGCAGCACTATTTCGACGTCGGGCTGCACGGCGGGCAGGTTGAGCTCGGACGTCGATCCCTTCGCCGTGCACACCTTCTTGCCGGCGGCCGTGTCGACCGTCATCGTTTCACCCTTACGCGTGAGGAAGCTCTGGCTCGCGACGTAGTAGACGTCGGAGAAGTCGATTTGCTTCTTCCGCTCGTCGTTAACCGTCATCGTGGAGAAGACGATGTCGACCTTGTCCTGTTGGAGGAATGGGATCCGGTTGGCGGAGATCGCCTCGACGAATTTCGGCTCGACTCCGATCGCCTTAGCGATTTCGCGACCAAAATCGGTGTCGAACCCCTCGACTTCGTCGGTGGTCGGATTGCGGAATCCAAACTGCGGGACGTCGAACTTCACGCCGACGACGAGCTCGCCGTCGTCCTGAATCTCGGACATGAACGAGCCGGCCTCGAATTCGGGCCGGTCGCCGGCGGCATCCTCGCCGTCGCCGTTGCCGCACGCAGCGGACAGGAGGCCGACAATGACCAGTACGACTCCGAAGCGCTTGATTCTCATGACCTCCTCCTCTCCGCAAACCCGCAGGTCCAAACCATAGTCAATCGGCGTGAGTGAGGATCCGGTCCAGAAAGGCGCGCGTGCGGGGGTTCGACGCTTCCTTGAAGAAGCGGTCCGGCGGCGCTTCCTCGACGATCTGGCCCTGGTCCATGAAGCAGATGCGGTTGGCTGCTGCGCGCGCGAACCCCATCTCGTGCGTGACGACGAGCATGGTCATGCCGTCTTTCGCGAGGTCGGCCATGACATCGAGTACCTCGGCGATCATCTCCGGGTCGAGAGCCGACGTCGGCTCGTCGAACATCATCAGTTTGGGATCCATCGCAAGCGCGCGGGCGATTGCGACGCGCTGTTGCTGGCCGCCGGACAGCTCGGCGGGGTACGCGTCCGCCTTTTCGGGGATCCCGACGCGTTCGAGCAGCTCCCGCGCGCGCTGCCTCGCCTGCGACTGCTGGATCTTTCTGACTTCGGTCGGGCCCAGCGTGATGTTCCGGACGACGCTCAGGTGCGGGAAAAGATTGAACTGCTGGAACACCATGCCGATCTCGGCCCGGAGCTGCGGGATTGCCCGGCCCGCTGCGGGAACCGAGCGGCCGTCGAACACGATGTCACCGGAGTCGATGTCCTCCAGTCCGTTGCCGCAGCGCAGCAGCGTCGACTTGCCCGATCCCGACGGCCCGATAAGGACGACGACGTCACCCGCCTCCACAGTGAGGCTTACGCCTCGGAGCACCTCGACGTCATCGAACGACTTGTGGACGTCCCGGTAGTCCAGCAGCGCTTCGGCCATTACTCGTCGAGCCAGACGCGATCCTGATTGTCGGGGTCGTCGATCGGCGAAGAGACGAACAACACCTGAACCGGCTCGTCGCCGAACTCCGCCGAGTGTGGGGTGTTCGCAGGGATGACCCACACGTCGCCGGGCTTGACCGGTCTCGTCACTTCACCGACGGTCACGGAGCCGCTCCCGGCGAGCACGTAGCCGATCTCGTCGTGCGTCACGTGGACGTGGGGACGGAACGGACCTTTGTGCCCCTGAAAGATGAAGACGGAGGACGACTTGCCGTTGCCGATGTACGTCCGCTTGAACGGGTCGTCGGCGGTCAGTGCATCGGCGGCCACCGCTTCCTCGATGTTCACGACGGCGACACCCGTCATCGGCAACGACTGCTGGCAGCACGGGCAGAGATATCCGGATTCCACAATCACCCTCCTCGTGAATGCACGGCTTCGAATAGGAAGTGATACACCTCCGTGTGCTTCTTCGCCTCCCAGGCGTGCGTTCCCCAGAGATACGCGCCGTGATCGCGAACGCCGATCGCGTACGCGCTCGCAAAGCGATCGTCGTCGAGCACGCGCTCGACATCGGATGTCAGCTGCGGCTCACGCGGCGTGTTGTCGACGACGGGGACGAGGTGCCGGTCGGTGTTCGCGAGCCCCGGGATGCCTTTGAGCATCTCGAGGCGCTCGATGACGATCGCGTCGTCGGCCCGATCGCAGGCAAGCACCGCACTCAACGCGTGACTGTGCACGACCGATCCGGCGCCGCGCTTTCGAATGATCGTTCTGAAGATGTCGTTGCATTCCGACGGACGCAGCGCCGTGTCGGCCGGAGGCTCGAGGATCTTGCCCGTTTCGACATCGACGACGAAGAAGTCTTCGGGACGGATCCGTTCCTTGTGGACGCCGGTGGGGGCGAGCAGCAGTCGTCCGGGATCCTCGACGGCACAGATGCCGCCGCCCGTCCCCGATACCCAATCCTTCGCATAGAAGAGGCGGAGCAGCTCGCAGAGGAGCTCACGCAGGTCGGACACGGTCTCGACGCTAGCGCTTGTGATCCGTAAGTTGACACTTACGTTAGTGGTAGCTTAAATAGATCGATGGAGGCAGCGCTCAAAGCGATCGCCGAGCCCCGGCGACGGGCGATTCTCCAGCTCGTCCGCGATGCGGAGCGCTCGGCCGGCGAGATCGCGCGCGAGTTCGAGGTCACCCGGCCGGCGATCTCGCAGCACCTGCGGGTGCTCAAGGAGGCGGGACTCGTGAACGAGCGTCGAGATGGCACTCGCAGGCTCTATCGGGCGCGGCCGGAAGGCCTCCGCGAGCTCAGGCGGTTTCTCGAGGAGTTCTGGGACGCCGCGCTGCGGAGATTGAAGGCGGCCGCCGAAGGGGAGGAGAAGAGGAAGCGCCGTGGCTGAGGCTAAAGGAATGACGCAGGAGACCGGATTCGTCTTCGAGCGTGAGATCGGCATCGACGCGCCGCCCGAGACGGTCTTCGAGTTCTTCACCGACCCCGAGAAGATGAAGCAGTGGATGGGCAGCAATGCGGAGCTCGATCCGCAGCCCGGCGGTGTTCTCCGCGTCCAGGTGCTCTCCGAGGCGATTGCGAAAGGCGAGTACGTTCGCGTCGATCCGCCGAGATTCGTCGCGTTCACCTGGGGGTGGGAAGGTGACGGACAGGTCGTTGCGCCGGGCTCGAGCCTCGTTGAGGTGTCGCTGCGACCGGACGGCGCCGGAACCGTTCTGACGCTCCGGCACACGGGCCTTCCGACCGAGGAAATGGCCGAGCAGCACAAGCAGGGATGGACGCATTACATGGACAGGCTGCGAGCAGCCGCGTCCGGCCGTGACTTATTTCCGACAGGCTGACCTATTCCCGACAGCAGGGTGTCGAATTGGCTGGTTAGCGTTCGGAGTCATCGAAGGAAGGAGGAGGAATGAGCAATCCGGTCATGTGGTTTGAGATCGGAGGCAAGGACGCAAAGAAGCTGCAGGACTTCTATGCGACGTCCTTTGGCTGGAAGATCGACGCGAACAACCCGATGAACTACGGGATGGTCGAAGCCAAGGAAGGCATCCCGGGCGGGGTTGGGCCGAATCCGGACGGCACGCCGCACGTGACCTTCTACATTCAGGTCGCCGACCTGCAGAAGGCGCTGGACGCGGTGGAGAAGGCGGGAGGAAAGACGGTGAACCCGCCGTTCCAGGTTCCGGACGGCCCGGAGCTCGCGCACTTCACGGATCCCGAAGGCAACTTCGTGGGTCTCATGAAGCCTCCCGGCGGCTAACGCATTCCGGGTCGAGCCAAAGCCGGCGCAAAAGCGCCGGCTTTGGCTTGCCCAGCCGGTATCGTGTTCGCGGATTGAGGGGGAAAACCAGCTTTCTCGCGCTGACGCTCGTCGTCGTCATGGTGGCGCTCGCGTCGCCGGCGACGGCCGGGCCGCTGGACGGGTTTCGGAGCTCGTTCCCCCTCGGTTGGTACGACTCCGTGGAAAGGCCCGACCGGCTCACGCAATTTCAGCAGGAGGGGATCGATACGGTCGTCCCCTACAACGTCGACGACATCGACGAGAAGGCGTACCTGGACCGCGCGCTCGTGTCCGGGGTCGGCGTGATGCTGGAGATCGACCGCACGTGGGTCCGCAAGTCCGACCTGGGCCGTATCCGTTCGTTCGTCGCGCGATTCAAGTCACACCCGGCCGTCATGGGATGGCATCTCGTGGACGAACCGACGATCGGAAGCGAGAAGGTCTCACCGAGCCAGGCGCGCGAGGCCTACCAAGCTGTCCGTTCGGTCGACCCCACACATCGAATCGCCATGGTGTTCGGCATCTACGAGGACGCACGTCCGTTCGTCGGCGCGATGGACGTGATGATGTTCGATGCCTATCCGTGCGTTGCGAAGCGCCCAGAGTTCAGCGGGCTGCCGAAGTGGTGGGAGCGAATCAAGAATCGTGCGAAGATCGGCCGTGAGGTCGGCAGCTACATCCCGGTCCTCCAGGGCTTCGGCGAAGACGCACAAGGCAGGAACTTTCTCGGAAAGCGGTTGCCGACGAAGGCCGAATCCCGGTACATGGCCTTTGCATCAATCGTGGCCGGCGCGGACGGTCTCGTGTACTGGACGCGCTACCGGTCGCGGAGCGACTGGGTACGCTCCGTGCTCAATCCGTTGATCAGCGAGCTGCGTCAGCTTCGGCCTGCGTACGAACGAGGTCCGGTCCCGGGCGTGCAAGTCGCCGCATCGAGCGTTACCGCGTCGTTGTTCCGTGACGCCGGCGACGGATCGCATGTGCTGATTGCCGTCCATCACGGACCGGGCAACGTCGTCGCGGGTCTCTCAGTTGGTTCGTCGTTGCTCGGGCGGCAGGCGTTCGAGGTTCGAAACGGCGGCGCGCGCCTTGCCGACATCGGGAAGGACGTCTTCGGACCGTATGAAGTTCGTGTGTATCGCTTCGCGTAGCCCTCAGCCGCGAAGCGCCAGGCCTCGGTAGGAGTCGCTGAAGCCGGCTGCGCGAAGCGCATCGGCTTCAGGACTGTCGGCAGCCGGAACGCCGTTCACGCGTTCGACGACGAGTCGTCGAACGCGGGCGTCCTTCTGCAGCGACGCAATCCCTTCCGCCCAGGCGTCGTCGTCCTGCGTGAAGACGGACAGGCTGCGGCCTCCGCGTTCGAGATACGCAGCGCATGCTCCGTCGACGACGACGACGTACGCCCCGGCCGCTCGTGCGGGCCGTGCCGCTGACTCGGGCCACGAGAGAGCGGCACCGTACGGCTGGGCGGGATCGGTGGCCGCGAGCACGTGCAGCTGCCGCTCCGAGGCATCGCGCAAGCTGCGCAAGCGCTCAACGGCGCCGGGCAGCGCAAACTGCGCCGCGCCGAGGCCCGCGACGAAGTAGCCGCGGCGGACGCGCCCGGATTCTTCGAGTGCTTTGAGGATCCCGTACACCGACGCGAACCCACCTTCGACGTTCTCGGCCAAAGCCGCTTCGCGTGTGAGTACGCCGTGTCGATCGAGCAGCTGCAGCGCCTTGGCGTGCGCGCTCTCGGTCGCTGCCGGCCGGGGATCGAGGGTGACGAGGGACCAGCGTCCCGCGCCGGCCGGAGGTCCTGCGCGGCGAAGCGCACCCGGCCGGGGCTTGCCCCGCGGATCGCGCTTCGGCCGTCCCCATGCCAGTGCTCGCAGCGGGGCGAACGTGTCGTTGGTGACTTCACCGGCCCAAACGAGATCCCACAATGCGGCGAGCAGAATCGGCTCGTCTGTGTCGGGTGCCGCGTGAACGAGCTCCGGCCAGAAGCACGCGCCGGCCTCGGCAAGACGCCGGCGGATGGCGTCGTGGACGAGTCCCGCCGGACGGTCTTCGGGACGACTCGGCGCGAGATGCCGAAGCTGATCACGGAAGAAGAGCTGGACCCTACCGTCGGAAGGACCGAGCGATCCCGCACCAAGCCAGACGAGCTCGCCCGATGCGCACAGAGCATCGAGATCTGCAGCGCGATATGCCGCCAGCCGCGCGGGCAGCACGTCGGTCTCGAGCACGGACGCCGGGACGGCTGCGCCTTGCAACTGTCCGATGCATTCGGCGAGCGCGTCGGGCCCTTGCCGCGGCGAGGTGATCGATTGCCACGCCGGGAGGAACCGGCCGAGCACGGCTGCATCAACGGGCTCGATCTCCTTGCGAAGTCTGGCAAGCGATCGTCGCTTGAGCTGTCGGAGCACGTTCGGGTCGCACCACTCGCGCTCCACGCCGTCCGGACGGAACTCCCCGCGCAGCAGGCGCTGGTCCGACTCGAGCGCGTCCAGACTCGCCCGGACGCGTTCGATCGACACGCCGAGCCGGGCGGCGACCGCTTGTGTGAGGAATGGACCGTGCCTCCGCGCGTACCGCGCGACGAGATCGGTCAGGGGATCCTCCACAGACTCCGTGAATGCCGCCGGCAGACCGGGCGGCAGCGCGACGCCGACGGCATCGCGAAGGCGGGCCGCGTCCTCGGCGGCCGCGATGCGCGCCGAGCCCGCGATGGACACCCGAATCGCGCGTCGCTGCTCGACGAGCGAGTCGATCCAGGTGCTCGGGTCCCCGTCCGAGCGCACGTCGATCTCCTCGTGCGTGAGATCGCCGACGCGGCGGAGGACGTCGTGCAGTGTGTCGGCGTCCGTCGCCCGTCTCCCGTCGGTCAGGCACTGGAGCTCGAGCTCCAGTGAGGCGAGCGCGTCTGGGTCGATGAGCTCGCGAAGCTCCTCCGTTCCGAGCAGCTCGCGCAGCAGATCTGGGTCGAGGGCGAGCGCCGCCGCCCGGCGTTCGGCCGGCGGCGAGTCGCCCTCGTACATGTAGACGGCGATCCACCCGAACAGCAGGGATTGAGCGAACGGCGACGATCGCTTCGTCTCGACGGAGACGATGCGGACGCGGCGCGAGCGAATGTCGCGCAGCACTTCCTTGAGTGCGGGCAGATCGAAGACATCGCGCAGGCATTCGCGTGTCGTCTCGAGCAGAATCGGGAAGGTCGGATAGCGAGCCGCGACGGCCAAGAGGTCGGCCGAGCGCTGCCGCTGCTGCCACAACGGCGTCCGGCGATCCGGACGCCGTCGCGGCAAGAGAAGCGCGCGGGCCGCAGCTTCCCGAAACCGCGCTGAGAACAGCGCGGTTTCGGGAAGCTGCTCGGTCACCAGCTGCTCGATCTCATCCGGCGACGGGCAGAGCTCGTCGACGGGAACGTGATCGAAGGCCTCGCCGAGCCGAAGGATGATGCCGTCGTCGGACCACAAGACCTGAAGGTCGGATCCCATGCGCTCCCCGAGGCGCGTCTGCAAGGCCATGGCCCACGGCGCGTGCACGCGGGCGCCGAACGGTGAGAGAAGACAGACGCGCCAGTCGCCGATCTCGTCGCGGAAGCGCTCGACGACGATCGTTCGGTCGTCCGGCACCGCTCCCGCCGCTTCGGCTTCGTCGTCGAGGTATGTGAGCAGGTTGTCGGCCGCGAGCTCGTCGAGCGCGTAGCTCTGCTGGAGTGTTGCGAGCGCCGCGTCCCTTCCTTGTGACGACTGCACTTCTCTGATCTCCCGGACGGCAGCGCCGAGTGCCCGCCCGAGCTCGATCGGACGTCCCGGTTTGTCGCCCTTCCAGAACGGGATCTGTGCCGGCTCACCTGGTGCCGGTGTCACGATGACCCGGTCGAAAGTGATCTCTTCGATGCGCCACGTCGACGCGCCGAGCACGAACGTCTCGCCCGGACGGCGTTCGTAGACCATCTCTTCGTCGAGCTCGCCGACGCGTACGCCGTCTGGAAGAAACACGCCGAACAATCCGCGATCGGGAATCGTCCCGCCGCTCGTGACGGCGAGACGCTTCGAGCCCTGGCGCGCGGTGAGCGTGTTCGTCCTGCGGTCCCACACGATGCGAGGCCGCAGTTCGGAGAATTCCGTCGACGGGTAGCGGCCCGACAAGAGATCGAGCACAGCGTGCAGCACGTCGTCGGAAAGGTCGCCGAAGGGAGCCGACCGGCGAACGACGGCCGCGAGATCCTCGACGGACCAATCCTCCATCGCACACATCGCGATGATGTGCTGTGCGAGGACGTCGAGCGGATTGCGCGGATAACGCGTTTCCTCAATGGCGCCTTCGAGCATCCGTTTGGTGACCACGGCGGCTTCGAGGAGGTCGCCGCGATACTTCGGGAACACCTTCCCGCGGCTCGGCTCGTCGACTTGGTGACCGGCTCGCCCGATGCGCTGCAAGCCGCGGGACACCGAGCCGGGTGACTCGACTTGCACGACGAGATCGACGGCGCCCATGTCGATGCCGAGCTCGAGCGAGCTCGTCGCGACGAGACAACGCAGGCGGCCCGACTTCAACTCGTCCTCGACGATCAGGCGCTGTTCGCGCGCAAGGGAGCCGTGATGCGCGCGGGCGATGTCGGTCTCCGCGAGCTCGTTGAGCCGCGCAGCGAGTCGTTCGGCGAGCCGGCGCGCGTTGACGAAGATGATCGTCGAGTGATGTGCGAGCACGAGCTCGAGCAGCTTCGGGTGAATCGCGGGCCAGATCGAGCCGCGGCCGTCGCCGCCGGGACGGTCGTCGTGCCGGTTAGAAGGAGCGCCTGAAGGCGCATCCAGGTCGCTGAGATTGGCCATGTCCTCGACGGGAACGACGACCTCGACATCGAGCTGCTTACGGAGGCCGGCGTCGATGATCGCGACTGCGCGGTCTTTTCCGTTGACGCGTCCACCCAGGAAGCGTGCGATCTCTTCGAGCGGACGCTGCGTCGCCGACAGTCCGATGCGCTGCGGCGGTGCCGTCGTGATCTCCTCGAGCCGCTCGAGGGAGAGCATGAGATGGGAGCCGCGCTTTGAGTGTGCGACGGCATGGATCTCGTCGACGATCACCGTTTCGACGGAGCGAAGCGTGTCGCGCGCCTGGGAGGTGAGCATCAAGTACAGCGACTCGGGCGTCGTGATGAGGATGTCGGGCGGCGTACGTTGCAGCGCGCGCCGCTCGGCGGCCTCGGTGTCGCCCGTGCGAATCGCGACGGACGGCTCGTGGATGTCGATGCCGAGACGTTCCGCGGCGAGCTTGATGCCGGCGATCGGCGCCCGCAGGTTCTTCTCGACGTCGACGGCGAGCGCGCGCAGCGGGGAGATATAGAGGACGCGGCAGCGCTGCTTGCGGTCCGGGACGTCGTCGGTCGCGATGCGATCGATTGCCCATAAGAAGGCCGCCAGGGTCTTGCCCGAACCGGTCGGGGCGCAGACGAGTGTGTGCGAACCACCGGCGATCGACGGCCAGCCGTCGCGCTGCGCGGGCGTCGGCTCGCGGAACGTGGCATCGAACCACGCGCTCGTCGGAGGCGAGAAGGTGTCCGGGCTCACGACCTCACCGTACCGCCCGAGGCGACACGCATATGTCGGGAATCCACTTCTGGGAGCCGGGTGCGTGGTTGCATTGATGGATGAGCGGCGAGCTGCTGATGGAGCGTTACCTTGCGTACCTCGAAGGGCCGCGGAAGGCGTCGAGGCACACTGTCGCGGCGTACCGAAACGACCTCTCCGACTTCCTCGGTTTCCTCCGGCGGCTCGATCGCGCGTTTGATGCCGTGGACCATCCGACGCTGCGCACGTACCTCGCCAACCTCGAGACCCGCGGGCTCCAGCGAACGTCGATCCGGCGGCGCGCCTCGGTGATTCGGCGCTTCTACCGATTCTGCGAGCGGGAGGGCGTCGTCGCCGGCAATCCGGCGGAGCTCCTGACACTGCCCAAGGCGCGCTCCCGGCTCCCGAAGGTGCTGAAGCCCGTCGAGGTCGGACGTGTTCTCCAGCTCGCCGAGGGGGCCACGGCCGCTCCGGAGCCTGCACCGGAGTCGTGGCGGAACCTCGCCCTCGTCGAGGTGCTCTACGACGCCGGCCTTCGAGCGGGGGAGGCGTGCGCGCTGCGGTCCGACGACCTCGATCTTGCGAGCGGATGGGTCCGCGTCGTACAGGGCAAAGGCGGGCGCGACCGGGTCGTCCCGCTGGCCGATCCCGCGGCGGTGGCGATCGAGGCCTACCTCGCCAAGGGACGTCCGAAGCTTGCTGCGCGCAACACCGACGGCGCTCCCGATGCGTTGTTCCTCAACCTGCGCGGACGCCAGATGACGACGCGGGACGTCCGCAGGGTCATTCACAAGCTCGGGGTCGTCTCACTCGACGGACGGCCGATCTGGCCGCATTTGTTGCGGCACTCCTTTGCGACACATTTGCTCGAGGGCGGAGCGGACCTGCGAAGTGTGCAGGAGCTGCTGGGGCACGCCGACGTCGGGAGCACGCAGGTGTATACGCACGTGACCTCCGAGCGCCTGCGCGCCGTGTACGACGCGAGCCACCCGCGCGCGGGAGCGCGCAAGACTCAGTAAACTCGCAGAGCCCCATAGGGCAAATACGCACGCCTAGTTGGCTTCCGGTGTACAGGCACTAGGCGGAGGAAGAACCGGAAGGAGTGGTACGCGATGCCGCCAGTAACCAAGCGGCAGCTTCTCGAAGCGGGTGTCCATTTTGGGCACCAAACCCGCCGTTGGAATCCCAAGATGAAGCCATTCATCTTCGGCGAGCGCAACGGCATCTACATCATCGACCTCGAACAGACGCTGCAGTTGCTCGAAGTCGCCTTCGACTTCGTCCGCGACAAGGCGGCCGAGGGCGGAACGATTCTCTTCGTCGGGACGAAGAAGCAAGCCCAAGAGTCGGTCGAGCAGTGCGCGGCCCAGTGCGGGATGCCCTACGTCAATCTCCGCTGGCTCGGCGGCACGCTCACGAACTTCCAGACGATCAAGCACCGGATCGATAGGCTCCAGCAACTGAAGGACATGGAGGAGCAGAGCCTGCACGAGACGCTCCCCAAGAAGGAGATCCTGAGGCTGCGCCACGAGCGGGAGAAGCTCGAGCGCAACCTGTATGGGATAGCCGAGATGGGCGAGCTTCCCGACGTCCTGTTCGTCGTGGACACCAAGAAGGAACAGATCGCCGTCGCGGAAGCCCGCCGCCTCGGGATCCCGATCGTGGCCGTCGTCGATACCAATTGCGACCCGGACGAGGTGGACTACCCGATTCCCGGCAACGATGACGCAATCCGCGCCGCCAACCTCATGTGCCAAGTCATCTCCGACGCTGTGCTCGGCGGCAAAGCGCTTCGTCCTTCGCAGGTATTCGAGCCGGACGAACCGGCGGGTGGCGCCGACGTCGAGCTCGAGGAGCTCGTGGAGGCGGCGGCCGAAGCTTCGGAGGCCGCGCCCGCACCCAAGACCGAGAGTGATGGCGGCGGCGAACCGGTCCCCGTCGCCGAGGAGGCAAGTTCCTGATGGCAGACATCAAAGCCGCCGACGTCGCCAAGCTCCGGCAGGAGACCGGCGCCGGGATGATGGATTGCAAGAAGGCGCTCCAAGACGCTGCCGGCAACTTCGACAAAGCGCGCACGATCTTGCGCGAGCGCGGCCTCGCGGATGCCGCAAAGCGCAAGGGACGCGAGACGAGCGAAGGGCTCATCTACTCGTACCTGCACGCGCCGAAGCCCGGGGTTCCGCCGCGAATCGGCGTGATGGTCGAGGTGTCGACCGAAACCGACTTCGTGGCCATGACCGAGGACGTGAACACGCTCGCGCGCGAGGTCGCGATGCACATTGCGGCAGCCAAACCCGCGTACCTATCCATCGAGGACGTCCCGGAGGAAGTGCTCGAGCAGGAGCGTGAGCTGGCACGCAAGAAAGTCGAGGGCAAACCCGAAAAGGTCATCGCGCAAGCGACCGAGGGTGCCGTCAAGAAGTTCGCCAAGCAGTTCTGCTTGCTCGAGCAGGTGTGGGTGCGGGACGACAAGCAAACGATCGGCCAGCTCGTCGCTTCGTACGCCGCGA
The DNA here is from genome assembly GCA_035640475.1 of Actinomycetota bacterium. Classification (GTDB taxonomy): domain Bacteria; phylum Actinomycetota; class JAICYB01; order JAICYB01; family JAICYB01; genus DASQWC01. Next base: position 6,576 of record DASQWC010000037.1, on the reverse strand, counting down.
AGACGGGCGAGAACGTGGGCGTGCGCAGGTTCGTCCGCTTCGAGGTCGCCGAAAGCCTGGATTAGCGCCGGGAGGATAGTGAAAACAGAGCCGAAGGCGGAGTCACCGGCCCAGACCGGCTCCCTTCGCTATCGGCGCGTTCTCCTGAAGGTATCCGGCGAGTCCTTCGCGTCCGCGAACGGCTTTGGGTTGGACTTTCCGACCGTCGCGCACATCGCGAGCCAGATTGCGCTTGTTCACAGGCTCGGTCTCGAAGTCGCGACGGTCGTGGGTGGCGGAAACATTCTGCGCGGCTCCGAAGCCGAGCAGGCCGGCATGGACCGAGCATCCGCCGACTACATGGGCATGCTCGCGACGGTCATCAACGCACTCGCACTGCGCGACGCGCTCGAGCATGAGGACGTCGAGACGAGGGTGCAGACGGCGATCTGGATGCAGGAGATCGCCGAGCCGTTCATTCGCGGCCGCGCGATACGCCATCTCGAGAAGGGCCGGGTCGTCGTCTTCGCAGCCGGAACGGGAAACCCGTACTTCACGACGGATACGCCGGCAGTGCTCCGTGCGCTCGAGGTCGGAGCCGAGGCGATCCTCGTCGGCAAACGCGTCGGTGGAGTGTTCGACAGCGATCCCGAGGCGAACTCGGAAGCAAAACTGCTCACGGATCTCACCTACATGGAGGTGCTGGAGCGGGACCTCAAGGTGATGGACGCAACTGCGATCGCACTCTGCAAGGACTATGGGCTCCCAATTCACGTTTTCAACTTCCTTGAAGCCGGGACGATCGAGCGAGTCGTGCGAGGCGATGCGATCGGCTCGGTCGTCCACTAAAGAGCGGGGGATCGATGTCGACACCTGAGGCGCAAACCGTTCTGCGTTCCGCCGACGAGAAGATGCGCAAGGCCGCGGAAGTGACGCACGACGATCTCAACACGCTCCGCACGGGCAGAGCATCACCTGCGTTCGTCGAGAAGCTGCCCATCGACGCCTACGGGACGCAAACCCCGCTGAATCAGCTCGCGACGATCAACGTTCCGGAGCCTCGCCTGCTCGTCGTTCAGCCGTACGACAAGAGCACGATCGGCGCGATCGAGAAGGCGATCATGAAGTCGGATCTCGGCGTCACGCCCTCCAACGACGGCAACGTCATCCGGCTTCCGTTCCCGCAGCTCACCGAAGAGACGCGAAAGGAACTCATCAAGGTCGCGCACCACCGGGCCGAGGAAGGACGAGTCGCTGTTCGCAACGTCCGCCGTCACGCCAAGGAAGAACTCGAGCGCCTTCAGAAGTCCGGCGGGATCTCCGAGGACGAGCTGCGCCGGGCCGAGAAAGACCTTCAGCGCGAGACCGACCAGCACGTCGTCGAGATCGACAAGCTCCTCGAGCGCAAGGAGAAGGAGCTCAGGGAGATTTGAGTCGGAGCCCTTCGGCCGGACGTGATGCCGTGAGCGCCGCCAGACGGCCCGGTGCCGCCGGCTCGGCCGACAAGCCACGCTCGGTCGGCATGGCCATCGTCACCGGCCTCTTGCTCGCCGGGCTCATGGTCGGAACGCTCGTCGCCGGCAAGATCGCCTTCTTCGTTCTCGCGTTCGTTGTCATCATTATCGCGCAGGCCGAGTTGTACGCAGTCCTCAAAGCTGCCGGCTTCGCTCCCGTTGTACTGGTCGGACTGATCTGCGGCGGCGTCACGCTCGCCGGGGCTTACTCACGGGGTGTACCGGGCCTTGCTCTCGGACTCGTGCTTCCGCTGCCGCTTCTGTTGCTGTGGGGCCTGACCGTGCCGACCGACAAGATCCGATCGGTGCTCTCGTCCACATACTTCGGGATCGTTTACGGTCCGCTGCTCGTCGGATTCGCGATCCTGCTGCTGCGCGGACGCAACGGTCTCGTGCTCACGGCCACCGTCGTCGGCATGTCGGCCGTCCACGACGCAGCGGCGTATCTGATCGGCCGCAAGATCGGGCGGCACAAGATGTCTCCGCGGACGAGTCCCGGCAAGACGTGGGAGGGCTTCCTCGCCGGGACAATCGTGATGGTGGGGTTGTCGGCGGCGGTCCTTCCGTTGATCGACCCGTTCGACGTCGGACTGGCCGTGAAGCTTGCGCTCGTCATGTCGGTGACGACGCCGCTCGGCGATCTCGTCGAGTCGCTCGTGAAGCGCGACCTCGGCGTCAAGGACATGGGCAGTCTCGTTCCCGGCCACGGCGGATTCTTCGACCGTATCGACGCGATCATCTTCAACGCGCCGGTTGCGTACTACGTCCTGCGCATTCTGGGGTGGGCCGGATAGGCGCACGTTCGGTCACGATCCTCGGGTCGACGGGTTCGATCGGGACACAAGCACTCGACGTCATCGATCGTGCTCCCGAGTCGTTTCGCGTTCACGCGCTGGCCGCGCATACGGACGCCGACGCCATCGTGCGACAGGCCGAGAAATTCAGACCCCGGCGAGTTGCGGTCGTCGACTCAGATGCCGCGGCGGCCGCGCGAGAGCGATTGTTTGGCGTCGACGTGCTCGACGGGCCAGATGCGCTCACGGAGCTGGCAAAGGACCCGGATACCGACGTCGTTCTGAACGCCGTCGTGGGGGCCGCGGGTCTGCAGGCGACGCTGGCGTCACTCGATGCGGGACGGCGCGTCGCGCTCGCAAACAAAGAGTCGTGCGTCGCGGGCGGTCCGCTCGTCGCCCGGCGGCTGCGTGCCGGGGCTGAGCTCGTTCCCGTCGACTCCGAGCACGCGTCGACGCACATGTGCCTGGCCGGGGAGCTCTCCGAATCGGTCGCACGGCTGGTGTTGACCGCGTCGGGAGGTCCGTTCCGCGGACGGACGACCGCCGAGCTCGAAGGGGTCACGCCGGAGGATGCGTTGCGGCATCCGACGTGGAACATGGGCGCCAAGATCACCATCGACTCGGCCACGTTGATGAACAAGGGTCTCGAGGTGCTCGAGGCGAACGTTCTCTTCGGACTCGGCTTCGGCTGCATCGATGTCGTGTGCCATCCGCAATCGGTCGTCCATTGCCTGGTTCGGTTCACCGACGGGTCGTGGAAAGCCGCGCTCGGCCCCCCGGACATGCGGGTGCCGATCGCCTACGCACTCGGCCATCCCGCACGAGCCGACTGGAAGCCGGACGACGTCGATTGGACGACGATGGCGGCCCTGACGTTCGAGCCCGTCGATACGGATGTCTTCCGTTGCCTACCGCTCGCCTACGAAGCAGGACGCACCGGGGGCACCGCGCCGGCCGTCCTCAATGCCGCCAACGAGATTGCCGTCGCATCGTTCTTGTCGGGCGGTCTGAGGTTCCCGCGGATCGCCGAGGTCGTCGCACGGGTCGTCGACGACGGCTCCGGGGGCGAGCTCGGCTACGGGGAGGCGAGCATCGAGCTCGCGGACGTCCTGCGAGCCGACGCCTGGGCCCGGGAGCGCGCGAAGTCCATCGTCGCGGGATAACCTGGCTCTTCTCGTGAGGAATTCCTGAATGGCCACGGCTTTCGGCATCGGCGCGTTCGTCGTCCTGCTGTTGTTCGCGATCTTCTTCCACGAGTTCGGCCACTACATCACCGCCCGCTGGGCGAAGATCAAGGTGTCGAAGTTCTTCATCGGGTTCGGCCCGACGATCTGGTCGACGAGGCGGGGGCGCCCCGAGACGGTAACGGGCCCGGACGGCGCACCTCTCACGCGACCGGAGACCGAGTACGGCATCAAGGCGTTCCCGATCGGAGGCTTCGTACGCGTCGTCGGCATGTCGCCCTACGAGGAGGTCTCGGAGGAGGATCAGGCGCGCTCGTTCGGCGCGGCGCCGACGTGGAAGCGCGCCGTCGTCCTGGGGGCCGGGTCGGTGACGCACATGGTGTCGGCCTTTGTGTTCCTGCTGATCATCTTTAGTGCCGTCGGCCTGCCCGATCCGAGCAAACGGACACGCGTGATCGACGCCGTCGAGCTGGAACGCGACGGCGAGGCCACTCCGGCCGCGAAAGCGAAGCTGCGTCCGGGCGACGAGATCCTCGAGATCGACGGTCGTCGGATTCCCTCGGGACAAGAGATGGTGCGCGTGCTGCGCTCGAGCCCGGGCGAAGAGTTGGTCGTTCGGGTACGCGGGAAGGACGGGGGCTTTCGCACCGTCGAGATGACGCCCTACGTCGTCGAAGAGGACGGGGAGAAGATCGGGCGCATCGGGATCATTCCGCGCAGCGAGATCACTCGTCTCAACCCGATCGCGGCGACGGGGCAATCGGCCCGCGTCATGGGCGAGCTGTTCCGTGGTTTCGTCCAGCAGGCGCCGCGGGCGTTCTCGCCTTCGACGCTCGGCTTGAGTGGAGACGGCCCCTCGGACGAGCGACCGTTCTCGATCATCGGTGCCGGACGGCTGGCCGCCGATCTCGCGGTCGAGGGTCAGATTGCGATGTTCCTGTTCTTGTTCGTCCAGATCAACATTTTCGTCGGCGTCTTCAACATGTTCCCGTTGCCGCCGCTCGACGGCGGGCATCTGCTCGTCCTGCTCATCGAAAAAGTCAGGCGGAAGCCGGTCGATCAACGAGCGCTCGTCCCGGTCATGGCCGTGGTGCTGAGCATCCTCGCACTGCTCGCCTTGCTGCTCGTCTACTACGACATCGTCTCGCCCGTACGACTGCCGGGCCGCTAGCAAAACCGGCTTATCCTGGGCACGAGATGCCCCCGAAACGCCGTCCAACGAGACAGATTCGCGTCGGCTCGGTTCCCATCGGCGGAGATGCGCCGGTCTCGATCCAGTCGATGACGACGACGCGCACACCGGATGCGCGATCGACCGTCGACCAGGTGCTCGCGCTCGCGACGGCGGGGGCCGACATCATCCGGATCACCGTGCCGGACGACGAATCCGTCGACGGTCTCGCCCTTGCGATGTGGGTGTTGTCGTCGTCTCAGAATCCGCCGCCGATCATCGCCGATATTCATTTCCGCCACGACTTGGCGCTCAAAGCCCTGGAGCTCGGTGTCGACGCACTGCGGCTCAACCCCGGCAACATCAAGGACCCGCAGAAGATCCGCGACGTGGCACGCGAGGCAAAGGATCGGGGCATTCCGATCCGCGTGGGCGCGAACGCCGGCTCGCTCCACACACAATTCCTCGAGCGCCACGGCGGTCCGACTCCGGAGGCGCTTGTGGAGTCCGCGCTGTGGGAGGTCGCGCTGCTCGAGGAAGAAGGGTTCAACGACATCAAGATCTCGGTGAAGCACAGCGATGCCTGGCAGATGGTCCAGTCGTACCGGTTGCTCTCGGAGAAGACGGATCACCCGCTGCACCTCGGTGTCACGGAGGCCGGCACGGCCTACGGCGGCAGCGTGAAGTCGGCTGTGGGAATCGGGACGCTGCTCGCCGAAGGTATCGGCGACACGATCCGCGTCTCACTCGCCGCCGACCCGCTCGAGGAAGTGAAAGCGGGCAAGGCCATCCTGCAAGCGCTCGGCCTCCGGCGCGAAGGCGTCGACGTCGTCGCGTGTCCGACCTGCGGCCGCGTCGAGGGAAACGTCATCGACATCGCGACCAAGGTCGAGGAGGCGCTGGCCGAGATGCGCTCCCCGATTCAGGTCGCAGTGATGGGGTGTCTGGTCAACGGGCCCGGGGAAGCGCGCGGGGCCGACGTCGGCCTGGCGCTCACGAAGCACGGCGGGACGATCTTCCGCAAGGGCCAGCGGGTACGCGAGGTCGGACCGGAGGAGATGCTCGACGTGCTGCTCGAAGAAGTGCAGAAGACCGCGGCCGAAACGGACAACGGAGAGCGCAAGCGTCTCCCCGTCGTCGGGTTGCAGTAGCTACGCTCGTCTGACATGCGAGCGGGGAACCTCTTCGGACAAACGCTGCGCGACGCTCCGGCCGACGCGGAGATCCCGTCGCACAAGCTGCTGGTGCGCGGCGCGTTCATTCGGCGTGTCGCGGCCGGCGTCTACGCCTGGCTCCCACTCGGACATCGAGTGCTGCGCAACGTCGAACAGATCGTCCGCGAGGAGATGGACCGGGCCGGCGCGGTCGAGTTGCTCATGTCGCTTCTCCAGCCCGGCGATCTCTGGCAGAAGAGCGGCCGGTGGGACGACTACGGCCCCGTGCTCTACCGGCTCAAGGATCGCTCCGAGCGCGACTTCTGCCTCGCCCCCACGCACGAGGAGATGATTTCGTTCCTCGCGTCGACAGAGCTTCCTTCGTACCGCGATCTTCCGAAGATCCCGTACCACATCCAGTGGAAGTTCCGGGACGAGCCCCGCCCGCGCGGCGGCCTGCTCCGCTGCCGCGAGTTCCTCATGAAGGACGCCTACTCCTTCGACGTCGATGAGGACGGCCTACGCGTGAGCTACAAGAAGATGGAGGCCGCCTACCACGCTGCCTTCGCGCGCTGCGGCTTGTCACCGACGCAGATCGAGGCCGATCCCGGCGCGATCGGTGGCACGGTCAACCACGAGTTCACCCAGCCGTGCGCCAGCGGCGAGGACACCTTCGTCGCGTGCGAGACGTCCGACTATGCCGCGAATACGGAGGTTGCTTCGGGCCGTCCCGCCGAGTCGTACGACTTCGGCGGAGCGCCGCCGGCACCGGAGAAGGTT